>CALXRV010000001.1 GCA_944390945.1 uncultured Clostridia bacterium
TTTCATTATATATCGCCCTGGAAAATGAGCGTTCGATCTCCAGCATAGCTAAAAGTTTTCGGCCTGTTGTGGATGCATGGATGGCTATGCTACAATTTCCTTCTATGTATGCAATTCAAGCAGAGAATGATGGTGCAGCATACCATCATCATTCCTTGTGGCATGGACAGTGAAGTCCTAAGGTAACAGCGCAGGAGGATCGATTGTAATTCTGCTTCTGACCGATAGCCCTTTTTGTCTGTTTAATCTGTGGAGCGGATGGACTTCTGTCCTATTGATTATGCGTGTCCGACATGTGGAGCGGAGGAGGCGGATATTTAACATGGGGGTATCGACAGCAAGAGGGCGATCAAAGCTTTTGTTCTCCCAGCTGATGATGTTTGTCCCGTGTGGGCGGGCCTGCTGGTTTTCTGCCTCGCTCCGCAATGGATTTCCAAAAGATGGGTAGCCTAACCGCCTATATAGAGTTGGGCCATGACCAGGCTGCATCGCGCCGCCTGGAGCAGAATTCAACAAGCCTGTGCAATCAATGGCTGAATGAGGAGAATTCTCTATGACGAATCTGGATTTTCTGGTTTTCCGCGCTTTCTTTATCACCATAATGACGATCGGCATGATGGCCAGTTTGACTGAATTTCGCTTTAGCTGGCGGAAACTACTATGCATTTTAATAGTTTACAGCCTTTGGGTATTCAGTTCCAGCCTGATTTTGTTGAGGATCGGTGGAGAATTGTTGCTGCTTCGCCTGTTTTATCTCACCATTTCTGTTCCGGCGACAATTCTAACCTACTGGGCGGCAAACGATACGCCAACGCAGGCGGTATTTAACTATATGACGCAGATCCTGCTGTCTGTGCTGTCGGCCTCCATTATCCGCTTGCTAACGGAATACTACGGCCTTTCTGGATTGGTGAATATCCTGCTGATGTTTGCATTCTATTTAGTGGTGATCTATCTGGAATGGCGTTTTCTGCGGCGACGCTTTCGTATGCTGATCAAGGTGATGCCTGCCAACCGTTGGGGCGTGTTGACCCTGATTCCCTGTGTATTCTGCGTCTATTTGATCTTCGTGTCTGCATGGCCGGGCAATTATCTTGAAAATGATGCGCAGCGAGTTTATCTTTACACCGCTATTATTCCTCTCTGCGTTGTGTATATTGCAGTATTCAAAAGCCTGCTTGACCAGTATCGTATTCAGATGGAGCAGCAAAGCACCACGCTGCTGGAGGTGCAGATTGCAGCCTTGAAGGAGAAAGTGCAGAAGGTGAGGGAAGTAGAGGAGGAGATTCGAATTCAGCGTCATGACCTGCGCCATCAGCTGCAAGCTGTCAGAGAATTGGTGGCACAGGGGGAGCAGGATGCGGCAGTAAATTTCCTCAACCTCGCCCAAAACCGGCTGGGCGAGCAGAAAATCATAAGGTGGTGTCGGCAGGCGGTGCTGAATGCTGTATTTTCTTCCTATTTTAGCCAGGCCAAAAACCAGGGTATTCGGGTGGAGGCAAAGGTTTCCCTGGCTGATGTTTTGCCAGTAGATGAGGGAGAACTGGCTATCGTTGTGGCCAACGCTTTGGAAAACGCCATTCATGCCAATTTGGAATTGCCGCAGGAACAGAGGGAGATCCGCTGTAAGATGCTGGGAACGCCCGGCATTATGTTAGAAATTTCTAATCCATGTGTCGGAAAGTGCCTCTTTGACCACAATGGACTGCCGATGGCCAGAAAAGATGGGCACGGCTTGGGCGTACAATCTATTTCTACTTTTTGCCGGAAAAATGGAGCTGTTTGCGAATTTGATCTGACAGATGGCTGGTTCCGGCTTAGATTGGTGGTATAAGCTGGTGCGGCTTGCATGATGGAGCGTGTGGTGTTCACTGTTTTGTTGATTGAAAAAAGGATGATTCTTGCCAGCCTGGTGCGGGAAAATCGCTGCTTTTCCTGTAGTTCAAACGTAGCGCTACTCGGGGAAATGCTGCGGACCAGTCAATGCATGCGAAAGCAAATGCTGAAAACGGAGGGATCGCACAAAGATGGTGTCCATCTGCAGAACGGGTGTAAGAAGCAGGAACAGCAGGCAGAATTGGCAGAGACAGTCGTAGCAGGGGCTCCAGCTTTTTTTGCTATAAGGTAAACAGATTTCGCCGTATAACGGCACCCTTCGCGGATCCGTGCATACACTATATCACGAACCTGCGAGGGGAGCCGCGCCATGGACCTTTTCACCGCTGCCGCAAAACAGGCGACATATTGCATTTTTTATTTGCATAACAGTGTTTTCCCGCCCTTATTGAGCGCTGAGGAGGAGCGGGAATGCCTGGAAAGAATGGCAGCCGGCGACGAAGATGCACGCAGTCAGTTGATCGAACATAATCTGCGATTGGTCGCCCATATCGTTAAGAAGTTTGAAAGCAGCGGCGTCGGGCGCGACGATCTGCTGTCGATCGGTACAATCGGTCTGGTGAAGGGGATCAGTACGTTCCGGATGGATAAAGGGGCTCGTCTAGCGACTTACACTGCGCGCTGCATTGAAAATGAAATTTTGATGCATTTACGCAGTATTCGCAATCAACGGACAGAGGTTTCACTTTATGATCCGGTCGGTGTGGATAAGGAAGGCAATGCGGTTACCTTAATGGATATCCTGGGCGAGAGCGAGGACACGGTGCATGAAAAGGTAGAGTTGGAGGAGGAAAAGCGGATCCTGCTTGAACACCTGCATGTGCTGGATGAAAAGGAAAGCTATGTGTTGCGGTTGCGTTATGGACTGGATGGTTGCCATCGGTTGACACAGCGGCAAATTGCCGCCCGCCTGGACATATCGCGCTCTTATGTCTCACGCATCGAGAAAAAGGCGATTCAGAAACTGCGTCGCGCGATTGAAGAGGCATAGGATTTCTGTTGGGAGATCTGCATACGATAAGAAAACAGGGGAGCGCAATCATGTGCTCCCCTGTATGTGATTTGCGGTAAGTATCCACCAGTATTTCCGCTGGCTGCCTCCAGTTTCAATCTTCCATTTCTTGTTGTTTTGTCGCGTGGTGTACGGACCATGCTGTATCGATTATCTGCTGCGGAGAAAAACTGTCAGCCTGCTGTAAGCCCTTCTGTGCATGAATGAGATATTCGATATTGCCATCGGCACCAGTGATCGGCGAAAAATCCAATGCCTGCACGCCCAATCCCATTTCCGCAAAAACAGAAAGCATCCGTTCCAGAACCTGGCGGTGCACCTTTTTATCACGAACCACGCCGCCCTTTCCTACAGCGGCGCGGCCAGCCTCAAATTGGGGTTTGATCAGCGCGACAACACTGCCGCCCGGTTTCAGCAAATGCTGTACAGCCGCAGGTAAAGCCAGCGCCAGGGAGATGAAAGAAACATCGGCTGTGATAAGATCTGCCTGTTCCGGGATGGTTTGCCTATCCAGAAAGCGTGCGTTTGTTTTTTCCAGCACGATCACGCGCGCATCGTTGCGCAGTTTCCAAGCCAGCTGATTCCTGCCTACATCTACAGCATAGACCCGCTGCGCACCGTTTTGCAAAGCGCAATCAACAAAACCGCCGGTAGAGGAACCAATATCGATGACGGTCAGGCCATGGAGATCCAGATGAAAGCAGCAAATCGCCTTTTCCAACTTTAGCCCACCACGCGAAACATATGGCAGGCGATTACCCAGCAGGCGTATTTCTGCGGCCGGATCAACTGCCGCCCCTGCTTTTTCGATCTTATTTGCGCCTACCAGTACTTCGCCAGCCATGATCGCAGCACGCGCCTGCTCGCGGGAGGGAAAGAACCCCCGCTCCACAAGCAGCAGATCCAGGCGTTGTTTTTTCGCTTTCCCTTCATTTGCCATCTTGGAACCATCTTTCCCGGATTGCTTCTGCCAACTGATCTGGCTGCAGGCCTGCAGCACGCAGCAGGTTTCCGCGTTCGCCATGGGGCGGGAAAGCAGAGGGCAGGGCGCAGATCATGATATCCGTCTGTTTTTCTTTGCCGATTATTGTAGAGGCAAGCGCAGCGGCGCAGGCTTCACCAAAACCGCCGCTGGATACGCCTTCCTCCAGCGTGATGATACGGCCACCGCAGGCAGTTGCACTTTCATCCAGCAGTTTGGTGTCGAGTGGCGCGGCAAACCGTGCATTGACCACGCGCAGCTGTAACCCGTCTTCCTTTAGGCGCTGCTGCACTGCCAGCGCGGTCTCGACCATGCTGCCCAATGCAAAGATTGCTGCATCAGCACCCTCGGTCAGCTTTACGCCGCAACCGTATTGCAGGGGCGGCCGGCAAATTTCCAGCCGTCTGGCCGGCATGCGTGGGTAGCGCAGCGCAACTGGCGCCTGTAACGAAAAAGCATAGCGCAGCATCATTTTCAGTTCCTCGCCATCGGCCGGCGCCAGGATGGTCATGCCCGGCATGGCGCGGAGATAAGAAATATCAAAAATCCCCTGATGGCTGCAGCCGTCGCCGCCAACGAGACCGGCACGGTCGATGGCAAACACGACAGGCAGTCGTTGCAGGCAGACATCTTCCATCACTTGGTCATATGCGCGCTGCAAAAACGTGGAATATACGGCAAACACCGGTTTTTTCCCTGCAGTAGCCAGACCTGCCGCAAATGTGGTGGCATGCTGTTCTGCGATCGCTACGTCAAAAAATCGGTCTGGAAATTGCTGACAAAAATGGGATAGGCCGGTCCCTTCGCCCATCGCTGCCGTGATCGCGACGATATCCGTATCCTTATCCGCCAGCTCTGCCAGGGTTTTGCCAAAGATCTCGCTGTAGGAGACCGATTTGCCGTTTTTGGGCAAGCCGCTTTCAATATAAAACGGCGATGCGCCATGCCAGCGCTCTGGAAATGTTTCTGCCGGCGTGTATCCTTTACCTTTGGTCGTGCGGACATGGATCAGAACCGGCTTCTGCATATGTTGTGCCTGCCGGAACAATTCGACCATCGCATGGATATCATGCCCGTCAATGGGGCCGAGATAGACAAAACCAAGATCCTCGAACAGCATGCCGGGCACGATTGCGGATTTGAGACCAGTTTTCAGCGAGCTGATCAAGGCAGAGAGGCTTTCGCCGCCAGGCAAGTGTGACAATATACCGCGCACATTGCTTTTCGCCCGTGCATAACGTGGATTTGTACGAATACGGGAAAGATGTGCCGAAATCGCGCCGACATTGCCATTGATGCTCATTTCATTGTCGTTTAGAATGACGATCAGCGGTTTTTTCAAATCCCCTGCATGATCCAGCGCCTCTAATGCCATACCGCCGGTCAAAGAGCCGTCGCCGATGACAGCAGCAACCTGGTAATCTGCTCCACTGAGATCGCGCGCTACTGCCATTCCCAGAGCCAGTGAGATCGAATTGCTGCTATGGCCGGTCGTATGGGTATCATATTGGCTTTCCTGCCGGTTGCAGAAGCCGGAAATGCCGCCATCCTGCCGCAGCGTGGAAAACTGATCGCGACGACCGGTAAGTATCTTGTGCGTATAGCATTGATGGCCGACATCCCAGACGATCTTGTCCTGGGGGGTATTAAACGCATAGTGTAAGGCCAGCGATAGCTCAACAACACCCAGATTAGCGGCGAGATGCCCGCCTGTTTCAGCGACAGTATCGATGATTTTGGCACGGATCTCCTGCGCCAGCTGAGGCATCTGCTCCAGCGGCAGCGCACGCAGATCAGAAGGGGAGTTGATCGTGTTCAATATTTCCAAGGCAAGATGCCTCCATAGTATAATTTAGGATGCCCAGGTGGAATTTCCGTTAGCGGACATATCTCAAACACGATTATGTTATCATAATCGAGAAAAAAAGGCAAACCAGGCCAGGTGGAGTAAGCTTTTCCGTCTTCAGAGCAGAAAGTCCTCCAGTAGATGAATATTACCGCTGTCGAGATAAACCTCAGCGACGAGCAGGCCGCTTGGCAGTTCATATCCCTGCTTGGCAAACCAAAGCGCAGCCGCGCGGGAGATCTGGCGTCGTTTTGTGCGTGTGACATTGGCTGCAGGTGGTGCAAAGGTGCTCTTGTTGCGCGATTTTACTTCCACAAAATAGATTACGCCTTCCCGCTCCGCGATGATATCGATTTCTCCACAGGGGCAGCGGAAGTTACGGCAAAGCAGCCGGTAGCCATGCTGTTGCAGATAATCTGCTGCCAGCTGTTCGCCAAGATCACCAGTGGTAAGCGTATCGCGCCCCGGCATATGCAGGACTCCTTCCCGTTGGCAAATAAGCTTAAAATTTGAAACTGCGGCGATGGATCGGCGTATAGCCGAGATCGCGCAGCGCCTGCTTATGGGCTGCTGTCGGATATCCTTTGTGCCGGGCAAATCCATAGCCCGGGTATTGCGCATCAAAGGCAACCATCATGCGATCCCGCGCATTTTTGGCAAGGATACTGGCCGCAGCAATGCTGACGCTTTTGGCATCTCCTTTGATGATGCTCTGCTGGGGCAGCAGAAGCGGCAGCTGCAAAGCGTCGATCAGCAGATATTGCGGCGCAAGCGTCAGACCGTTTACGGCTTGCTGCATTGCCAGGCGTGATGCTTCGAGAATATTGATCGCATCGATGGTTTCTGGATCAACGGAAGCACAGCACCAAGCCAAGGCTTTTGCTTTGATCTCCTCTTCCAGCCGTAGCCGCTTCTTTTCACTTAGCTTTTTACTATCGTCCAGACCAAGGATCAGACAATCCGGTGGCAGGATAACGGCGGCTGCGGTGACTGGTCCGGCCAGCGGGCCTCGTCCGGCTTCATCCAGGCCAGCGATGCGCGTATAGCCTTCTGACAGCAACTGGTCTTCATAACACCGCATTTCCTGCCAGTGCCGCTTTTCCTCTTCTAGACGTTCTGCACGATTCATGGCTGCTCCTCCGCACGGGCACTCACTTTTGCCGGCGCTTCTTCTAATGTGATGCGGCCAATGCGACCGCTGCGGAATTCCTGGATCAGCAACAATGCCGCATCCTCATCGCGGACGCGGCCGCCAGCACCCAGCATTCCGCGCGCTGCTGCGATCTGGATCAGGATTTCCTCACCACTGCCGGCAAGTTCGGGTAGACGGTAACGTTCTGCCAGTGCTTTTGGCGCCAGCTCACGCAGGAGGAGCGCCAGGTCGCATGCCACGCTATAAATCGGGAAAACCCCATCGCTGATCGAACCGCATACGGCCAGTTTGAATGCAATATCTTCATTTGCAAAACGCGGCCAGAGCATGCCTGGCGTATCGAGCAGTTCCACGCCAACATTCGTCTTGACCCATTGTCTGCCACGCGTAACGCCGGGTTTGTTTCCGGTTTTGGCGGAAGCAGCCGGCGCCAGTGCGTTGATTACTGTTGACTTGCCACAATTGGGTATGCCAACGACCATCGCACGTACGGCGCGTGGCAGCCGTCCGCGTCGCTGCAACTTATCCAACAAAGGTGCGGAAGCCTGGTTGATGGCAGTTTGCAGTTCCTTCAGGCCTTGCTTGCGTGCAGCGTTGATCGCAGCCGGGATATAGCCCTGGCTGCGATAATATGCCAGCCAACGTTGTGTGGCGCGTGGCGATGCGAGATCAGCTTTGTTTAACAGCAGCAGATGGCATTTTTTCCCAGTATAGGGCTGCAGGTCCGGGTTCCGGCTTGCAGCCGGGATGCGCGCGTCGATCACTTCGATCAGCATATCGACAAGAGCCAGATCGGCTTCAATATTACGTTTGGTCTTTGCCATATGCCCAGGATACCATTGGATCTGGTTAGCGCACATGTTCATGCCCCCTTTCCCTGCATTTGCAAGCAGGTAAAATAAAACCACGCTTAAGCGTGGTTTTATTATAGCATAATCGCCTGGTGGCCACAAAGTGTTTTTAAGGCTGACTGCAAAAAGCACGAAAATTTTCTGCCAGCTTTGTTGCAGCTTCATCAACATTTATTGCCCCACTGTCAAGAATAAAATCTGCGTATGGTGTGAAATTTTGTTCCCAGGCTGCAGCCTGCATGGAAATATGCTCTGCGGATGGCTTGGAGCCTGTTAGCAAGCGGTTTGCCTTACGTTGCAGGCGGTTACGGATCACTTCCGGTTTTGCGGTGAGCAGCACGAACCATCCTTTGTCGCGCAAAAGTTCGAGATTTTCCGGTTTGGGGGGCAAAGAGCCACCACATGCGATGACAATATGTTCCCGCGCGGCCAGCTTTTGCAGGACGAGCCGCTCTTCAGAACGAAAACGGATCTCTCCATGCTTGCGGAACAGCTGTCGCAGTTCCATTCCGGTCACCTGGCGGATCTCATCATCTGTATCTGCAAAGTCAAAATCCAACAGACGTGCTGTCTGCCGGCCGATCACCGTTTTGCCGCTGCCCATGAAACCGATCAGGACTATATTTGTTTTTTTCTGTACAGATTCTTTTGCCATATCATAACCTCCAAAACAATATATGTCAGTGCTGCTGCCAATATGCCAGCGCATGGTCTGCAGGGATGAATTTTTCATTGCTGTGGGAATACCAAAAAGAAAATTCGCAGCCGGCAGAATCCTTCCCTGCCATGACAGTGGAGTATTTTGCGTCAAATCACGACAATAAACGAGTTGAGAAAGAAAATGCTTGCAAAGTTATGCATAAATATTATAGAATAAGACTAGATGTAAATGTGGAGGGAATATGGGACGGTTTTTATTCATCTTTAATGAAAAAAATAGCGGGAGCTATGAACTGGCCGGCCGCCTGAGCGATTATCTGGAAAACCGCGGGATGCAGGTGTTACATCCCAATGGGCAGAATGCTTTCCGTATTTGCGATCTTGGACGTTATCAGCCTTCTGCTGGGGATATAGCAGTTGTACTGGGTGGAGACGGTACAATGTTGGCGGCCGCGCGCATCCTGGCCCGGCACTTGGTGCCGATGTTTGGTGTCAATATGGGCAGGGTGGGTTTTCTTACCGCTGTAGAAAGCGGCGGAGCGGTACAGGCCTTGGATTGGGTACTGAACGGTGAATATCATATTCAGGAACGTTTGCTCCTTTCCGCTTCCGTTGTGCGCGATGGCGCAGAGATGGCACGCTGCATTGCATTAAATGAGATATATGTGGCCAGCGGCAATCAATCACGTTCTGTTATGCTGGATCTGTTTATCGATGGAGAATCGATCCATTCCTATCATGCGGATGGGATCATTGTCGCTACGCCGACAGGCTCCACCGGTTATTCGCTTTCTGCAGGCGGGCCAATCGTCATGGAAGAGATGGATGTAACGCTGGTAACGCCTGTTTGTCCGCATACGTTTTTCTCGCGACCAATTTTGGCTTCCGCGGACAGCAAGGTGGAGATCATCAACCGCAGTGATCTGCGCGCCGCATCCTTGACCGCGGATGGTCAATATCGTTTTACGCTGGAGCAAGATGATCATATTTTCATTACCCGTGCACCTTATCGCGTGCGGTTGATTCGTTTCAGCGCAGATTCTTATTTTGAGCGTATTAGGAACAAGTTATATGTATAAATGAATGCTACAACATTTTTAAGGGGCGAGAACATGAAAAACCGCAGACATAAGGAGATCCGAGAGATTATCGAGCAGCAGGATATTGAGACGCAATACCAGCTGACCGAAGCGTTGCGTGCGCGTGGTTTTAATGTGACGCAGGCGACGATTTCACGGGATATCAAAGAACTTGGCCTGATTAAGATCTCCACGGGTGATAATACCTTCTGCTATGGTTTTCCGCCGGGTCTGAATTCGATCAACACTTATGATCGCGCTAAGCGTTTTCTGCGAGAAAACCTGCTGAAAGTGGAAGTTGGTCATAATATCGTGATTTTGAAGACCCATCCTGGTATGGCGCAGGGGATGGCCTCTTGTGTGGATGGCCTGAATTGGCGAGAAATACTTGGCAGCATTGCGGGGGATGATACGATCTTTCTGGTCAGTCGCGATGAGGATGAGCCGCATGAATTAGCGCGCAAGTTGCGTGAGTTAATTGGTTGAGGCCGAGAATCATATAAAATATTTAATGCGGAGCGGAAGAGCGGTATGCTTTATGAATTGAATGTAGAAAATATCGCATTGATCCGCCGGATGCGCTTAGCTTTGGAAGAGGGGATGAATGCCCTGACCGGTGAAACAGGCGCGGGAAAATCGATGGTGATCGATGCAATCTCCCTTTTGCTTGGCGCCCGTGGCAGCGATATGTTGATCCGGCAGGGGGCTGACCGCGCAGTGGTAGAAGGTGTTTTTCTGCCGCCTTTCCCCGCGGCATTGGCAGAAATGCTTGGTGAAGATGCGGTTTCAGACACGTTGATTCTCAGTCGCGAGTTGGTGCGCGGTGGTCGTAGCGTGGCCAGGCTCAACGGCAGGGCGGTGACGCTGGCGCAACTGCGCGCCGCGGGACGATTGCTGGTAAATATTCATGGGCAGCGGGAGCACACCCTGCTGATGGAAGAGGAAGAGCAGGGGCGCTTGTTGGATTGTTATGGCGGCGAGGACTGCCTTTTTGCTTTAAAACGCGTAAGAGACGCTTACCAAGTTTTGCATGAGGCAAAAACCAGGGTGCAGGAATATACGGAGCAGCGTGACCAGCGGGTGCGCCGTATGGATGAATTGCAGCAGATCATTGGCGAGATCGAAGAAGCGGCACCGCGGCCGGATGAAATGGATGCGCTGCGTGAGGAAGCGCACCTGTTAGCGCATGGGGAGAAACTTTATCAATTTGCGGAGGAGGCGCATGAAGCGCTATACTGCAGCAGGGGTGCTGTTGAACAGCTGGGCGTTGCGGCGACAGCGCTGCGTCAAGTGGCGGCGCTGGATATGCATTGCGCAGCTTTGGCAGATCGCTTAAACAGTTTGTATTATGAAGCGGAAGATGTGGCAAATGAGATTATTTCCTACCGTGACCGAGTAAATATTGATGCCTTCCGACAAGAAGAGGTCGAGGCGCGCATCGCATTGCTGCGGCGTTTGGAAAAGAAATATGGAGATCTACTCGTCACCCTGGCTGCTTGTCAGAAAGAATATGCAAGCCTGGAAGAAATTGACGAATCGGGAGAGCTCTTTCGGCAACAGGCGGAGCTGGCGGAAGCGGAGTATTCCGCTTTGTCTGAACAGCTGCATGAACGACGCGCTGCTGCAGCATTAGCATTAAGTAATGAAATTACGCATGAGCTGCATTTGCTGGCTATGCCGGGTGCGGAATTCCAGGTGGAACTGCTGCCCTGTGCTCCGTCGCCTGCGGGTACAGAGCATGCGCGGTTTATGATCCGCACAAATCCGGGTGAAAGCATGCAGCCGGTTTCCCAGATCGCCAGCGGTGGAGAGTTATCGCGTATTGTTCTGGGCGTAAAAGTGATCCTTGCGCAATTGGACGCTGTTCCCACGCTGATTTTTGACGAGATCGATACCGGAATGTCCGGTCGGGCACTTGTTTCTGTGGCGGAACGCGTAGCGCTGGTTAGCCGGCATGCGCAGACAATATTAGTCACACACGCGGCAGTGATGGCTGCGGCGGCTGATCGGCAGATCTTGATCGAAAAGCATGAAGAGGATGGCAGAACCGTGATTTCTGCGCAGCCATTGACGGAAGAAGAACGTGTGGCAGATCTGGCACGGATGATTGCCGGTGATCATGCCGGTGAGACAACGCTGCAACAGGCGCGCGAGATGTTGCTGCAGATGCACGATATGATCAAAAAATAAAAACCTTGTTCCAGTAAACTGCAGCTTAAGCGTGCATACGGAGATGTCCTGCAAAGCTGATCTGTCGACAATAGGAATTAAAGCGGAAAAATCAATAAATACATTGACGCAAAAAGTAAGTTTATGCTTCAGCAACGATAAAAATACTAACTTAATTTAACGACGAGACTAGTTGTGGTCTCGTCGTTTTTGGTTTATGTGTATTTAATTTGCGGTATTCATCGATAGCTGAGCTGTGATTAGTGCTGTTGAGTGAAGCATACATTGCAAAGTATGGTACACATATAACAACATGTATTTTTCACCGCAAAGCGAATCTGCGATAATAAAGCTGTCAGTAAATTGTGTTGTTTTCACAAAGTAAAAACTATGGGGCAGAGAGAACGAATGATGCCATTGTATGAATACCGACGTCGAGCTCGCAGGAATCTGGAGGGGAATTGGTTCCAAGCGATATTGGTCACGATTACCGTAGCTCTTGTCGGCGGTTATACGCTTGTACCGATTGTTCGTGTGACAGCCGATTTTCAGGCTTGGTTGGCAGCTCCTACAACAGTACCGGCATTTGATGAACTGTTTTATATTGATCTTTTGACGATTCGCTCTGCCTTATTCTGGCTGTTGGGTGCAGCTGCGGTACTTGGCGAATGTAATTGCTATCTGCAAAATGCAAAAGGCAGCAAGTTTCTTTGGCGTAACTTGCCTCTACTTTATCGGGAAATAATAAAAGCGATTGCGCTCCGCTTCTTGCGGACGGTTATCGTATGCGGTGGATTGATCTTGTTTATTATCCCTGGGGTTTATTTTTATTATCAATACGCTGCGGCTCCATGGTTGCTCGCAGAGCGTCCCAGCCTGAGTGTGTTAGAAGCGATGGCCAGAAGCCGATTGCTGATGAAAGGCAAGAAGGCACGCATGTTTCTGCTGGATTTAAGCTTTGCTGGTTGGTTGCTGGGGGCAATATGTACGCTGGGTTTAGGGTTGCTTTACGTGATTCCCTATCATCATGCGGCGAGAGCGGCGTTTTATGTGAAAATAAAAAACGATGATCAGCATTAGATGATCAGCATTAACAGAAAATTGAAGGGGCAGCTTTCAAATTCGCTTGTGCGTGAAGTCGGTTTACGTGAAGTCGGTTTAAAAGAGCATTATTCATCATAATACTAAGTTTTCTTCTAGGAGGTAT
>CALXRV010000002.1 GCA_944390945.1 uncultured Clostridia bacterium
CCTTGATCGCTTCCTCGCCGTTGCGGCTGCGGAAGATGAAGTGCCAGTCGTTGAACGAGAAGGGCGTCTCGGTATGGAACTGGTCGTTATAGGGCTGGAAATGCAGGGTATTGGTGTTGGAAGCAAAAGAGAGTGTGTCGCGGAAGAGCTCCTTGCACACTTCGCAGAACGGGAACTGCTCCGTGCCGTAGTTCTCGTAGTAATCGTTTTCCCCGATATAGCGCATCTTGCAGCTGGGGTGGCAGCGGAAATAGTTCGGGTTTTCGTCAAAGGGGTCGAAGGTCACGCCGTCACGGCCGAGCATGCGGTACCACATGCTGCTCTCCTGCCATTCCGGGTCGTCGATCCACTTTTTGGCGATCAGGTTGGGGTAAGCGTCGTAGGATTCTTCGCAGCGGTCAAATACGCGTGTGCTGGTGAAATAATCGTCCGGCAGGCCGGCCGCAGTATGGCCGAGCTCATGGATGCAAACGTCGATGAAACGGCTTTGCAGCGTGGTCAGCGAGAGCTTGCCGCCCGTACCGCCGCTGATCGAGCTGTTGAGAAGCAGCATCACCCAGCTGTCCGGGAAATAGGAGTGGGCGAGGTCGAGCGCCTTATCCGTATCCGCACGCAGTGCGCGCTGGGTGCCGCCGTTCCAGAGCGAGCTGTTGAAATAAGTATCGCGCGGGTCGAGGCCGGGCACGTTTTCACCGTCCGTGCTCTGGTCGCGCGTGACGCCGCTCTCATTGGAGATCACGTTGATGCGGTAGATCTTGATGCAGTCCGCATATTCGTCGAACGGTTTGATCTCCAGCGCATGGTTGGCAAAGAGCTGGGCATAGTAGTTGAATTTGTCCTGGTCCTCGGTGGTGAAGCCGTCGCCGAGCACGGTGATGATCACCGCCTTGTCGTTCGGCACGTCCACATTTTCCGGATTGAGCAGGGCATAGGAAAATTCCTTGTCAGCATCCGTGTAGACGATCGGCTGCGGGCTGCCCTCCGGCAGGCCCCATTCCTCTGCGGCCAGCGCCGCCGGGCTGGCCAGCAGCGCGATCAGCAGCGCCAACAGCAGGGTGAGACCAAATTTTTTCTGCAGTGATTTCATGTTGCTCCCCCTTTTGGAAAATTTTGGATAAGTTTTGTATTTAATATTATAGCAATATAATTCGCGCAAATCAACCGATAATCGCGAAAAAAGCTGTATCTTTGCAAGCAAAGGCGAAACAAAGATGAAAAATCCGCGCGGCAAAGCGGCGCGGAAAAGCAAAACCGGAAAAACAAAACCGGAAAGAATGCCACAGAAAGAATGCCACAGAAAGAATGCTACAGAAAGAATGCTACAGAAAATGCTGCGGAAAGCGCGCTACAAAAAAGCAGGCCAAAGGCAGGCCTGCTTTATTCGCCAATATTTGGGCGGCTGGCAACCGCTTTCGCCGCTGCTGTTTTGCCGGAAAAACTCAAGCTTCGCGCAGGCGCTGCGCCTGGTCGGAAGTGATGAGCGCATCGATGATCTCATCCAGGTCGCCCTCCAGCACCTGGTCCAGCTTGTGCAGGGTGAGGCCGATGCGGTGGTCCGTAACGCGGCGCTCGGGGAAATTATAGGTGCGGATGCGTTCGGAACGGTCGCCGCTGCCGACCATGGAACGGCGGGCGCTGGCCTCTGCGCTCTGCGCTTCCTCCTGCATCTTCTCCAGTACGCGCGCGCGCAGTACGCGCATGGCTTTCGCCTTGTTTTTGATCTGGCTCTTTTCATCCTGGCAGGAAACGACGATGCCGGTGGGCAGATGGGTGATGCGTACCGCGCTCTGCGTGGTATTGACGCATTGGCCGCCCGGGCCGGTGGCGCAGAAAAGATCGATGCGGATATCGTTCGGGTTGATCTCCACCTCTACCTCTTCCGCTTCCGGCAGCACGGCGACGGTTGCCGCGCTGGTGTGGATGCGGCCGGAAGATTCGGTGCTCGGCACGCGCTGCACGCGATGCACGCCGGATTCGAATTTCAGCCGCGAATAGGCGCCCTTGCCTTCGACGAGCAGGATCACCTCTTTGAAGCCGCCGATATCCGTATAGTTGGCGTCCATGATCTCGGTGCGCCAGCGCTTCTGCTCGGCATAGCGCGTATACATGCGGAAGAGATCGCCGGCAAACAGCGCCGCTTCCTCGCCGCCGGTGCCGGCGCGGATCTCCAGGATGACGTTGCGGTTATCGTTCGGGTCGCGCGGCAGCAGCAGCAGTTTCAGCTCCTGCTCCAGCGCGGCTTTCTGTTCCGTGTTTTCGGCGATCTCCTGCTGGGCCAGTTCGGCCAGTTCCGGGTCTTCATGGCTGGCCAGAATGGCCTCTGCCTCGGCAATCGCCTGCTCTGCCGCCTGGTAGCGGCGGTAGGTCATCACCACGTCTTCAATCTCCGCGCGGGCGCGGATATGCTTCTGCCATTCCGTCTGGTCGGCGATCACCGCCGGGTCGGAGACGAGTTCGGTCAGCCGTTCGTATTTTTCATTCAATGCAGCCAGCTTTTCCAGCATATGCGCTAATCTTCCTCTTTTCCGTTTTCCGTTTGCCGCAGTTCCGGCGCGGTTTCCGTTCTGCTCTCCGTTCTGCTTGCCGGCGCAGCTTCTGCCGCGGCGGCAGAGGGCGTTTCCTCTGTTGCGGCTGGCGCCGCATTTTGCGGTGGCGCCGCTGTCTGCGGCGTGTCCGCCGCATGGGCGGATCTTCTTTCCGCCTCGTTGACGATCCGCTTTACCGCGCCGGCGGCTTCATCTGCCAACAGGCAGACCGCGCAGCCGGTGATGCGCCCCACGCGGATCGCCTTACGGCCGGCAGTGCGGCTTAACTGCAGGGTTTTGCGGCCTGCTGCCTTTGCCAGCAGCGTCGCCTGGCGCCCGGATTTTCGCGCCAGCGCGGCGGCCTGCCGGCCGGCGGCCTGCGCCTGCAGCCTGGCCTGATGCATGGCCGGGGCCAGCCGGGTATGCAATGCGGCGGCATCTGCGGCAATCTTTGTGCCTGCCTGCTCCAGCGCAGCGTTCAGCCGCGCCTGCAGCGGCTGCGCGCGCTGCGCATCGGTCTCGGCAACCGCGGTCTCGGCAACCGCGGTCTCGGCAACGGCGGTCTCGGTAACGGCGGTCTCGGTAACCGCAGTCTCGGTAACCGCAGTCTCGGTAACCGCAGTCTCGGTAACCGGTGCCAGCGCATGGATCTCCTGCGGCAGCGTCTCCGCCGCCTGCTGTTCTGCCGCCGCCTGTTGCGGCGCGTCCATATCGAGCACGACCGTATCCTGCGGCAGCGTCTCCGCTGCCTGCTGCGGCGCGTCCTCTGCCGCTGCGGCCGGCATTTCCGCAGCCGGCTGCGTGGCGTGCCCGCCCATGCTGCGGTAGAGCACGGTTGTTTCTTCCGTCATTTCGCCCTGCTCTGCCGCCTGGCGCTCTGCCAGCGCCGGCTGGCCTTCTGCCGCCATCGGCTGTTGCTGGACAGCGGCGCGGCGGCTGCGTTTGCTGCGGCGGCTGCGCTGCGCCCTGGCCTTGGCTGCTGCGGCGTCGATCTCGCTGCCGGCAAAACCCGGTACGGCGCGCAGGGCGGCGATTGCGGTTTCGATCTGACTGTCGTCCGGCTCGCGCGTGGTCAGCCCCTGCATGGCCAGGCCGGGCGCGACCAGGATGCGCACCAGCTTGCTGTTGGGGTATTTCAGCGGCAGGCGGAACAGTTCATAGGAAAGCCCGGCGATCAGCGGCAGGCAGATGATTTTGATCAGGATGCGGTGGACGGCGTCCGTCTGGCCGACAAAGGTGAAGAAGACGATCATCAGGAGCATCACCATCATCAGGAAGCTGGTGCCGCAGCGCACATGGATGCGCGAGTACTGGCGCACGTTTTCCGGCGTCAGCTCCACGCCGGCTTCATAGGCGTTGATCGTCTTATGCTCCGCGCCGTGATAGGCAAAAAGCCGTTTGATATCGTTCATGCGGCTGATGGCCAGAACATAGCCGAGGAACAGCCCTGCGCGCAGCAGGCCTTCGATCAGGCTGCGGCCGAAATCGCCGACATACTGGTGCAGCCAGGTGGCGAGGAAAACCGGAAAAACGATGAAGACGAGCACGGAAAAGACGAGCGCGGTGAGGACGGCGGTGAAGATCTCCCAGGCGGAGAGCTTTTCATCCTCTGTTTCGCCGGCCTGCGCCGCAGACCAGGTCAGGTCGCGAATGCCGCCCACCATGCTGGCGCAGAAATTGGCCACGCCGCGCACCACCGGCAGCCGGAAAAGCGCATGCTGCTCGGCAAGCGGTTTTTTGTCTTCAATTTTATAGACCAGGCAACCGTCCTCGTTGCGCACGGCGATCGCCTTGCCTTTGGGGCCGGACATCATCACGCCTTCGATGACAGCCTGCCCGCCGTAACGGATCGTTGTCATAAGCCTCTCCTTGCCGGTACAGCTTGCGCTGCGCCGATACCGATCTTGCGCAGGAATAGTCAGCCTGCTGCCGGCGATTCCTACTCATTAAAACATTATAGCATTCCAAACAGCCATAGGCAAGCTCTATTTGCCGCCCCGGGCCGTGCGCGGCGGATGCGGCGCGTTGTTGCATAATCGTTTGTATAATTGTATAATGTAAGGAAAAAGTGAAGCGCGAGAAAAGGGCAGGCGGCAACGCCGCGATCAAGGGAAAACCATGAACGGCATGTGGCTGCCGGTTGCGGCCGCGGCCAACTGGCATTGCCGGAAACTGCCCGGAAAAGGAGGGGACGACGATGCGCAAAGAGATTTGCGTTGCCAGCGAAACCGGCTGCCTGCGGCGGGTGTTGCTGCACCGCCCCGGCGCGGAGATGGAACATCTGCTGCCGCGCCAGCTGGGCGATATGCTGTTCGAAGATATTCCCTGGGCAGCGCGCATGGCGGAAGAACATGACGCCTTTGCCGCTGCGCTGCGCAGCTGCGGCGCAGAAGTGCTTTATCTCAGCGACCTGCTGCGCGATGTGCTGGCTGACAATGCCCTGGCCGCCGCCTTTGCCGACGAGGTGCTGGCCAGCGAGGTGGGGCGGGAAGAAGAGGAGATCAGCCGCCTGCGCGCGCTGTTCCTGGCTGCGGATGCGGAAACACGCGCCGCCTATGCGGTATGCGGTGTTTTGCCGCGCCAGGTGCCGGGCCGGCCGCCGCGGCTGGCGGATTATCTGGAGATTGAACCCAGCCATCTGCTCGACCCGCTGCCCAACCTCTACTTCATGCGCGACCCCGCGGCTGTGGTCGGCCGCGGCGTGGTGCTTTCCGCCATGAATACGCAGGCCAGGCAGCGTGAAGCGCGTCTGCTTGCACTGATTTTCCGCCATCACCCGGCCTTTGCCGGCTTGCCTCTGCTCTATGATAACAGCCGCTGCCGCATGCCGATCGAAGGCGGCGACGTGCTGGTGCTCTCCCCGCAGGCGGTGGCGGTTGGCTGCTCGGCGCGCACCAATCTGCATGCGATCGATTATCTGGCGCGCCGCCTGCTTGCTGCCGATGCGGCGACAGGCGTGCGCACCGTGCTGGCGGTGGAGATCCCGCAGGAGCGCGCCTTCATGCATCTGGATACGGTGATGACGATGGTCGATGCGGAAAGCTTCCTCGTCTACCCCCATGTGGTGGAACGCGTCAACGTGGTGGCGATTATGCGTGGTGCGCAGGGCGGTCTCCGTTACCGCCGTTGCCGCGATATCCGCAGCGCGCTGGCGGATGCGCTCGGGCTGCCGGATGTGCGGCTGATCTTAAGCGGCGGCGGCGATGCGCGCATTGCAGCGCGTGAACAATGGAACGACGCCACGAACACGCTGGCCGTGGCGCCGGGTAAAGTCATCGTCTATAACCGCAATACCGTGTCCAACCGTTGCCTGCGGCAGGCGGGGATTGAAACGATCGAGATCGAAGGCAGCGAGCTGGTGCGCGGTCGCGGCGGCCCGCGCTGCATGAGTATGCCGCTGTTGCGCGACCCGCTCTGATTGCGGCAGGAAGCCGCTGGTTTTGCCCTTTGCCGGCGCAGCGGATGCGGCTGTGCCGGCATCGTGTGCGTTGATGCGCGCGGCTGTTTGCACAGGGCAAAACCTGGGCCGCGGTGGTTCAGGCCTGGCGCGCGCATGGCCGCCTTCCGGCGGCTAAAGCGGCGGGCGCTCTTCTTCCGGCAGCGCTGCAGCAGCGAGCGTAAGGATAAACCGCGTACCCTGCCCGGGTGCGGATTCCGCATGCAGCTCGCCGTGCATGCGTTCGGCCAGCAGGCGGCAGATCGCCAGGCCGAAGCCGTTGCCGTCCGGCCGCGTGGTAAAGCCGCGCGTAAAGATGCGCGCCAGCGTATTCGGTTCCATCCCGCAACCGTTATCCGCCAGTTCGATGCGCCGTATGCCTTTGCTGCCGCTGAGCGTCACGCAAAAGCTGCCGCCCTGCGGCATGGCGTGGACCGCATTGTCGAGCAGATTGATATAGATGGTCTTCAGCATCTGTTCTTCTGCCAGCGCCGGCCCTGCGCCGGGGCCGCGGCAGAGCCGGCAGTCCACCCGGCGCAGCAGGAGCAGGCTGTGCAGCATTTCCTGCACCTGTTCCATCACGCGCAGCGGGTCAAGCGGATGCAGCTGGGCTTCGCTCGGTTTGCTGCGCTGCAGTTCCATGAACTGCCCGCTGCGGTCGCCGATCATCCGCGCCAGCTTTTCCAGCAGCTCCAGCCGGCGCAGATCCTCCGCGCTGCCGGTTTTCTGCAGCCGCATCCGCCATAGCTGCAGATTGGCCTGCAAGGCAGCCACCGGCGCACGCAGATCATGGATGATCTCCATCGCATGGCAGCCGATCAGGCGCTGCATATCCGCCTGGATCTCCTCATCCGTCAGCTGCTCGGCCGCAGCATTTGCCTCAGGCAAAGCTTCCGCCGCAGCCGGCGCTTTCCCGGCTGCTTTTGCCGCCCTGGCTGCTGCGGCTGTTTTTGCCTTTGGCCGCCCTGCCGGATCTAGCAGCGCAGCGGCGCTTTCTTTTTGCGCGCTCATCGTTCCTGCCGCCCCTTTACTCCGTCCGCGTAATCCCGGGGAAACGGACGAAAAATTTTTCTTTGCGAATAATGGGTAAATTCCGCATAAAGGAAAATTTTCCCGCCGCAACCAACACAAAATTTTCCTTTTTTTTCCGACGATGCTCGACAGGAAAATGCTGGAACAGGCGGTTTGTGCTTGTCAAGCAGTCGCGTTTTGGCGAGGCGGGCAAAAAAATGGCAGATAGGCCAGTTATCAACATATTTATCCACATTATCCACAACTCGCCATCCACAAATTAATTTTTTCTGTGGATGGCAAAAAATTTTTTTCTTTTCAAAATTGCATTTAAGCAGGTATTTTGTCAGCCGGCAGCCTTTGCGGCAAAGCGGCGGCCGCCAGGCGCAAGGCGCAGTTTAGCCATGGCTGCGCGCGTTTAACGGCGCAGGGTTCATGCGGTGCAAAAATTCAGCAAGGGGTTGCAGCAGGCGGCTGATCCCCTTTGCGCAGAGCCCTACGCAAAGCGCGGCGGCTGCCGTTCCTTCGCGCACGCCGGCCAGCTGGCCGAGAAAGAGCAGAGAAAGCAGGCTGGCGATCAAAACCAGCGAAAGGTCGAACCCTACTTTCACCGCTCCTAAGCATGCTTATGATATCTATGCTTATTAGATCAGGAACAGCGCCCCAGCCAAGCCTGCCGGCGGCGGGAAGCAGCGCTGGGCTGCTTCCTTGCCGCGGCTCTGGCTTTTGGCCTACCTGTTGTCCGCTGCTGCCGCGATGTCGGCGGCACGGATGGCAACGACGCGGTTATTTTCGATCGTCAGCGCATAGAGCTGTTCCGGATGTTCGCGCTGCAGGTCAAGCAGGTCTGCAATGCTGGCAGCCGCTGTGTTGGCTGCGTCGCGCAGATCCTCGCCCAGCGTATCACGATCCGTATTGCTCTCCGTCGTGTTGTCGGTCATGCCGTTTGCCGTGTTGTCCGTCGTGTTGTCGGTCATGCCGCTTGCCGTGTTGTTCGTCGTGTTGTCGGTCATGCCGTTCGTCATGTCATTGGTCCGGTTGTCGGTCATGCCGTTTGCCGTGCCGTTCGTCGTGTTGTCCGTCATGCGGTCTGTCTTATTGTTCATCATGTTGTCGGTCAGGCCGTCCGTGCGGCTGTTTTCCGTCGTCATGCCAACCTGCCGCAGTGCGGAAAGATCGACCTCCGCCGTGTCTGGCAGCGCATAAAGCCGCCGTTCCACCGCACGGTTGTAAACATAATAGCCGTCCTGGAACATGTCTTCGCGCAGCCCCAGCTGGGAGATGCGCTCCGTATCTGCCGGGGTCAGCACTTCGGCTTCATCCACCATAACGGTGCGCGCCTGCTGGTTGACCTCCAGGAGATAACCGTAGATGATCTCGCGTTCGCTGCCTGCTACGCGGCTGTTCGCCGTATTGGCGCAGGCGGCCAGGGCGAGCAGCGCTGCGATCAGGGTCAGCAGCAGTGCGGCTGATTTTAAGGGATATGCTATTTTCCTCACGCTGTATCCTCCTTTTCCTGCCCAAGCTGTTTGACGCGGCAGCGGCGGGGCGGCAGCCGCTGCGCGCTGGCATTAGTTTCTGCGGCAGCCGGATAAATATAGCTGCCATTTTTTGCTAACGCATCTGCCTTTGCACCTAGTTTATTGTCAATGGTTTTCCGCTTTTCCCGTCCTGCTGCCGTCCTGCGCCGGCGCCTTGCTTTTGCCTGTTGCGGCAGCCGTTTGCGCGGGATTGCGCGGGATTGCAGGTTTCAGCGCAGATAGAGCAGCGGGTCCTGACAGGCGCCGCCCAGCCGCACTTCAAAATGCACATGCGGTCCGGTGCTGTTGCCCGTGCTGCCGACAAGTGCGATGGCGTCGCCGCGCAGTACGGTTTCGCCTTCTTCAACCAGCAGGCTCTGGCAGTGCGCGTATAAGGTCTGGAAGCCGTCGCCATGGTCGATCATCACCGCATAGCCGTAGGCGTCGTTTTTCCAATCCGCCTCGCTGACTATGCCGGCTGCTGCGGCGACGATTTCCGAACCAGCGTCTGCCGCCAGATCCAGCCCGTAATGATAGCCGCTGCCGCGCGCGCCATAACGCGAGCTGATCACGCCGCTGACCGGCCAGAGGAAACTGGCCGTGCCGCGCGAGGCGAGCACCGGTACGCTTTGCAGCGCGTCGCCGGAGACGGCAAAGACGGCGCATTCCTCATCCAGCGGCAGATAAAGGGTCTGGCCGGGCTGCAGCAGCCGCACGTCGCGGATCTGGTTGCGCTCCATCAGCGCGCTGACGCTGGTTCGGTAGCGCTGCGCCAGCGCATACAGCGTATCGCCCGCCTGTACGGTAATGGCGGCCGCCGGTTCCTGCGGCAGGGTGATCAGTGTGCCGGCGGCCAGCGGCGCATCCGGCTGCGCATTGTTGATTGCAGCGAGCAGCTCCGCATCCGCACCGCAGCGCAGGGCGATGCCGGCGATGTCCTCGCCTTCTGTGGTAATATAATAGGATGCGTAGGCTGCAGCCTGCGCTTTGTCGCTGATGCCGAACAGCAGCAAAACGGCGAGCAGCAGGCAGTAAAACGCTTGTTTTTTCATGTTTTGTTCTCCTTTCCACCCGTCAGCTTTGCCAAATTTTATCTTTGCTATACATTTTGTTCCTGCGCTGTGTTATACTGATGCCATGCGATACGGCGGCAAAGGAGGCGGAAAAGATGCGGCTGCCAAAGATCGAAGCCTGCGGCGCGGCGGAAGCGGCGCAGATCCATCAGCAGCTGGAAGCATACAACAGCCGCTTTCTTACCGATTACGAAGAATATGCCTTTTGCATCCGCGATGCAGCGGGCGCGCTCATCGCCGGCATCACGGCGCAGCGCGATCTGGACTGTGTGCGCGTGGGCTGGCTTTTTGTCGGCGAATCCTACCGCCGCCAGGGCTATGGCAGCGCGCTGCTGCGGCGGCTGGAGCAGGCTGCGCGGCAAAGCGGGGCGCGCCGCATCCTGCTCAATACCTTTTCTTTTCAGGCGCCGGCTTTTTATGCTGCGCAGGGCTACCGGCTTTGCGCAGCGATCGAACCCTGTTTTGGCGCCTATGGACAATATTTTTTTGATAAAGAGCTGCCTGCCGCAGCAGCAGGCGCCATGGCAGAGGAGGAAGGAGCGGAAAAATGGCAAAGATGATCTTCGCCCGGCCGGACGGGCAATGGTTTGATTTTCCGCCGCTGGAACTGGCCGGCATGAGCGGCGGCCGCATTCAGCATGTGCTGAAGCCGGACCTGATCCCGCTGCCGGAAGGCGCGACGCTGACCATGATGCCGCTGGCTGCGCCGATCGGCTTTGACGCGGCGGCCGGCGAATTTTTGGCGCTGGCGGAAAACCCCTATAAAAAGAAAAGCGAGCCGGTCTATGCCGTGGCCGCGCTGTTGCCGCAGGGCTTCACGCGCCTGCTGCTGCCGGCGGCGGAGCCGGCGGAAAAAACCCTGCCCATCCTGGGTTATACGGCGGTGGGCGTGGAGAAGGGGCGGTTGGTCGTGGCTGCGGCTGCCACGGATGAGCACCGCCGCTGGAACCCGAAGCATTTCAATACGCCGGCGCTGGAAGGGCTGGTGCAGAAGCGGCTGCAGGCGCAGCCGGAAAACCGCATCCTGCGCCAGCTGGCCAAATGCAGCCTGGAATATGGCTGCTTTACCGCGCAGAACATCTTTTACCGCCGTTGGGAAGGCGGCGTGCCCGCTTCGCCGGCCTGCAATGCAGCCTGTCTGGCCTGCCTTTCCGAACAGCAGCAGGGCGGTGCGGATTCGCCGCAGCAGCGTATCGATTTTTGCCCGCAATGCCGTGAGATCGTGGAGATCGCCGTGCCGCATCTGCAGCATGCGGAGGATGCGATGATCAGCTTTGGCCAGGGCTGCGAGGGCGAACCGACGCTGGCGGCGGAGTTGATCTGCGAAGCGCTCACTGCCATTCGCCGCGAGACCAGCCGCGGCCTGCTCAATATCAATACCAATGCCGGCCGCAGCGCGGCGGTGCGCGAGCTGATCGCGCATGGCATCGACAGTCTGCGCGTCAGCATGTTTTCCGCAGTGGAAGCGGATTATCAGGCCTATCATCAGCCGAAGGATTATGCTTTCCGCGATGTCTGCGATTCGCTGGCCGCGGCAGCTGCCGCCGGTGTGCCGGTGGCGATCAACCTGCTGGCCTATCCCGGCTTCAGCGATGACGAAACCCAGCTGCAGGCGCTGATCGAGCTGGCGCGGCGCTATGATGTGCGCCAAATCCAGCTGCGCAACCTCAACTGCGACCCGGCGCTGATGGCGCCTTTCTGCCGGCAGCGGCAGCCGCTGGGCATGCGCCGTCTGCTGCAGGAGCTGCAGCGGCAGCTGCCGCAGACCAGCATCGGCAATTACAGCCGGGATCTGCGCCAGCAACGCTGAGCGGCAGGCGAAAATTCCTCTTTACAAACGGAAAACAGTATGATAAAATAGTCAGGCTGGCGATCCTGCCAACAGATCCCGGCATATCGCCAACATGGTTGAGAAAAGAGGTGACCATCGATGAAGGAAGGTATCCATCCCGCGTATCATGAGGTCGAGGTCGTATGCTCCTGCGGCAACCGCTTCAAGACCGGCTCCACGAAAAAGGAGATCAAGGTTGAAGTTTGCTCGCAGTGCCATCCCTTTTATACCGGTTCCAAGCGCCTGATGGTGGAACAGGGCGGCCGCGTGGACAAATTCCGCAAAAAATACGGTCTGTGATCTGCGCTGTCGGAGCGGTGCACGCCGCGCATGCGCTGGCAAGCGGCTGTCGGCTGGATGTACCGGACGAGATGAGCGAGAAAAGAAAAAGGCAGGCTGCAAAAAAGCAGCCTGCCTTTCTATATTTTTTACCATTTTTACCGTTCCGTTGCCGCATTGCGGATTTCCGTGTTTTTTGACAAAAGCGTTGGCAAACGGGCATTTACGCGTGATATTTGCGCCTGGGGTTTCGCCGCCAGGCGGCAATTTTGCGGCAAAGCCTGCCTGTGGTTTCCCGCCGCCTTGCGCGGCGTTTTCCTGCGGCGGATCCTGCCTCTCCGGGCTGCTCCGTGACTGTTCCGGGCTGCTCCGCCTGCTGGGGCGGTTTTGTCTGTTGGGGCGGTTTTTTTCGGCCTGCGGCCGTCGTTCCGGCTGGCCTGGCGGCGGTTCAGTCGTTTTCCGCCGCATTGCGCGAGGCGGCGAGGAATGCCTCCAGCGCAGGCCGCGGGATGATATAGCTGCGGCCGCGTTTTACTGCCTGCAGGCGGCCGTCATGGATCATCTCGATCAGGAAAGCATAGCTGAGCGGCAGGATCTGCATCACCTGGCGCACGGTATACCCTTCGGCAGCGCGACCGACGGCAGCGGCACGCGCATAAGCTGCGACTTCCTCGGCGTCAAGAAAATACTTGCGCCCGGCGCGGAAGGCGGGCAGCTTGCCGTTTTCAATATCGCGGCGCAGCGTGGCATAGGCGACATGGCTGAGTGCGGCCGCCTGCTTCAGCGTGATATATTTTCCTTCCTCTTTGGCTCCTGCCATCGGCGCTCCCTCCATCTGTTTGCTTCATCATCTTGGATCCTGTTTTTTTACTATCCTGTTCCATTCTATGTATGCCGCTGCAATATCTTGCCTGACAGCGGCAAATTTTTTCTGCCGGCAGGGAAAAACCGTGGCGGCATAGCTTGCGGCAGGATTTGCCGCAGCGGCGCGGCGGCGGAGACAGGTTTGCAATTTCTGTTAAAAATGCTATAATGGAGGCAAACATGTCGCGCGGGCTGCGCATGTCTGCCGCGGCATGGGCGGCAGCCGTGGCTGCCGTCGCATCATGCGGAGGGATGGAGGGATCGCCATGACGATGGATCACTTTATTTCGCTGGCTGTGTACGGAATTATTCTGCTTTTTGTAATTATCCAGTGGTTTCTTTCCCTGCGCCCTTTTTTTCTTTGGGGGCTGCTGATGCCGCTGCTCTTTGCCGGGCTTTGGTATGTGGCGGTGATGCGGCCGGAAAATGCGCTGCTGGCGCTGCTGCCGTTTACGGATTCGACCTATACGCTCTATGCGGAGATCGGCCGGCTGGGCGTGCTGTTCAGCCTGGCGATCTATGCGCTCAGCCGGGCAGCGATGCTGCTGAAAAAGAGTATGCGCAAACGGGCGCGGCAGCGGCGGCTGGAAGAAAAACGTCAGCGGCAGCTGCGGGAGGCTGCGGCGATGGCCGCCAGCGAACCGGAGAATATGCGCGGCTAGCACGGCTGGCCAGCGCGGCAAGGGGGATTTCAGAAGATATCTATGCAGCTTGCGGCAGGAAATGGTCTGGCGCTGCGTTTTGTGACGGATGAGCTGTTCAGCGGCGTCGATTTTCAGATCAACGAAAATGCGCATATCGGACTGGTGGGGCGGAATGGCAGCGGCAAAAGCTCGCTGTTCCGTCTGATCAGCGGTGCGCTCGAACCGTCGGCCGGGCAGCTCGTCTTTGCGCGCGAATGCCGGCTGGCTTATATGGAACAGTTTCTGCGCTTTGCGGCGGAGGAGACGCTCTATGACGCCACGCTGCGGGCCTTTGCGCCGCTGCAGGCGTTGGAGCAGCGTTTGCAGCAGGTGAATGAAGCGCTGGAGCGGATGGCCGGCACGCAGGGGCGCCCGGGCCAGCCGCAGGATGCCGCCGGCCTGCTTGCCGAACAGCAGCGCCTGCAGGAGGAATACGAAGCGCGCGGCGGCTATACCTACCGTGCGCGCCTGCGTTCTACCCTGCTCGGGCTGGGCTTTTGCGAAGCGGATCTCGCATTGCCGGTTGCGGCGCTTTCCGGCGGGCAGCGTTCCAAGGCAGCATTGGCGCGCACCCTGCTTGCCGACGCCAATTTGCTCCTGCTCGACGAGCCGACCAATCATCTCGATATCGCGGGCATCCAATGGCTGGAGCAGTTTCTCGCCGGCTTCCGCGGCGCTTTTGTCGTCATCTCGCATGACCGTTATTTTCTCGATCATGTGACGAACGAAACCTGGGACCTGCATCATGGCCGCCTGCATCGCTACCACGGCAACTACAGCAGCCATCTGGCGCAGCGCGAGAGCGAGGAAGAGGCGGCGCGGCGGCGCTATCGCAACCAGCTGCGCGAGATCCGGCGCATCGAAGGCATTATCGAACAGCAACGCCGCTTCAACCAGGCGCGCAATTATGTGACGATCGCCAGCAAGGAAAAGCAGATCGCCCGGCTGAAGCAGGACCTGGTCGCGCCGGATGCAGCGGAGCGCAGCCTGCGCTTCCGTTTCCGCGTGCCGCCGCCCGGCGGCAATGAAGTGCTGGAGCTGCACGATGTGGCCAAACGGTTTGGCGAAAAGCAGCTTTTCCGGCATGTGGATATGCGGGTTACGCGCGGCGAGCGCATCTTTCTGCTCGGCCCGAACGGCTGCGGCAAATCCACCCTGCTCAAGATCATCCTTGGCCTGCTGCCGCCGGATGGCGGCATGGTGCGGCTGGGCGCCAATATCCTGCCGGCTTATTATGACCAGTTCCATGGCCATATTGTTGGCCGCGAGAGCATCCTGCAGCATTTTACCGAGGCCTATCCGCGCCTGACGCAGACCGAGATCCGGACCATGCTCGGCGCTTTCCTCTTCCCGGCGGAAGATGTGGAAAAAACGCTGGATATGCTTTCCGGTGGCGAGAAGGCGCGGCTGGAACTGATGAAGCTGATGCTGCTGCCGGCGAATTTCCTGTTGCTGGACGAACCGAGCAATCATCTGGATATCGCGAGTATGGAAGCGGTGGAGCAGGCGCTTTCCGAATACCCCGGCACGCTGCTCATCGTTTCGCATGACCGCTATCTGATCAACCAGCTGGCGGACCGCGTTTATCAGATGACGGCGGACGGGTTGATCGAAAGCATCGGCGGCTACGACGATCTGCTGGCTACGCTGGCCAAGCGCGCCGCATCTGCCGGGACTTCCGCAGACGGCGCGCCTGCGGACGCGGTTGCGGAAAAGCCGCAGGCGGCGGATTACCGCCGCCGCCGCGAAGAACAGGCGGCAGCGCGGAAACGCCAGCGCCGGCTGGAAAAGGCCGCCGCTGAGCTGGCGCTGCTGGAAGAGCGTCTGGCCGCGCTGGAAGCGGAGATGAACGACCCGGCGCATGCGGCGGATTATCAGCTGCTGATGCAGGCGCAGGCGGAAAAGGAACAGGTGGAGGCGGATTGCCTGCAGCTGATGGAAGAGATGGAGGCTTTGCAGGCGGCAGAGAGGCAGGAAGAGCCGCCGCAGGTTTGATCTGCGCGTACAAACCTGCTCTGCTGCGGCAAAGCGGGTTTGGCGGAAGAATGCGCCGGCTGGCAAAAGCAAAGGTTGGCAGCGGCGGCGGAAAATGATATACTAAACAGAAGGTTTACTGAACGGATCTGCGGATCCATGCGGACGCAGGGCAGGCTGCGCGGGGGCGTCCCGCTTTGCCGGCGGCTGCGTTTGGACAGGGGGAGAGGGATATGCCGCAGCAGCAGCCGGCAGCGCATCGCGCCGGCCGGGAAATGCAGGAAATATTTTCCGACGATATGAAATTCCGCACCTGGCGGCGGCTGTGGCTGACCCTGGC
Organism: uncultured Clostridia bacterium; assembly: GCA_944390945.1. Lineage (GTDB taxonomy): Bacteria > Bacillota > Dehalobacteriia > UBA4068 > UBA4068 > CALXSV01. The sequence continues at coordinate 15,537 of CALXRV010000002.1, forward strand.
GGAGGCTGAGGCGGAACTGGGCCTGCCGATCAGCGGCAGCCAGCTTGGCGAGATGCGCGAGCATCTGGACGATATCAATTATGGCTTTGCCGCGCTTAAAGAACGTGAGTTGCGGCAGGATGTGGCCGCGCATCTGCATGCGTTTGCGGCGCAATGCCCAAAGGCGCGCGCCGTGCTCGCACTGGGCGCGGATGAAGCGTTTGTCGAGGAGAATGGCGAGCTGATCCGCCTGCGCGCCGGGCTGATGCGCATTCGCAGCCTGTTGGCGAACGCCGTGGCAGCGGCGGCGGATTTTGCCGAACGCTATCAGCGTCTGCCCTGCCGTGCCTGCGGCGCGCCGGGCAGCGCGCCGGTGACGCTGGGCAAGCGCGCCGCGGTCTGGACCGGCGAGCTGCTCAGCGACCTGGAGGCGGCAGAGCATGAGCTGGCCGGACTGCGCCTGCTTGGCTGCCGCGGCAGCAGCGGCACAGATGATCGTCTTTATGCGCTGTTTCGCGGCGATATGGAAAAGGTGGAGACGCTGCAGCGGCTGCTGGCGGAAAAGCTGGGCTTTGCCGGCTGCTATGCGGTGAGCACCGGCTATTACAGCCGCAAGGTGGATCTGCGCGCCTTGCAGGTGTTGGCCGGCGTAGCGGTAAGCGTGCTGCGCTGCGCGAACGATATGCGGCAGCTGGCGCTGGACGGCGAGCTGAATACGCCGCGGCAGGCGCTGGAAAAGGCTTCCGGCCTGGCACGGCTGGTGATGCAGGCGGCGGCCCTGCCGGCTGGTGTGGCCGGCGCGCAATGCCTGGAACAGAAGCCGCAGGATGAAGCCTGCCGTCGGGCGGCGGTGCCGGAGGCCTTTCTGGCGGCGGACCGTATGCTGGTGCTGCTGATCCATGGCCTGGAAAACAGCGAGGCGCATGTGCGCCGCGCGGCAGAGAACCTGATGCTGGAACTGCCTTTCCTGGCAGCTGGCCGTATCGTTTCCCTGCTGGTACGCAAAGGCCTGGAGCCGGAACGGGCGCGGCTGCTGGTGGAGCGCCATGCGGCCGAGGCAGAGCAGGCGCTGCGCGACGGCGCGGCGGAAAACGACCTGCTGCGGCGGATCGCAACAGACCCGGCCTGCCGCATCAGCCCGGCAGAGCTGGCGGCGGCGCTGCGCGGGGAAAACTTTACCGCGCTGGCGGAGCGGCAGACCGCAGCCCTGCTGCATGATACCGTCGATCCGATGCTGGCGGAACGCAAACGATTGCTTGGCTTGGCATTGCAGCCGGATGACTGAACATGGCAAACGGCTGCCGCCGCGGCGCACAGCCGGACAGCAAAGGGGAAAAAAGATGATTGGCTATTACAATTACACGGTGATCATGACCTATCTCGGTTTTTGTTCCGGCCTGTTCGGGCTGTGGTTCGCCTTTCAGGACCGGCCGCTGGATGCGGTGTACTGCCTGGTCTTTTCCGCGTTTTGCGATTTGGTGGACGGCCGTATCGCACGGCGGCGCGAGCGCACGTTGGAAGAGCGGCGCTTCGGGGTGCAGATCGATTCGCTCTCCGATCTTTTCTGTTTTGGTGTGCTGCCGGGGGCGATCGCGCTTTCGCTTTCCGACAGCCTGGCGGTGATTCTGGTATCGGCGCTGTTCGCGCTCTGCGCGCTGATCCGTCTGGCTTATTTCAATGTGACGGCAGCGGCGGAGGAAGTGAAGAACGCGCAGGGCAAGATGGCTTTCCGCGGCCTGCCGGTGACCACCTCCGGCCTGCTTTTCCCGCTGCTCTATTGCTTTTATCCGCTGCTGGGGCGGGCCTTCCTGCCGCTGTATCTGGTGGTGATGGCCGCCACGGCCTGCGCCTTTGTCGCACCGTTTACCATGCAGAAGCCGGGGCTGCGCAAACAGCTCGTGATGTGTGCGATCGGTCTGGCCATGCTGATCGTTCTGCTCACTACCGGCAGCAACTGAAGCAGGACGCAGCTTGCGACAGCCGGCCTTTTGGGCCGGCTTTTTATTTTGTTCTTCAGGCTTCTGCTTTGGCTGCCGGTGCCGCTTTGCCGCAGACGCGGGTTTGGCCGCGGATATTGCGCCGCGCTATGCTGCGGAGGGGGTTTTGCCGTCATGTTTGCGGCTGGCGGGCGAATTTTGCCTGCCGCCGTAATTTTTTATGCCGGACGCTTGACAATCGCGCTGCCAGGGTTTATAGTTATGAGCATTAGTTTTGCTTTGCGAGCCGCGTCAGGCGCGGGGGAGCAAAAGCTGTCGGATGACAGGCGGCGGCAGGATGCGGTTTGCGAACAGATACTGTTGCAGCGCCGGCATCCGCTTTTTTATTTCCAGGCCGGCAGGCGCCTGCAAAAACGCTATCCTATGCCCAAAGGAGGGCTTGACGATGACAAAAGTCCCGGAACTGTTCGGCAGCATGGTGTTCAACGAGCGCGTGATGCGCGAAAAACTGCCCAAAGACGTTTATCAGGCAGTGCGGCAATCGGTGGAAAAGGGCAGGCAGCTTACGCCCGAAGTGGCGAATATCGTGGCCACCGCGATGAAGGATTGGGCGGTGGAACATGGCGCCACGCATTATACGCACTGGTTCCAACCGATGACCGGCATCACGGCGGAAAAGCATGACGGCTTTCTGGCGCCAACCGGCGACGGCGGCGTGATCATGGAATTTTCCGGTCGCGAACTGATCAAGGGCGAACCGGACGCTTCTTCCTTCCCATCCGGCGGCCTGCGCGCCACCTTTGAAGCGCGCGGCTATACGAACTGGGACCCGACCTCCTATGCTTTTATTAAGGAAGGCACGCTGTGCATCCCGACCGCTTTTTGCTCCTATACCGGCGAGGCGCTGGACAAAAAGACGCCGTTGCTGCGCTCGATGGCTGCGTTGAACCGGCAGGCGCTGCGCGTGCTGCGGCTGTTCGGCATGAACGTGCAGCGCGTGACTTCCTCCGTTGGGGTAGAGCAGGAATATTTTCTGATCGACCGCGAAGCGTACAACAAACGGCGCGACCTGATCTATACCGGCCGCACCCTGTTCGGCGCGCTGCCGCCCAAAGGGCAGGAGATGGACGACCATTATTTCGGCAATATCCGCATCCGCGTTTCCGCCTATATGCATGATCTGGACGAAGAGCTGTGGAAGCTGGGCGTGCTGGCTAAAACGCAGCATAACGAGGTTGCGCCTGCGCAGCATGAGCTGGCGCCGATCTACAGCACGGCCAATGTGGCGGTGGACCACAACCAACTGACGATGGAGATTATGCGCAAGGTGGCCAAACGCCATGGCCTGACCTGCCTGCTGCAGGAAAAGCCGTTTGCCGGCGTCAACGGCAGCGGCAAGCACAACAACTGGTCGCTGGTGACGGACAACGGCGTCAACCTGCTGGAACCGGGCGACACGCCGGCGGAAAACGCGCAGTTCCTGCTCTTCCTCTGCGCGGTGATCAAGGCGGTGGACGAATATCAGGATCTGCTGCGCATCAGCGTTTCCACCGCGGGCAATGATCATCGCCTGGGCGGCAATGAAGCGCCGCCGGCCATCATCTCGGTCTTTATCGGCGACGAGCTGGGCGCCATCCTGCATGCGCTGGAAAGCGGCGCGCATTACAGCCAGACGCCGCATGGCCAGCTGCAGATCGGCGCGGATGTGCTGCCGCCCTTCCCGCAGGATACGACGGACCGCAACCGCACTTCGCCCTTTGCCTTCACCGGCAACAAATTCGAATTCCGCATGCCCGGTTCCGCGCTTTCCATGGGCGACCCGAATATGGTGCTGAACACGATCGTGGCGGAAGCGCTGCGCCAGTTCGCCGACGAGCTGGAGCAGGCGGAGGATTTCGTCGCCGCGCTCAACCAGCTGATCCGCCGCACGGTGCAGGAACATCGCCGCATCCTGTTCAACGGCAACGGCTATGACGAAAGCTGGATCGCCGAGGCGGCGCGGCGCGGGCTTTCGCATTACCGCAACGCGGCGGAAGCGATCCCGCATATGCTGGATGAAAAGAATATCGAAGTCATGTCGCGGCATCATGTGCTCTCGCCGGTGGAGATGCGCGCGCGCTGCGAGATCATGCTGGAAAACTATTGCAAGCAGATCCATATCGAAGCGATGACCATGCTGGAGATGGCGCGCGGCGATATCTATCCGGCTGCCGTGGCCTATGGCCGCGACCTGGCGGAAGCGCTGCTGGCCAAACGCAGCGCCGTGCCCGGCCTGGCCTGCCGTTCGGAAGAGGAGCTGGTCAGCCGGCTTTCCGCACTGACGGATGAATTCTATCTGCGCGTGCAGGCATTGGCGGCGGCTGCTGCCGAAGCGCCGCAGGCGGATGCGGCGGCCCGCGCGAAATATCATCATGACGTGGTGTTGGCGCGCATGGAAGAGCTGCGCAAAACGGCGGATACGATGGAGCGCCTGGTGGACTGCAAACGCTGGCCCTATCCTTCCTATGGCCAGATCATGTACGGCGTCTGATGCCGCTTTGTCGCCGGCGCGGCAACAGCCGATTTCGTCATGCGCGATGACAGTTGCGCGCCGCGGGTGGCGGATTTTGGCTGCCGCCCAGCCAGACGGCTTGTCTTTGCGCGCGCGGCGCAGGGCGCAGGCCGGACGCCAGGCGCAAAGCCGGCCGGTTTGGCGCTTTGGCGCCCGGCGGCGCGGTCTGCCGCCTGAAATTTGCGCCGCAGCGTATTGTGCGGCGGCGGGAAATCGGCTATACTGTAAACAGCAGATGATGCCGGCGCATGTCCGGCGGAAAAAATAAAGAAAGCGTGGGGATTGCGATGTGGACTTTGAGCAAGCGGGCGATGAACATCACGCCTTCGGCAACGATGGCGCTGACGGCCAAGGTGGCGGAGCTGAAACAGCAGGGCATCGAGATCATCAAATTCAATGTAGGGGAACCGGATTTCGATACGCCGGCCTATATCCGCGAAGCCTGCAAAAAGGCGATCGATGAAGGCATGACGCGCTACAGCGCAACGCCCGGCGTGATCGAGCTGCGCGAGGCGGTCTGCCAGAAGCTGGCGCGTGAAAACCATGTGCAGTACAGCCCGGCGGAGGTCAGCTTCAGCGCGGGCGCAAAGAACGCGCTGTTCAACACGATCATGACGATCGTGGATGACGGCGATGAAGTAATCCTGCCCACGCCGTGCTGGGTGAGCTATGTCGATATGGTCAAGCTGGCCGGCGGCGTGCCGGTGCTGGTGCCCTGCCGTGAAGAAAACGGCTTTGACCTGGATCTGGACGCGTTGGCGCAGGCGGTGACGCCGCGCACCAAAGCGCTGCTCTTCAATACGCCGAACAACCCGACCGGCGCGGTCTACAGCGAACAGACGCTGCGCGCGCTGGCGGAGATGGCGCTGCAGCATGAGTTTTACCTGATCGCGGACGAAGTCTATGAAAAGCTGATCTACGACGGGGAAAAGCATTTCAGCATTGCTTCGATCTCGGAAGATGTGCGGCAGATCACCTTCACGGCCAATGCGCTTTCCAAGGCCTTTGCCATGACCGGCTGGCGCGCCGGCTATGTGGCCGGGCCGCAGGCAGCCATCGCCAAGATCAATGCGCTGCAGAGCCACAGCCTGTCGAATGTGACGACCTTTGTGCAGTATGCCAGCATCGCGGCGCTGCAGGGGCCGACGGATGAGATCGACGCCATGGTGGCGGAATTTGACCGCCGCCGCAAATATGTGGTGGCGCGGCTGAACGAGATGGGTTTTGCCTGCCGCATGCCGAAGGGCGCGTTCTATGTGATGCCGAATGTTTCCTCGCTCTATGCGCGCAAATACAACGGCCAGCTGCTGCAGGATTCGAACGGCGTGGCCAATTTCGTGCTCGAGGCCGCGCATTGCGCGATGGTGCCGGGCGCTGCGTTCTTTGCGCCGGATAATATCCGCATCTCCTATTCGAATTCGCTGGAAAACCTGACGCGCGGCCTGGATCAGCTGGCGGCTGCGGTGAAAACGCTCGCTTAAGCGGCGGGACCACACCTGCAAACCGGCCGCAAAGGCCGGAAAGACACGGAAAAAAGCACGGAGAAAAAACGCTGCAAAAGGCAGCGTTTTTTTTGCGCGGAAAATCGCCTCCGGGCGGTAGTTTTGCGGCGAAGACGCGTCTGGCCTGCGCCGGCAGGGGCGCAAATGGCTTTTTCGGAGCGTGTTGTTGTTTTGTCTGGCGCGGTTTTGCTGCCGACAACCGTATTGGCGGCAACAGAGGTAACGACAGAAGAGGGTCTGCTTACCGCGCTGGAGACGGGCGGCGAGATCCAGCTGGCCGCGGATATTGAGCTGACGGATGCGCTGGTGATCGAAACTTCCGTTACGCTGGACCTCAACGGCCATACCATCACGCATCCGCAAGATGCGGAGGGGGAGGCGGCCATCCTGATCCAAAACGGTGCAGCAGTTGTCCTGAAAGACAGCAGCAATGGACAGGGCGCGGTTCGGGAGTTGGACAGTGGAAACTGGCGCTGCATTGACGTGGCCTCTTCGGCGTCGCTGACCATCGAGAGCGGCGCCATCTCCGGCGGGTCCCAGCGTAATGTTTGGAATAATTATTCCACAACGGTGATTCTGAAGGGCGGGACTTATGATCGCGGTGTTGGTGTCACGTCGATTTTGGGCGGTACGTTTACGCCGCTGGACCCCGAGGACAATAATAATTTTATCGAAGCTGATGCGATCCATGGCGGTACCTTTGCAGAAGGTACCGAAGTGCAGGCGTATTCCATCGCTGGCGGTACGTTTAACGGCGATGCGGACTGCCTTCGCAAGGGCGAGATCACAGGCGGCACCTTCAACGGAAATTTGCACATCTGGGCGGAGGTGACGGCGGTTTCCGGCTGCACGATCAACGGCAGCCTGGAATGGAAGGACAGCAGCATGCCAACTTTCACGGATGTCACCTTTGGCGAAGAGCTCAAGCTCTGGAACGAGGGCTATGAGATCGTGGACGACCAGCTCCAGGCAATCCCCAAATACAGCATTCTGGTCACTTCGGCGGACAGTGCCATGGGCACGGTGACCGTGAACGGCTTTGTGCGGAATCCTGACGAGGTGCTGGCGATTACCCCCTCAACTCCGGCAAACGGTGGCCGTCTGTGGGAAAATGCCTATCGGGGCGCGACGGTAACTATTCGCAGCGCCACGGCAGAGGCCGAAGATGGCTATGTCTTTTTGGGCTGGTACGATAATGCGCAAGGGGAAGGCCAGCTGGTCAGCACATTGGCCGAGCTGAGCTATCAAAGTGATGAGCAGGGCGTTCAGGAAGATCTTTCCTTCTACGCGGTGTTTGCGGACGATACGGCTTATGCGGAGCAGGTAGCGGCGGCAGAAGCATGGCTGGCGCAATATGCAAGCGCCTCTGCTTATGAAATCCACAGCATAGCGGATATGCAGTCCTTCACCATCGCGGTGAATTATCTGCAGCGCGATTTCAACGATAAGACCGTCCGCCTGGCCGCCTCGCTGAACTATGGCGCAACGGACGACTTTACGCCCATCGGCAACAGCGGCATCGCCTTCCTGGGCACCTTTGACGGCGCGGAGCATGCCATTTCCGGATTGCACTATGCTACGGCAAACCAGAGTTCCGCCTATGTCGGCCTGTTCGGCAACCTGGGCAGCGGCGCGGCAATCCAAGACCTCACCCTCAGCGGCGTGGATTTCTCCGGCGGCTGGATGACCGGCGCTTTCGCCGGCCATGCGGATGGCGCCAGCTTCACGAACTGCAAGCTGACCGGCAACAGCACTCTGGCCGACGCCTACTTCCTGGGCGGCATCTTCGGCCACGGCAATGTCGCCAATACCGTGGAAAACTGCACGGTGGAATACAGCACCATCGACGGCTACTGGAAGACCGGCGGCGTGGCGGGCTATGTCTGCGGGGTCACGGTAAGCGGGACCACGGTTGCGGATAGCGCTTTCCCCGGCACCGGCTTTACCGGCGCCCTGATCGGCCACAGCAACGACGGCCCTGCCACGCTGACCAATGTGATCGTTTCCGGCACAACGGATGGCAAGAGCGGGAAGATCAGCCTGGCGGGCACCAACTATGCCGGCGGCGCGAATGAAACCATCACCCTTTCCGGCGATGAGACGAATGTGGATGCCGCGGGCATTCTCCAATCCGCAAGCGGCGGCGATGTCGTGGTCGAGGGCGGCAGCTACAGCTTTGCGCTCCCGGCGGAGCAGATCCCTGACGGCCAGATCAGCGTGACCTTTATGGATGCCGAAGAGCTCGTCCTGGTGCAGGTGGTTGCGCCGCAAAGCCCGGTCAGTCTGCCGGCAGCACCGGAAAAGGAAAACTATGACTTTACCGGCTGGTATCTGTCGGATGGAGAGACAGAGGTCACGGCAGAGACCGCTTTTGCGGACGACACGGAGGTGTACGCCAAGTGGCGCGCGCTGGCCAGCGGAATTTCCCTCAACCGGAATGAACTCCTGCTGGTGGTGGGGCGCAGCGCCAGGCTGACGGCCACGCTGACACCAGCGGAGGCGGAATCCGCCATCGTATGGGCATCCGACGATACGGATGTGGCGGCCGTGGATGAAGCGGGGATCGTCACGGCAAAAGCGCCCGGCTTTGCGCGCATCACCGCCACGGCAAATGGCTTCAGCGCTGCCTGTGATGTGGTCGTCATCGCCAGGGGCGGCAGCGGCAGCAGCAGCGGCAGCAGCGTGACCACCTATGCCGTCAGCGTGCCCGCGGATGTGGAGGGCGGCACGGTAAAGGTCAGCCCCAGCCGGGCTGCGAGCGGCGCTACGGTGCGCATCACCATCATGCCTGAGGCAGGCTACGAGCTGGACAAGCTGGCGGTTCGCGATGCCGATGGCGACGCGCTGAAACTGACCGGCGTGGGCGCGGACGAATATCGTTTCCAGATGCCGGCCGCTAAAGTGGAGATCGAAGTTTCCTTCCGTAAGATCGTGGCTGAAGCAGAGAATCCCTTCCTCGATATTCAGCCGGGCGATTATTACTACGAAGCCGTGCTCTGGGCGGTGGAAAATGGCGTGACCAGCGGCAGCAATGCCGAAGGCACTCTGTTCGGCCCGGCGCTGACCGTCTCGCGCGCGCAGATGGTGACCTTTCTCTGGCGGGCCTATGGCTCTCCGCAGGTTGCGGGCAACAATCCGTTCCAGGATGTAAGCAGCAGCGATTATTATTATCATGCGGTGCTGTGGGCGGTGCAAAACGGCGTGACCGGCGGCCTCAGCGCAACCACCTTTGGGCCGGATGCCCCGGTGACCCGTGCGCAGGCCGTCACCTTCCAGTGGCGGGCTGTCGGCTGCCCGCAGGTTGCCGGCGGCAGCTTTGCCGATGTGCCGGCAACGGCCTATTATGCCGATGCCGCGGCCTGGGCTGTGGCAGTTGGCGTTACCGAAGGTGCGGGCGGCGATAACTTCAGCCCCGAACTTCCCGTTTCCCGCGCGCAGGCCGTCACCTTCCTTTATCGGGAAGGGGAGAATAACGGCGACTGAACAGAAAGCGCTTCTCTGCGTGAAAAGGCAGGAGTGAGGCCGGATGGCCTCACTCCTGTTTGTTTTTTGCGCGGCATGCGCCTGAGGGCCGGCTTGCCGTCAGGCGTTTTTATCATGCGGGGCGGGTTTGCGGGAGCAAGCCCGCTTTTTGGGCTGATTGCGGGGCGGGTTTGCTGTGGGGCGGGTTTGCGGGAGCAAGCCCGCTTTTGGCGGATGCCTGGGAAATTCCATGCCGTGGCGGTGGCCGCGGGGGCAGACCGCGCGGCAAAGGCAATCGCGCGGCAAAGGCAATCGCGCGGCTTGTTTCCCGTCCCAATCTGTTATTATTGAAATTTATACCTTATTTTGTCTAGCACAATTGTTTTTATTTCCGTGAATTTCTGAAAAAATCTTAAAATGACAGAAAAATTCCACTTTTGGTTGCTGATGGCTATTTTTGCATTCCATTTCGTTCCCATGCCATCGTGTAAACTTGAAGTATCTACCAAAACCGCTGAGGAGGTGTTGCATGGTACAGTTGCGATTCATCTTTGCCCGCGGCGGCGAGCTGGTGGCGGATCTGAACGATAAAACGCCCGCTACCCAGCGCGAGTTGTTGCGCATCCTGCCTGTTGACAGCGAGCTGCGCCATACGCGCTGGTGCGGCAGGGAAGTTTTCCTGCCGGTCGTCACCGGCGTCCCGCTGGTACAGGAAAACCAGACCGGCATCGTCAGCAAATTCGACGTTGCCTATTGGCGGGAATGGGAGGCTGCGCCGGGCGTGCAGCCGGCAGAGACGCTGTCTTTCTACTATGGCGCGGAACGCCTGCAATTCCATGGCGGCCTGTTGACGGTCAATGTGATCGGCCGCATCCGCTGGGAGCAGGAAGCAATGCTGGACGAGATCGGGGAGCGCATCTGGCGCTGCGGCTTTGAAGCGGTACGCGTAGAGCGCATATCAGAATGAGGAGGAGCTTTTTATGGGCAGATACAGAGTTTCAGTCGATATCGGCGGCACGTTTACGGATTTTGTGTTCTATGACAGCAAAACCGGCGAATACCGGGAAGGAAAGGTGCTGACCACACATGACGACCTTTCCGACGCCATCATCGCCGGCCTGGATATGGAGATTGCCGATTATGCGGAAATCGACTTTTTCGTGCACGGCACCACGGTCGGCCTGAACGCTTTTCTGGAACGGCGCGGCGTGCGGGTGGCCATCATCACCACCGAAGGCTTCCGCGATGTTTATGAACTGGCGCGCGGCGACCGGCCGGAAATGTACGACCGCTTTTACCGCAAGCCGGTGCCGCTGGTCAAACGCAGCGATATCTATGAGATCCGCGAGCGCATCCTTTATGATGGCAGCGTCAGCACGGCGCTGGATGAAGAAAGCGTGCGCGAAGCAGCGCGGCGCATCGCGGAAAAAGGTTATGATTCCGTGGTGATCTGTCTGATCAATTCCTATATCAACCCGGCGCATGAGAACCAGGCGGCGGATCTGATCCGTCAGCTGCTGCCGGATCTGCAGATTACCGCTTCGCATGTGGTGGCCCGTGAGTGGCGCGAATATGAACGCACCAGCACTGCCACGGTCAACGCCTATATCGCGCCGATCGTCAAGGAATACCTGACCCTGTTGGAAAACCGGATGGAAGGCAAGGATTATCACCGCGCCATCCACATCATGCAGTCCAACGGCGGCCTGATGACTTCCGGCGTGGCCAAGGACAAACCGATTTTCACCCTGATGTCCGGCCCGGTCGGCGGGGCGATCGGCAAAAATTCGCTGTTCGAAACCCTGGGCTACCGCAATCTGATCGGTATCGATATGGGCGGCACCAGCTTTGACGTCAGCATGCTGATCGACGGCAAGCCGGACCTTTCCACGGAAACCTATCTCGAAGGCTTCCCCATCCTTTCGCCGATGGTCAATGTCTATACGATCGGCGCGGGCGGCGGCAGCCTGGTCACCCTGGAGGGCAAGGGGCTGCGCGTCGGCCCGAAGAGCGCCGGTTCCAACCCCGGCCCGGCCTGCTATGGCAATGGCGGCACGCAGGCCACGGTGACGGACGCCAATCTGGCGCTGGGGCGTATCGACGCTGAAAACTTCCTCGGCGGCCGGATGACGCTGGATACCGCTGCCGCGCGGCGCGCCATCCAGGCGGTGGCGGATGAGATCGGTCTTGACCTGACCGAGACGGCAGAGGGCATCTGCCAGATCGCCAACGCCAATATGGCCGGCATCATCCGGCAGATCACGGTGCGCAAAGGGATCGACCCGCGTGATTTCGCCATCGTCGCCTTTGGCGGCGCCGGCCCGATGCATGCTGCGTTCATCGCCGAAGAGCTGGGCATCCAGACGGTGATCGTGCCGCAGATGCCGGGTACTTATTCCGCCTGGGGCATGCACCAGTGCGATCTGCGCCAGGATGCAGTGCGTACTTACCGCGAGAACCTGGAAAATGTGGATATCAGCCGCATCAGCGGGCTGTTCCAGCAGATGAAGGACGAAGTCTCCGCCATCCTGCTGCAGCAGGGTGTCTCCGCAGAGCAGATCATCTATGAAAAGACGGTCGATATGCGTTATGTGGGACAGGACTATACGCTGAACGTCTCCTTCCGCAGCGATGATGAGATCACGGCGGAAAGCATCGCCGCCCTGCGCCAGGCCTATCACGATTATCATCAGCAGGTCTACGGGCATCATAATCCGACCGGCGCGGTGGAAACCGTCAATATCCGCATGTCCGGCATTGGCCGCATCGACCGCGTGCAGAAAACCGCGCTGCCGGAACAGAGCGGCCTGCAGGCAAAGCCTTACAAGACCGCTCAGGTGATCTTTTCCGGCGTGCCGCAGCAAACCGGCATCTACCGGCGGGAAGACCTGCGGCCGGGCATGGATATGCAGGGGCCGGCGGTGATCGAAGAGCTGAGCTCCACCACCGTGGTGCCGCCGCAGTATACCCTGCATGTGGACGGCTATGAAAATATCATCCTGCGCAAGCGGTAAAGCGCTGCGCCATCAACCGGGAAAGGAAGAGAGAATATGGCTACGAATGAGATGAAGTTCCGGGGCAACCCGATTACAACCGAGATCATGCGCAATGCATTCATCTCCGCGGCAAAAGAGATGAACGAATGCCTCTACCGCAGCTCCTATTCGCCGATCATCTATGAATCGAAGGATTGCGCGGCCGGCCTGTTTGATGAAAATGCCGACGCGCTGGGCCTTTCTGTCGGCGTGCCCATGTTCCTGGGCAATTTGGAAGTGACGATCAAGGCGACGACAGAATGCATCGGCGGCATTGAAAACTACAATGAAGGCGACGTGTATATCATCAACGATTCCTATATGACAGGCGCGCATCTGAACGATATGACGCTGCTTTCGCCCATCTTTTACCAGGGCCGGCTCTGCGGCTTTACCGCCAACCGCGCCCACTGGCTGGATATTGGTTCGAAAGACCCGGGCTATCCGCTGGATTCCACGGATATCTTCCAGGAGGGCATCCGCATTCCGCCGATGAAGATTATGGACCGCGGCGTGCTCAATGAAAGCCTGGCGGATATGATCTGCCGCAATACCCGTTTTTACCGTTCGGCGCGCGGCGACCTCAATGCGCAGATCGCCGCCTGCAAGACCGGGGAAAAACGCTTTGCCGAGATCATCGAGCGCTTTGGCTATGATACGGTGCGCGACAGCGTGCATGATATCTTCCTGCAATCCGAGATCATGGAAAAAGAAGTGGTTTCGAAATTTGCCGACGGCGTTTACCATGCTTCCGGCTATCTCGATAATGACGGCACCGTGATGGAGCCGATCCTCGTCAACCTGACCGTCACCATCAAGGACGGCGATATGACGATCGACCTGGAAGGTTCCAGCCCTTCGGCCAAAGGTTCGACCAACTGCGGCTTTGCGCAGACGATTTCCGCCACGCGCATGGCGTATAAGATGATCGTTTCGCCGGATGCGCCGGTCAACGGCGGCTGCTTCAAACATCTGGAGATCCGCGCGCCGAAAAAATCGATCTTCACCGCGGAAGAGCCGACCGCCTGCGCCTGGTATTTCTCATCGCTGGGCCTGCTGATCGACCTGGTGCCAAAAGCGCTGGAAGAGGTTTGCCCGGAACGGGTCAGCGCCGCGCATTACGGCGATTCGATGGTCGTTTATCTTTCCGGTATGGACCAGCGCCGCGGCCAGAACTATCTCTATGTGGAAGCAACGGTCGGCGGCTGGGGCGCTTATGAAGCTGCGGATGGCGCGGATGCGCTGATCAATGTCTCGAACGGCGCTTACAAGAATATTCCGGTGGAAGTATTCGAAAACAATTATCCGGTGCGCATCAACCGCTTCCAGCTGCGTCAGGATTCCGGCGGCGCGGGACGCAACCGCGGCGGCCTGGGCGTGATCAAGGAATACGAGGCGTTGTATGACGATACCAGCCTTTATCTGTGGTTCGAACGCTCGGTGACGCCGGCCTGGGGCATCAAGGGCGGCCATGCGGGCGCTAAGCCAAAGGTGGAAGTGCGCGACAGCAGCGGGCTGCATGAGATGTTGAAGGTGAACGCCTACCCCATGCATTGCGGTACGGTGGCCACCGCCTATACCGGCGGCGGCGGCGGATATGGCGACCCGCTGAGCCGCGAACCGGAGCGCGTGCGCGAAGACTATCTGCAGGGCTATATCAGCCGTCAGCATGCAGAGGCGGAGTATGGCGTGGTGCTGAGCGAGGACGGCGCCATCGACCAGGCGGCAACAGCGCGCCTGCGGGGCAAATGATCTGCGGCAAGACCAAAGCAGGGGGCGGCAGCTGCCGCCCTGCCCCCTGCTTTGCCTGATACCCGACCGGAAAATAATCAGAGCAGAAAGGAGAAAACACATGTCGAAAGAGCAAACTACGGTAAATGAAACCGGCCTTCAGCCGATCCCGCTCAATAAACGGGAAAGCTGGGTCAACGCCGCCCTCGTTTGGGCGGGCTGTGAATTTGCCATCAGCGTGATCATGACAGGCAGCGGTATCATCGCCAGTTTCAGCCTGAAGCACTTCGTCCTTATCCTTTTGTTCAGCCTGATCGTCATCACCTGGGTTTCGGATGGCTTTAACAGCTATCTGGGCGCATTGACCGGACGTTCCTCCACCGTGATCGCGCGCGCCTCCTTTGGCGCCGCACAGTCGAAATATGTCGTCTCGCTGCTGATCATGTTCAACCTGATCGGCTGGTGGGCGGTGCAGACTTCGATCACCGGCAATGCCATCTGCACGATGTTCAATATCGACTATACCGCGCAGAAGGGGATCTGGATCGGGGCGACCGTCCTCGCCGGCATTCTGTTCGCCCTGCCGCCGATCCTGGGCTATACTTCGATGAAATGGGTCGATTATATCGCCGTCCCCGGCGGGCTGCTGCTCTGCATCGCCGGCTTCTATCTTGCCGTGCGGGATACGGGCTGGCATACCATCATCTCCCTGCAGCCGGAGCAGACCATGCTGACGACGGAAGCGATCAGCCTGGTGGTGGCGGCGAATGTTTCGCAGCTGGTGATCATGGCGGATTACAGCCGCTTCTGCCATCCCAAAATCAAGGATTGCTTCCTGGTGCCGATCGGCGTGCTGATCGTCGGCTTCGTCCTCTTTATGATGGGCGCGGTGATGGGCGTGGGCCGCGGCACCTACGATATCGTCGCCATCATGAAAGAGCTGGGCTTTGGCTGGTGGGGTTTCCTTATCCTCTGGCTGGCGCAATGGACTTCGCAGCTGGTCTGCGTCTATTCGATGGGGCTTTGCCTGAGCAATATGTTCGACGCCAAGAGCGAAAAACAGCGCAAACTCTATACCACGATCGGTTCGGCGGTGGCGCTGGTCGTCGCTTTGCTGGGTATACTCGACCACTTCATGGATTTCCTTTACCTGACTGCCCTGCTCTTCCCGCCGGTTGGCGCGATCATGGTTACGGATTATTTCCTCGTTTCCAAACGGCAATGGCATGACCGCAGCAAATGGAACTGGATCGCCACCGTCGCCCTGGTGGCCGGCATTGCGCTCGGCTATTATACGCAGTATATCCATGCCTGGGGCATTCCGGCCGTGCAGAGCTATTTTGTCAGCGCCATCCTCTATTATGGCCTGACTTATCTCAAGGCGAGAATGGCGCCGGATGAATATTCGCCGCAGCGCTGGCGGAAAGACGGCGCTGCTGTGGCGACGCAGAAAGAAGCCTGAAACAGCAAACCGTTGCTGATCGGATTACCGGCCGGCCTGGCCGGGCGCAGAAAACCCCGCCGCATTGCGGCGGGGTTGCGTGCGCTTCAGCGGGATATGCTTCGGCGGGATATGCTTCGGCCGCGGCGTATGGTATCGCAGGGGCGCGCTCTGCAGCCGGGACAGCCTTTGCGCAGCGGCAGGAAGCCGGCCGGCAAGCGCCAAAAGAACCGGCGCCGCGGCGCCGGCCGGAAGGAGCTGCCTGCGCGGATTGCGGCTAGGATTTCCAATAGCGCATCAGTCCGGGCAGACGGTATTCCGCCCAGCTGTAATCCACCATATATTGCCCGAAAAACATCTGCTTGGCCGTTTCATCCCCATCCAGGAACTGGTAGAGGTCGCAGTCCAATTTATCCACGTTGATGCTCTTGCTGCCGCGGCTGCTCAGGATCAGGTCGCCCGCGCCCGACTCTTCCAGCTGCTCCTGCAGCGCTTTGCCCACTTTGGAATAAAGGCTTTGTGTGGCATTGTCGTTGGCGCGGTATTCCCAGAGCGTGCCGATCGCCTGGTCGCTGGTGACCACGCCGCCCTGCCTGTCGATGAGCAGAGCCAGCAGTTCCCGCGATTTGGAGCTTTTGAAGGCAACCGCTACATTATCGATGAACAGGTCGAAATGTCCGAAGGTGCGGGCAAATATGCGCTTTTTCAGCTTCTGCTGAAAAAGGCGCGAAGCATTGACGGCATAGTCCAGATCCTCTGCCGTATAGGGTTTCAGGATATAGGCGCCGCTGTTGGCCCGTACTGCTGCCAATACATAGTGGTAGGTATCGGCGTCTGTGATGTAGAGCAGTTTGACCTCGGGAAAAAAGGCGCGCACATTCTGTCCCATCGCAATGCCTTCTTCACGCAGAGCCTGGATATCCAGCACGACGAGCTGCACTTTCTGCCGCAGCAGGAATTCACGGGCTTCCTCCCACTGGTCGAAAACGCCGACGATTTCCAAGTAGGAGAGCTGCCTGGCTGCTGCTAAAAACGTGGACTGTTGGTGGTCGCGGTTCTCGATCACGATCGTTTGCAAGTGCAACAACTCCTTTTTTCAACTTGAGCAGGCAAAAAGCCTGTTTGTCCCGCGGCCCGGCCGGCTTTGCCGGCAGGCATGGCAATGCAGCCCCGCATTTCTGCGGAAAAAGAAAAGCAGGGCGGCAGGGCAAAATACGCTGCCGCTCTGCAATGCGGGCGTCTTTTTAGCCGCAGCATGGCGCTCTGGCAGCAGCCTGCGCGCGTTCAGCGGGCGACCAGCGGCAGGATGGCTTTGACGAGGTCGTCGATCTCCAGCTGCGAGGTATTGATGCAGAGGTCGTAGTTTTCCGGCGCGCCCCAGACATGCCCGGTGTAGAAGCGGTAGTACTTGGCGCGCCCCTGCGCGATGCGCTGAATGCGGTTTTTCAGCTCCTTGTCGGAAAGGTCCGCCTCTTCGGCATTGCGCGCGCGGCAGCGTTCGATCTTGTGCTGCATGCTGGCATAAACGAACAGGCGCAGCGGGTGCAGGTCGCGCAGAATGTAGTCGGCGCAGCGCCCGATGATGATGCAGTCGGAACGCGCCGCCATCTCGCGGATGATGTTATGTTGCTCGCGGTAGATCGCTTCATGAAAATCAAAAGCGAGATTCGGCATGCAGGTGAAAGAATGGCCGACGGTGACTGGGAAATAGAAAAACCGCTCAGTCTCCAGCACCTTGCTCACATATTCTTCCGCCAGCTCGGTTTTTTGGGCGATCTGCGTCAGGATCTCCTGGTCATAGTAGGGGATATCCAGTTCAGCGGCAAGTTTCCTGCCCAGTTCGCGGCCGCCGCTGCCAAATTCGCGGCCGATGGTGATGATCCGGTTCATCTTTTTCCCTCCTTTGCCTATAGCCTGGCGTCAGCCTGGCGCCGGCATCGCGACAGAATAGCGGATATGGATACGGGGAAGCATACGATAATATTTTAATTTTATATATATTCCCGCTGCAACGCGATTTCCCTGCGCCGCTGGGCAAAAAAAGCAGGGCGCGCCCTGCTTTGCCGCAGGCGAAGGCAGGGTTGCGCAGCAGCAGTTTTTGTCTTAAAGATGAAATCCATAGATATTTTATGAAATCATGAGAAAACAAAAGATATCATGAGATAATATCGCAAAAATGCGGAAATACAAGGCTTGCCATTTCTGACCATTTTTGATTATTATATGTCATGAAATCAGCACTCGGGTAGGGTGAGTGCTAACAGTACTGAAGGAGGTTGGCTTTCATGAATATCAAACCGTTAGGCGACCGTGTGGTCATCAAGCAGCTCGCCAGCGAAGAAACGACAAAGAGCGGCATCGTGCTGCCGGATACCGCGAAGGAAAAGCCCCAGGAGGGCGAAGTGATCGCCTGCGGCCCTGGCCGTATGCTGGATAACGGCACCATCGCGCCCATGCCGGTGAAGCCGGGCGATATCGTGCTTTTCGCCAAATATGCCGGCACCGAGCTCAAACGCGACGGCGAGACCTATATGATCCTCAACGCGGAACGCGATATCCTCGCCATCATGGGCTGAGGCGCCGTTTCCCAGCTTTGATAATACCTTTACAGGAGGAATGATCCAATATGGCAAAGCAGATCGTTTTTGATGCGGAAGCCCGCTTCGCGCTGGAACGCGGCGTGAACGCGCTTTCCGATGCAGTTAAAGTGACCCTCGGCCCGAAAGGCCGCAACGTGGTGCTGGAAAAGAAATTCGGTTCGCCGCTGATCACCAACGACGGCGTGACCATCGCGCGGGAAGTGGAACTGGAAGATCCGCTGGAAAATATGGGCGCGCAGCTGGTGAAGGAAGTCGCCACCAAGACGAATGATGTCGCCGGCGACGGCACCACCACCGCTACCCTGCTGGCGCAGGCCATCATCCGCGAAGGGCTGAAGAACGTGGCAGCCGGCGCTAACCCGATGGTGCTGAAGAAGGGCATCGAGATGGCAACCGCCGCCGCTGTTGCCCGCCTGAAGGAGATTGCCCAGCCGGTGCATGGCAAAAAGGAGATCGCTCAGGTGGCTTCCATTTCCGCCAATGATCCGGAGATCGGCAACATCATCGCCGACGCGATGGAAAAGGTCGGTTATGAAGGCGTGATCACCGTGGAAGAAAGCCAGGGCTTTGAAACTTCGAGCGAGGTCGTGGAAGGCATGCAGTTCGACCGCGGCTACCTCAGCCCCTATATGGTCACGGATACGGAAAAGATGGAAGCGGTGCTCGATAATCCGCTGATCCTGATCACGGATAAGAAGATCTCCGCCATCAACGACATCCTGCCCGTGCTGGAGAAGGTCGTGCAGAGCGGCAAACAGATGCTGATCATCGCCGAAGATATCGAAGGCGAAGCGCAGGCCACGCTGATCCTCAACAAACTGCGCGGCACCTTCACCTGCGTTGCGGTCAAGGCGCCTGGTTTCGGCGATCGCCGCAAGGCCATGCTGCAGGATATCGCCATCCTTACCGGCGGTACGGTCGTGACCGAAGATTTCGGCATCAAGCTGGAAAATGCCACCCTGGATATGCTCGGCGGCGCGCGTCAGGTGAAGATCACCAAGGACACCACCACCATCATCGACGGCAATGGCGACAGCGATGAGATCGCCAGCCGTGTGGCGCAGCTGAAACGGGAATACGAGGCCAGCACCTCGGAATTCGACCGCGAAAAGCTGCAGGAACGTGTGGCCAAGCTGGCTGGCGGCGTTGCCGTGATCAAAGTCGGCGCGGCTACGGAAACCGAACTGAAAGAAAAGAAGCTGCGCTATGAAGACGCGCTTTCCGCCACCCGCGCTGCGGTGGAAGAAGGTATCGTCAGCGGCGGCGGCCTGGCGCTGATCGAGATGATCCCGGCGGTGGAAGCCCTGCAGGCTGAAGGCGATGTCCGCACCGGTATCAACATCATCAAGAAAGCTCTGGAAGAGCCGGTAAAGCAGATCGCGCATAACGCTGGTCTGGAAGGCGCTGTTGTCGTGGAGAAGGTCAAAGCCAGCGAGCCGGGCATCGGCTTCAATGCTGCGACCGAGGTTTACGAGAACATGATCGCCGCCGGTATCGTTGACCCGGCCAAGGTCACCCGTTCTGCTCTGCAGCATGCGGCCAGCATCGCGGCCATGCTGCTCACCACCGAAACGCTGATCGCCGATATCCCGAAGAAGGAACCGGTCCTGCCGGCCGGCGCACCTGGCGGCGACTATGGCATGATGTAAGCAGGTTTTGATGTGTATCTGGAAAAGCCCCCGCCCATGCAGGGGCTTTTCCTGTTTTTTGCAGCGTGGTTCCCGCACCGGGGCCGCTGCTGCGGCAAACCGCAAAGGCAAAAGCAAAAAGGAGGAATCCAAATGGAAGAAGTCTATCGTTTTCTCAAACAATGCGGTACCTATTATCTGGCAACGCAGGATGGCGAGCAGCCGCGCGTGCGGCCGTTCGGCACGATCAACCTCTTCGAGGGCAAGCTCTATCTGCAGACCGGCCGTGTCAAGGATGTCTCGCGCCAGATGTTGGCCAACCCGAAAATCGAGATCTGCGCCATGGATGCCGCGGGCAACTGGCTGCGCGTAGCCGCCACGGCAGTGGAGGACGACCGCGTGGAGGCAAGGCGTGATATGCTGGCGCATTATCCGGAGCTGAAGCGGATGTATGCGGAGGATGATGGCAATACGCAGGTGTTTTATCTGAAAGACGCCGTTGCGACCTTCTCTTCCTTCACTGCGCCGGCGCGGACCGTCCGCTTCTGAGCCTTTCAGCGTCGCGCCCGCCAGCGCCCGCCAGCGGCAGGAAGCAGCGTCGCGCCCGCCAGCGGCGGGAGGCGACGTCGCGCTTGGGCTGAGCGCAGGCCTTGCGCCTTGCGCACGCGGCGGGGCGGCAGGGCCGCCGTTCCAACGTAGCGCTTGAAGCTGATCGCAGGCCTTGCGCCTTGCGCACGCGGCGGGGCGGCAGGGCCGCCGTTCCAACGTCGCGCTTGAAGCTGAGCGCAGGCCTTGCGCTTTGCGCACGCGTTCAGCTGCGGTGCATTGCTGGGCCTTAGC
>CALXRV010000003.1 GCA_944390945.1 uncultured Clostridia bacterium
CGCCGATCCAGGGACGGATCATCGCCATGCTCTGCCACCGCACAGGCGCAGTCTTCCAGCGTGATATCGAGGCGGAACTGCATATCCGCCGTTCCACCGCCACCGGCATTCTGCAGTTGATGGAAAAAAACGGCCTGATTCTGCGCGAACCGGTCGATTTCGACGCGCGCCTCAAGCGCCTGGTCGCCACCGAGCGGGCGAAGCTGCTGCTCGCCGAGGTGGATACAGCGATTCGCGGTTTTGAACAGCAGCTGCGGCAGGGCCTGGATGAAGATCAGCTGGCGCAGCTCTTCGTCCTGTTCGATATCCTGAAATGCAATCTGGGGGCCGTGCCGGGAACTTGCGGCTGCCGGTTGACAGCGCAGGCTGCCGCGGACGAGGCTGAAAAAGAAGAAAAGGGGTGCATGCACGACAAATGTTAAAGAAATTTTTGCCTTTGGTAAAGGGATACGGCCTGCGCGCCATGCTCTGCTCGCTATTCGTAGCCTGCGAGACGGTCTGTGAGGTATTCATCCCTTTCCTGATGAAAGATATCGTGGATGTCGGCATTCCGGCCGGCGATATGCCCTATATCCTGCGTACCGGCCTTTATATGGTGCTGCTTTCCCTGCTGGCGCTGGCCTTTGGCGCGCTTTCCGGCCGCTATGCAGCCGTGGCCTCCACCGGCTTTGCCCGTAATGTGCGGCAACGCCTCTTCCACAGCCTGCAGGATTATTCTTTTGCCAATATCGATCGCTTCTCCACCGCATCGCTGATCACCCGTCTGACCGTGGATGTGACCAACACGCAGAACGCGTTTATGATGATCATCCGCATGCTGGTGCGCGCGCCCGTGATGCTGGTCGCCGCCTCGATCATGGCGGTGCGCATCAATGGCGAGCTGGCGATGATCTTCCTTTTCGCCCTGCCGGTGCTGGCGATTGCGCTCTATACCATCGCGCGTATCGCTTTCCCGCGTTTTTCGCAAATGCTTGATAAATACGATGCGCTGAATGCGGCGATCCAGGAAAAGCTGACCGGCATTCGCCTGGTCAAGGCCTTTGTGCGTGAAGACCATGAGAAAGAGAGCTTCCGCGAGGCGGCAACCACCCTGCAGCGCTACCAGATGCGCGCTGAACGTGTGCTGATCATCAATATGCCGATCATGATGTTCACCATGTACAGCTGCATCATCGCCGTGTTCTGGCTGGGCGGCCAGCAGATTATCATTGGCGATATGCAGGCCGGCGAGCTGTTCAGTTTCATCAGCTATATCAGCCAGATCCTGATGAGCCTGATGATGATCTCCATGGTCTTCATCTCGCTGGTGCTCTCGCGCGCTTCACTCGGCCGCATCATCGAATGCCTGGACGAAGTACCGGAGATCCGCGACAACGCGCTTCTGCCCGGCGAAAGCGCGCCGCAGATGGAAGACGGTTCGGTGGAATTCCGCCATGTCGATTTCAGCTACAGCAAGAATCCCAATAACCTCAACCTCCATGATATCAACCTGCGTATCGAAAGCGGCATGACCGTCGGCATCCTCGGCGGCACAGGCAGCGCAAAGACCACGCTGGTGCAGCTGATCCCCCGCCTTTATGATGTCACCGCAGGCCAGCTGCTGGTCGGCGGGCATGATGTGCGCGAATACCGCCTGGACGACCTGCGCAACAATGTGGCGATGGTGCTGCAGAACAACCTGCTTTTCTCCGGTACGATCGAAGAAAACCTGCGCTGGGGCAATGCCGAAGCCACGCAGGAGGAGATCGAACAGGCCTGCCGCGCCGCGCAGGCGCATGATTTTATCCTCAGCTTCCCCAAAGGCTATCAAACCGAACTCGGCCAGGCCGGCGTCAATGTTTCCGGCGGTCAGAAGCAAAGGCTGTGCATTGCCCGCGCGTTGCTGAAACGGCCGAAGATCATCATCCTTGACGACAGTACCAGCGCGGTGGATACGATGACCGATGCTGCCATCCGTTCTGCTTTCCGCCGCGAATTCCGGGATACCACGGCGATCATCATCGCCCAGCGCATCGCTTCGGTGATGGATGCGGATATGATCGTGGTGCTGGAGGAAGGCGGCATCGCCGCCTGCGGCAGCCATGCCCAGCTGATGGAGAGCAGCCCGCTTTACCGCGAAGTTTATGAATCCCAGCAGAAGGGGGTGGCCTGAATGACGGAACAAAAAGGACAACAGCAAGAAAACAGCCGCCCTGCCGGCGGGCCGGGCGCGCATACGCGCGTGCGGGAAAAACCGCATAATGTTGGCGCTACGCTGCGGCGCATCCTGCATTATGCCGCGGGCTACCGCCTGCGGCTGGTGATCGTTATGCTTTGCATCATGATCTCCGCCTTTGCCGGTGTGGCCGGCACTTATCTGATCAAACCGTTTATTGACGACTATATCGTGCCGCTGATCGGCCAGCAGAACCCGGATCTTTCCGGCTTTGTCAGCCTGATCATCAAACTCTGTTGCATCTATGCCGCCGGTGTGGTTGCCGCTTACACCTACAACCGGCTGATGATCCCGATCAGCAGCGGCATCCTGCGCCAGGTGCGCACGGATATGTATGACCACATGATGCGCCTGCCGCTGAAATATTTTGATACGCACAGCCATGGCGAGATCATGAGCCGCTATTCCAACGATACCGATACGCTGCGGGAAATGCTTTCGCAGGGCCTGCCGCAGATGTTTTCCGCCTTTCTTACCGTCACCGGCGTTTTTGTGATGATGCTGGTGCTCTCGCCGTTGCTTACCCTGCTCGTGCTGTTGATGCTTGCCGTGATGCTCACCGTCATCCGCAAGGTTGGCAGCCGCTCCGGTGCTTATTTCATCCGCCAGCAGGCGGAGATGGGCCGCCTGAACGGCTATATCGAAGAGATGATCAACGGCGTGAAAGTGATCAAGGTGTTCTGCCATGAGGATGTCTGCAAAAAGGATTTCGATGCGCTGAACGACCGTCTGGCCTCTGCGGCCTGCAATGCGCATACCTTTGCCAATATCCTGATGCCGATCATGGGCAACCTTTCTTACCTGCATTATGCGCTGACCGCAGCCATCGGCGGCATACTTGCGCTGAACGGCCATTTCGGCCTGGGCACGATCGGCAGCTTCCTGCAGTACACGCGCAGTTTTTCGCAGCCGATCACCCAGATGGCGCAGCAGGTGAATTCCATCCTTACCGCGCTTGCCGGTGCGGAGCGCATTTTCCGGCTGATCGACGAACCGCTGGAACAGGATCCGGGTACGGTCTCGCTCGTCAATGTACAGCGCGCGGCAGACGGCAGCTTGCAGGAATGCACGGCGCGCAGCGGGCTCTGGGCCTGGAAAGACCAGGCTGCGGATGGCAGCGTCACCTATACCGAACTGAAAGGCGATGTGCGCTTCCAGGATGTGGTGTTCGGCTATGAGCCGGAAAAGATCGTGCTTGACCACATCAGCCTCTATGCCAAACCCGGACAGAAAATCGCTTTCGTCGGCGCGACCGGCGCGGGCAAGACCACGATTACCAACCTGATCAACCGCTTCTACGAGATCCAGTCCGGCACGATCACCTACGACGGCATCGACATCCGCCGTATCGAAAAATACCATCTGCGCCGTTCGCTGGCCATGGTATTGCAGGATACCCACCTCTTCACCGGTACGGTGATGGAGAATATCCGCTATGGCCGGCTGGACGCTACGGATGAGGATTGCATCGCCGCAGCCAAATGCGCCAATGCGGATTATTTCATCCGCCATCTGCCGCAGGGCTACCAGACCGTGCTCACCGGCGACGGCGCCAACCTTTCGCAAGGACAGCGCCAGCTGCTCGCCATCGCGCGCGCCGCTGTTGCTGACCCGCCGGTGCTGATCCTTGATGAAGCCACCTCCAGCATCGATACGCATACCGAAGCGCTGATCGAGCGCGGCATGGACCAGCTGATGCAGGGCCGTACCGTCTTTGTCATCGCGCACCGTCTTTCCACCGTGCGTAATGCGAATGCGATTATGGTGCTGGAGCATGGCCGCATCATTGAACGCGGCGACCACGACGACCTGATCGCGCAAAAAGGGAAGTATTATCAGCTCTATACGGGCATGTTCGAACTCGACTAAAGCGGCGCATCCGCCCGGTAACTTTGCGCCTGCCAGCATAGCCGGGGTGGCAGCAAGGCGGAAACCAGGAAGCGAGGCGCCCCGGTCGGCTGATTTTGCAGTAAGCTGACCGGGAGTAAAATGTTCAAGCTGCAAAAGTGGCTTACCGCCTTGACATGGGCGGTAAGCCACTTCGTTTTGCTTTTATGTGCCGCTATCCCTGCCGGCCCTTGTTTTTCTGCCCGCATAGGGAAGCTCTGCTTTTGCAGCGGCCGGTGTTTTCGTTTTGTTTTGCTTTTCGGTTAAGCAGAGCCGGGCGGCGCGGTGCGGAGACGGCAAAAGCCGTCTCCGCCGGCGCAGGCGGTTTTTGCCTGCGCCAGCCGCGGTAGCGGCCCGCGCCGCCCGGGCTGGACATTTGCCGCCAATACCGTGCTTTTCCCCGCTGCCCAAAAGTCTTGCGCACGCGGCAAGCACGCTGCATGGCAACGCGGAAAATGATTCCGGTACTGAGCGCTCCGGCCCTTGACAAAGGCCGGCAGGCCAAATGGTTCGGCCCTGCTGCAGCGCGCTGCCGGAAAAGCCGCTCCGCGGCTCAATACGAACCGTCGTAATAGGCGAGTACGCCGCTGGGCGGCAGCAGGGAAAGCAGGCTTTCCAGCTCGCGGCTTTCAGTGCTGCCGGTAAGATAGCGCAGCAGGGTAAACAGGCTTTCCTCCTCTACCGTCGGGTAATAATCATAAACTGCGCAATCCTCGCCGATCTCCTGCTGCAGGGCGGCCAGACAGTCCTCCTCGGTTCCCACAGCATCAGCCAGGCCGTTTGCCACCGCCTGGCTGGCGGTATAGATGCGGCCATCGGCCAAGGGCTGCAGCGTTTCGCGCGTCATGCCGCGCTGCTCGCAGACCCAGTCAAGAAAATAGCCATAGTATTCATCGATGATCGACTGGAAGATGGCGCGCGTCTCTTCGCTCATCGGCTCAAATGAGCTGCCCATCGATTTCTGCGCGCCGCTGGTGATGGTGGAAGTCGTAATACCATAGCGTTCAAGCAGGCCGGAAATATCGATCATCGTGCCATAGGTCACGCCGATGCTGCCGGTGACGCAATAACGGTTGAGATAGATCTGGTCCGCCGGCGCGGCGATCCAGTAGCCGCCGCTGGCCGCATAGCTGTAACCATAAGCATAGAGCGGCCTGCCGGTCTGGGCCTTGTATTGCGCCAGGCTTTCGCCGAGCTCAGATGCGGCGATCACCTCGCCGCCCGGGCTGTCGATATAGAGCAGCAAACCGCGGTTCCATTCATCCGCCGCCAGCTCTGCAATCGTATCGAGCAGATACTGATGCGAGTAGCCTTCAAACAGCGAATCTTCGCTCACCGTCATCGTGCCTTCTGCATAGAGCACAGCGATATAGGGCTCGCCATAAGCTGCGGCCTCCTGCTCTGCCGCCAGCTGCTCATTACCGGTGCGCACCGCCCAAATGATGAGCGCTGCCAGGCCAAACAGAACCAGCAGCAGAATCACCCACGGCCAGGCCGAGCGCTTTTTGGCAGGCGGGCCGCCCTGCGGCCGCATGGCTTGTGGAGATGAATAGTTTTGGTAATAGGGTTGCGATCCTGTCATGGCATTTTCCTTTCCGCCCGCAGCAAAGGCGGGGCACTGAATTTTGGATAAAAATATAGGGGGAATCCTGCGCCCGGCCCGCTGCCGGCCGGCGGTTAGCGCCGCCAGAAGCTGGGCAGGAACAGGGCGAGCACCGTATAGAGTTCCAGACGGCCGGCCAGCATAAGGAAAGAAAGCAGGTATTTGCCCAAAGCCGGAACCGCGGCATAATTGCCGACCGGCCCCATGCTGCCGATTCCCGGACCGACATTGCTCAGCGCAGTGAGCGCGGCAACAAAAGCTTCCAGCCAGTCCAGCCCCATCATGGTCAGCAACAGGCAGCCGGCGGCGGCGAGCATCAGGTAAAGGAAGATGAACACGCCGACCGCATAGAGCGCATCCTGATTGACGGCATGGCCGTTATAATGTACTTTATGCACGGAATGCGGGCGGATGACCGATCTCAATTGCGCGCCAGCGCCAGCGAAAGCAATATGGAACCGGTTGACTTTGATCCCGCCAGCCGTACTGCCGGCGCAGCCGCCGACAAACAGCAGGGCGAGCAGCAGCAGGCGGGCGAGATCCGGCCATTGGTCAAAATCCGCCGTGGCGAAACCGCCGGTGCTGATGATGCTTGCCACCTGGAAAAATGCCAGGCGCAGGCTGTAGAGCCAGCCCTCTTGCTGGTAAAAGTTTTGCCGCAGCGAGACTGTGATCAGTACGGTGGCAACCACGGTAATGATGGTGAACAAACACAGCTCATTATCGCGCAGCACCTTGCGGAAGCGGTGGCGGACGAAAAAGAGATAATAAAGCGCCATGTTAAGGCTGGAAAGAAAGAGGAAGACGGCGATCACCCATTCTGCCGCCGGGTTGTTGAAATAGCCGACGCTCAGGTTTTTGGTAGAAAAACCGCCGGTGGAAACCGTGGCCAGCGCATGGCAGACCGTATCGAAAAGATCCATACCGGTCAGCCTGAGGGCAAGGATGCAGGCCGCGGTGAGCACGAGATAAACGCGGAACACCGCTGCTGCGTTTTCTTCGCTGCGCGCAGCCACGCGTTCTGCCAACACGTTGCCGGAGTATTCGGATTTAAGGATGACCGCACCTTCACCCGTATTGCTGCCGGGCTGGATCAGCGCGATGAACAACAGGACGATACCGGCGCCGCCCAACCAGTGGGTGAGCGCACGCCAGAGCAGGATGCAGTGCGGCATGATCTCGACATCCGCCATGGCGGATGCGCCGGTGGTGGTCAGGCCGGACATGGCTTCAAAAAAGGCGGAAGCCATATTGTCAAAACTGCCGGCAAAGAGGAAGGGCAGGCCGGCGAAAAAGGAGGCCAGCACCCAGGCCAGGGTGACGAAAAGGAAGCTGTCCCGCTTGCGCATCACTTCCTGGCGGTGGCTGCGGCAAAGCCAGCCGAGCAGCAGGCCGCAGCTGCAGGTGAGCAGCATGGCCAGGCCAAAGGCATACGCATCCGGTTCACGGTAGAACAGGGCGCAGACCAGCGGCAGCAGCATGGCTGCGCCAACGACGACGATCACCCGCCCCAGCAGATAAAAGACACGGCCGGCGCGCATCAGTTTTCCCCCTCTACTTTGGTCAGCAGTTCTTCCACTTCATGCAGCGCTTCCGGCAGCGAAAAGACGATCACCGTATCGCAGGCTTCGATCGTATCCGCGCCCTGCGGAATCAGGTGGCGGTCGCCGCGGATGATCATGCAGACCAGCGCGCGGCGCGGAAAATTCAGCTCCATCAGCATCTTGCCGGCAGAGACCGCGTTTTCCGGCACACGGTATTCTGTAATCTGCCCCAGGCTGTCGTCAAAACGGGTCAGCGAAAGGATGCGTGAACGGCTGATGAAGCGCAGGATGCCGTCGGTGGTCAGGCGGTTCGGGCTGACCACCCGGTCTATGCCCACCTGCTCGATGATATGCGCATATTCGCTGCCGCGGATCTGGGCAATCGTTTTCTTGGCGCCCAGTTTTTTGGCCAGCAGGCAGTCAAACAGGTTTTCCTTGTCATCCTCACCCGCGGCAACGAAAACGTCGCAATCCGCGATATTCTCCTCCTCCAGCAGGGAAATATCCGAAGCGCTGCCGTTGAAGATCATCGTATCCTGCAGCTCGTTGGCCAGCTCGTCGCAGCGGCTGCGGTCGCGTTCGAACAGCTTTACCGTCATGCCCGGCCTGCATTGCGCCAGCCGCTTGGCCAGGTGGTAGCCGCAAAGGCTGCCGCCGGCGATCATCACCTGCTTGGGCTGCTTTACCGGCACATTGAGAAAGCGCTCGATTTCACGCATATCTTTGGTGTTGGCCAGCAGCAGCACTTCATCTTGCGCGCGGAAGCAGGCGTCGCCGCGTGGAATGAGCAGCTCGCCCTTACGTTCGATCGCCACGCAGATGCAGGGCGCGGGATTCTGAATCTCCATCAGCGGAATATCGAGGTTTGTGCAACTGCCATCCAGTTTCAGTTCCAGCATCTGCACTTGGCCACCGCCAAAATAGCCGACATAATTCGCTTCCGGGTATTCGATCAGTTTGGCGATTTCGAGCGCGGTTACGCGTTCCGGGTTGATCAGCATATCGATACCCAGCGCATCCAGACGCACGGCGTCATCAAAATCGCTGAATCCGGGTGTGCGCACGCGGGCGACGGCGCT
Organism: uncultured Clostridia bacterium; assembly: GCA_944390945.1. Lineage (GTDB taxonomy): Bacteria > Bacillota > Dehalobacteriia > UBA4068 > UBA4068 > CALXSV01. Next base: position 8,329 of record CALXRV010000003.1, read on the forward strand.
TTTGACGCCGGCGCTTTTGGCCACGAAACAGGCGACCATATTCAGCTCGTCTTTTTCCGTCACCGCGATCAGCAGGTCGGTATTGCCGATATCCGCCTGGCGCAGCGTATCCAGTTTGGCGGCATTGCCTTCGATCACGCTCAGGTTGAGATGCGCTTCCAGAATATCCAGCCGCCGGCGGTTGCTGTCGATCACCGTCACGTCATGGCCTTCGCCGCAGAGGTTGGCTGCCAGGGAATATCCTACCTTTCCCGCGCCAACGATCACCAGCTTCACAAAATCAGCTCCTTTGAGATGATTACTGCCCTGCTAGCCGTGCTGTGCGGCCGCAGGGAGCAAAGAGGACCGGCGGGAAATGCCTATCCCGCCCCATTATTGCTAAGTATAACAAAAATGCCCAGCAAAAGCAAAGAATATTTGCTGAACCGCGGCAACTGGCGGCGGCCTGCGGCAAACCTTGCCTGCCGGCAAATAAAAATGCCAACTTTTTGCCAAAATATAGAAACTGTTGTGGCATGATGATAGAAAACGAAGAATTTATGTAAAATATAATTGCGTTAACCGCCGGTAAATGGTACAATAGCGGCAAAGCGGAAATAAACTGGGCGCGGCTGCGCGCCGGCGGATGTTGCCGGCTTGCGGCCGCGGTTTTCCGGCAGCGGTCTGCCGGGCCGCATTGTCCGGTGGATACTGCGGCAAGATAAATTCGGGTTGACCCCTGAGGAGGGCGGCAGCATGCGCATCAAACATGCCGAAGGACAAACGCTGCTCACATTATTACGGCTCTGCTTCGTCGCCATCGCCTGCCTTTGCGTCGGCAATATGCAGGCATATGCGGATGCATTTTATCAGTTTATCGGTAGCGCGGGCGATATGGCGCGTGATTTTATCGCACCGGAGGAAGATGCTTCGGTCAGCATTCAGGGCGAGCCGGTCGTGCTTTATTTCCAGGAACTGCTGCCGGAAGGCGGCGGCTACCGCATCGTCTATCAGCAGCTGTACAAGACCGGCAGTGAAAATGCTTATGGGCTGACCGATGCTGCCGGCCGGCAACTGGTGCCGGAACAGTATCAGGATATCCTGGCGTTGCCGCATGCCTATGTGCTGAAAAGCGGCGGGCTCTGGCAGTTTGTGGACGCAGAGACCTTTGCCCCGCTTTCCGAGCGGCTGTGGGAAGAGGTTCAGCCTTCGCTATCGGAAAAAGGCATGCTGCAGGGGAATCTTGTGCGCGTGCGGCAAGACGGGCTCTACGGCGCAGTCGATTTGACCGGTAATGTGGTGATCGAGCCGGCTTATGATGAATTCGTGCTTTACAGTTATCAGGTGGAATGGCCGCTGATTGCCGTGCGCCAGAATGGTTATTATGGCTATCTTGATATGGCCGGCAATATCGTGGTCGATCTGATCTATGATTATGCGGTGATGAGCGTGACGACGGTGTTTGCGGATGAAAACGACGCTACCGGTACGACCATCCCCATCATCTATGTTTTGCGCAATGAGGATTGGGGCGCGATCTACCGCCAGGGCGATGGCCCATCTGCGGTGGACTGGCAGGTAGAACCTTCTGCCGAGGCCCTGGCCGCTTATACGCAATCGCAGCAGAGCATCTGAGCGTTGTCCGGCGGCTTGGCGGCGGCGAAAGGCAAAAATTGAACGGCAGGCCATCTGGTCTGCCGTTTTTGTTGCTGGATCGCTATGCTGCAGCTTTGCTGCAAGCATTTCAGCCTTTGGCGGCGCGGGCCGCCAGAGGCGGCTGCCGCAGGCGGTTTGCCTGCGGTAACGGGAACGGCTGCTGCCGTTCCCGTCCGCGCCGCCTGTTTTAAGGCCAGGCTGAGCAAAGCGGCAGCGCATATGCGCAAGGTTCAGCGCCGGTGAGCGGCGGCAAACGCGAAATCGGCTGGAGAGCTGCCGCCCTGCCCTGCATTATTGTGTCAGACCGATCGAAACAGCCATCGCATTTTCGATGCGGCGCATGGTACGCGGCTGCAGGGTGGCTACCTTTTGCCGTAGTCTGCTCTTATCGATGGTACGCATCTGTTCTGCCAGAATGACGGAATCGCGCGCCAGCCCGCTTTCCGCGGCTTGCACCGCGACATGGGTGGGCAGGCGGGCTTTGTTCAATTGGGATGTAATGGCGAGCACGATGGTGGTTGGGCTGTAAGTGTTGCCGATATCGTTCTGAATGATGAGTACCGGACGTGTGCCGCCTTGTTCCGAGCCCTGTACCGGGTTCAGCTCGGCAAAATAGATCTCTCCTCGGGAAACCATAAGATCACCTGTTGTCTTTCGTTCTGTCAGCAGTATCGCCCTTCCCCGCGGAAAATATACCCGACAGATTTGCAAAATATATGAAAAAAGGGTAGAATAATAGCAAAAGCAGCAGAAAAGGAGCAGGGAAGATGAACGCAGGGCAGGAAAGCCGGGAAAGAGGAAGCCTGGCCGGGCAAAGCCGGGAACAGGAAAGGCAAACGGCGTATGCGCTGGCAATCTTGGTGCTGGCCGGAGATCCGCCTGCCGGCATGGCTGCAGCTGCGCTGCAGCGCCTGGCGGCAGAGCCGGGCGCGCTGATCGTGGCGGCGGATGGCGGTGCGGACGCCCTGGCAGCGCTTGGCTTGCGGCCGCATCTGATCGTCGGCGATGGCGATTCGATCACCACGCAGGCTTTTGCCGATGTGCCGCGCCTGGCCTTTCCGGCTGCGAAAAATTTTACCGATGGCGAAGCAGCGCTGCGTGCGGCGGCGGAACGTTGTCCGCAGGGGCCGCTGCATATCTTTGGCGCTTTTGGCGGCCGGCCGGATCATTATTGGGGGAATCTTTGCCTGCCCATTTTCGCGCTGGACGATGCGACGCGCGTCACGCTTTATCATCAGAATCTGCGCGGCTATTACAGCTGTGGCTGGCTGCGCCTCTGCGGCCGGCCCGGCGATACGGTCAGCCTGCTGCCGCTGACTGCGGCGCAGGATATTTGGCTGCAGGGCTTTGTCTATCCGCTTGCCGGCTATGACGCGGTGGTGGGCGATACGCGTACGTTATGTAATGTGCTGGCTGCTCGGCAGGCGGAGATCCGCCATAGCGGCGGCCGGCTGCTTGTGATCCATTTTCTGAGCAGGGAGGACAGCTGATGGCGGATCAACAGATACTGCCGGGAAGCCGGCTGGGGAAATACCGTGCCGGATTTGATTTTTGTCTGGCGCGCGGCGTATATCAGCCGCGCAGGAATGCTGAGGTGATGCAGCAGCTTTGCCTGGGCGCGGGTTTGGGCGATGTGCAGGAGGAAGCCTGGCTGCGGCTGGAGCTGGCTTGCGCCTGCCTGGCAGAAGTGCTGCCGGCAGTGGCCGGCAGAAGCTGGCCGCATCTTTTCGCCTATGCGTCGGCGCTGCTGCAGCAGGCGGAACAGGTTGCGAAGGGAAACGCAGAACAATCTGCGAAGTTGGTTGCCGCGCTGGCAGCGGAGCTGGTCGCTGCGCTGGATGCGCTGGAGGAAACGCTGGCCGGCGCGCCGGCAGAGGCCGCGGGTTTGGCTGCGGCAGAAAGTGCGGAGCTGCCGCGGGAGGAAACGGAATGCGAGTCCTTCTGATCGCGGTAAATAGCCGTTATATCCATAGCAGTCCTGTGCTCAGCGCCCTGCGCCGTGCGGCGGAAGAGGCGGGCTGCCGTAGCGGGATGGCGGCGGCGGCAGACGAAGTGACGCTGGCCACGCTGGAGACGACGATCAGCCGGCCACAGTCCGAACTGTTGGAAGAGATCTGCTGTCTGCAGCCGGAAGTGGTGGCCTTTTCTACCTATATCTGGAATATCAGCTGGTTGAAACCGCTGCTGTATGACCTGCGCCTGCTGCTGCCGGAAGCTTTGCTGCTGCTGGGCGGCCCGGAGGCAACGGCGCGCAGCCAGGATTATCTGGCAGAGCTGCCGGTAGACGGCATTTGTTTGGGCGAGGGCGAAGGGCCTTTCGCTGCTCTGCTGCGCACGCTTTCCGGCCTGGCGCAGCTGCGGGCGCATCGCCTTTCGCCGCATGATGCTGCGCTGCGCGCGTTGGATGGCTGGTTATGGCGCGATCATGCGCGGGACTACAGCCCGGCGCAGCTGCCGGATCTGGCTGCGCTGCCCTTTCTCTATAGCGATCAGGAACTGGCAGAGCTGGGGCGCGAAAAGCGCGTGATCTATTATGAGAGCAGCCGTGGCTGCCCGTTTCGCTGCTCGTTCTGCGCTTCGGCCAAAACGCCGTTGCGCGAGCGGCCGCTGCGCCTGGTCCTGGCAGAGCTGCCCAGGCTGGCTGCTACGGCTACGCAGATTAAATTTGTCGACCGCACCTTCAATGCCGACCCGGCGCGTGCCGTCGCGATCACGGAACGGGTTCTTGCGCTTTATCGTCCCGGGCTAAGCTGGCATTTTGAAATATCGCCTTTTGCCCTGCCGGCAGAGCTGGTTACGCTATGGCAGCAGGCGCCGCGCAATTATCTGCGCTTGGAGATGGGCGTGCAGACGCTGCATGCACAGTCGCTGGCAGCGGTGGGCCGTCGCGGCGACTGGCTGGCTGCAGAGCCTACGGTGCGCAGCCTGATCGCCGCCGGTCGCGTGCATCTGCACCTTGACCTGATCGCCGGCCTGCCGCTGGATACGCCGGCACAGTTTGCCGCCTCTTTCCATCGCCTGCATCAGCTGAACGCACATTATCTACAGCTTGGTTTTCTGAAGGTGCTGCCGGATTCTCTGCTCAGCACGGATGCCGCAAATTACGGCCTGGTCTACAGCAGCCAGCCGCCTTATCAGGTGCTGGCTACGCCGCAGATGCCTGCAGAATATCTCTTCGCGCTGCACCGCACGGAACATATCTTCAATGCGCTCTATAACAAGGCTGCATTCCGCAGCGAGCTGCTGGCCAAGGCGGAACGCTACCCTGGCGGCGCGCTGGCCATGTATGCGCGTGCGGCTGCGCTGGCTGCTGCCGCGCCGGCACGGCTGGATAAGAGCGAGCTGGTCGCTGCGCTCTGAACCATCCGCGCCGGCAGATGACCGGGGTTTTGGGCGTTCTGCAGAACAGCGCTTGCTGGAAAATGTTTCCCGTGAAAAAAGAAAACGCCGCAGATAAACAATACCGGTCGGCAAGGCGGAAACCGCCTGCTGCTGCGGATGCAGCGGGCAGGGATTCTTCCGTCATGCCGACCGGTATTCTTCTGTTCGCAGGCTTATCCAGCGCCGGAGAGCTGCGGCCTGGCCTGATTTGCCCGGCTGGCCGCGGAAGGTCCGACCGGGTCAGCGTGGGCTGGGCTCGGCCAGGCCGGCTGCATAACGGGCGAGAAAATGACGCGTGCGCTCTTCGTGTGGGTTGCCGAATACCTGCTCCGGCTCTCCCTGCTCCACGATCACGCCCTGATCCATGAAGATGACGCGGTCCGCCACTTCACGCGCGAACGACATCTCATGCGTGACGATGATCATCGTCGTATCGCGTTCCGCCAGTGCGCGGATCACCTTCAGCACCTCGCCGGTCAGCTCCGGGTCGAGCGCGGAAGTCGGTTCGTCAAAGCAGAGAATATCCGGCGCAAGCGCCAGCGCGCGGGCGATGGCCACGCGCTGCTGTTGGCCACCGGAAAGCTGATGCGGGTAAAGCTGCATCTTGTCCGCCAGCCCCACCTGTGCCAACAGCTGTTCCGCCCGCTCGCGCAGGTCGTCATTATGCCTGCCTTCGCCAGCTGCCAACAGCTCTGGCGCCAGCATGACATTGCGCAGCGCCGTATATTGCGGGAAGAGGTTGAAATTCTGAAAAACCAGGCCGAAATGCAACCGCTTGCGGCGCAGCTCGCTTTCCTTCTGCGTGGCCGGGCAGGCTGCGTCGAACAGGGTCTCGCCCCTGACTGCGATGCTGCCGCCATCCGGCGTCTCCAGGAAATTAAGGCAGCGCAGCAGCGTGGTTTTGCCGCTGCCCGAGCTGCCGATCACTGCCAAGGCTTCGCCCTGCTCTAGTGTAAAATCGATATTGCGCAGCACTTCCGTATCGCCAAAGCGCTTTGCCAGATTTTTAACTTCCAAAATAGCCATGATCTTATACCCTGAAATAGCTCAATTTGCGTTCGAGATAATCGAATAACAGCTGCAGCACACCGCAGAAGACGAGGAAAAATACGCCGGTGTAGAAGAGCGGCCAAATCAATGAACGGCTGGCGATATATTCCTGGCCGACCATGATGATCTCCTGAATGGCGATCACGCGGGCCAGCGAAGTATCCTTGACCAGGGTGATCACTTCGTTGCTCATCGGCGGTAAAATGCGCTTGACCACCTGTAGCAGGATGATTTTGAAAAAGACCTGCGATTTGGTCATGCCCAGCACCTGGCCGGCTTCATATTGCCCGCGCGGAATGGCTTGAATGCCGCCGCGGTAGATTTCGGAAAAATAGGCGGCATAATTGATGATGAAGGCGACGAGCGCCGCCTGCATACGCGGCAGGGCGTCGCCATCCCAGAGCAGGCCGGGACCATAAAAAATAATGATGATCTGCAATAGCAGCGGTGTGCTGCGGATCACCCAGACAAAGGCGCGCGTCAGCCAGCGCAGCGGTGCAAGGCGGCTCATCGAACCAAAGGAGACCACCAGGCCGAGTGGCAAAGCGGCAAACAGCGTGCCGAAAAAGAGAATGCAGTTCAACGCCATGCCTTCGAGCAGGCGTGTGGTTACGCTCATCAGCATCGGTTTTCCCTCCGAAGCAGGCGTAGCTTGTCCGCGCCGCACGGCAGCCGGGTTGCCGGCTGCCGTGGGCTGCAGAAAGCCCTGCCGGGCTTTCTGCAGCCTGTACCCCGGCCAGCAAGGCAGGCCGGGGTACGCGGCGCGCAGCGGAGCAGCTGCGCAAGCAGAAGCGATCAGCTCTAGTTTACTGCTG
>CALXRV010000004.1 GCA_944390945.1 uncultured Clostridia bacterium
TGCTGGATATGGCGGATGCGGATACGCGGCGCATTCGGCAGATGTTGTTGCAAATGTTGCAGCAGGGGCGCGATTCTGCAGCCGGCGAACCGTATGATGACGGCGCTGTCGAAGAAGAAGGCGAAAACGGACCGGCGCCGGGCGGCCGCAAAAAGAGCAAGACGCCAACGCTGGATAAATTCGGCCGCGATCTGACCGAATTGGCGCGTCAGGATAAGCTGGACCCGGTGATCGGCCGCAGCAAAGAGATCGAGCGCGTGATTCAGATTCTCTCCCGCCGCACAAAGAACAACCCGGTGCTGATCGGCGAGCCTGGCGTGGGCAAAACGGCGATCGCCGAAGGTCTGGCGGAGATGATCGTCGACGGTCGCGTGCCGGAAACGCTGACCAACAAGCGCGTGGTGACGATCGACATGTCGTCGATGGTGGCAGGCAGTAAATACCGCGGCGATTTTGAGGACCGGATGAAGAAGATGGTGGATGAGATCCGCGCCAACAAGGACGTGATCCTCTTCATCGACGAGCTGCATACCGTGGTTGGCGCCGGCGCTGCCGAAGGCAGCATCGACGCGGCCAATATCCTCAAACCGGCGCTGGCGCGCGGCGAATTGCAGTGCATCGGCGCAACCACGCTCGACGAATACCGCAAATATATTGAAAAGGACGCTGCGCTGGAACGTCGTTTCCAGCCGGTGACCGTGGGCGAACCAAGCGAAGAGGATGCGCTGCAGATCCTGCATGGCCTGCGCGACCGCTATGAAGCGCATCACCGCGTCAAGATTACGGATGAAGCCCTGGCTGCTGCCGTGCGCCTTTCGGCGCGCTATATTTCCGACCGCTACCTGCCGGATAAAGCGATCGACCTGATCGATGAAGCGGCGAGCAAGGTTCGTCTGGCAGCTTTCACCGCGCCGCCGGATCTGCGCGATAAGGAAGCGGAACTGGCTGCGGTGCAGAAGGAAAAGGAAGCTGCCGTCAACGCGCAGGAATTTGAAAAGGCTGCCCAGCTGCGCGATAGTGAACGCCGTCTGCAGGAAGAGCTGGAGGCGGGCCGCAAGGGTTGGCAGAAGGAGACCGGCGGCAAGGCGCAGGTGGTTGATGCCGAAGCGGTGGCGGAAGTGCTTTCCAGCTGGACCGGCGTTCCGGTGGCACGTCTGAACGAAGAGGAATCCGAACGCCTGCTCAAACTGGAACAGCTGCTGCATGAGCGCGTGATCGGTCAGGACGAGGCTGTACGCAGCATCTCGCGGGCGGTGCGTCGTGCCCGCGCTGGGTTGAAGGATGCCAAACGGCCGATCGGTTCCTTCATCTTCCTTGGCCCGACCGGCGTCGGCAAAACCGAGCTGGCGCGCGCATTGGCCAATATCATGTTCGGTTCGGATGATGCGATGGTGCGCATCGATATGAGCGAGTATATGGAAAAATTCGCGGTTTCGCGTCTGGTTGGTGCGCCTCCCGGATATGTCGGTTATGAGGAAGGCGGTCAGCTGACCGAAGCGGTACGCCGCCGGCCGTATTGCGTGGTGCTGCTCGATGAGATTGAAAAAGCGCATCCCGATGTCTTCAATATCCTGCTGCAGGTGTTGGAGGATGGCCGCCTGACCGACAGCAACGGCCGCACCGTGGATTTCCGCAACACGATCATCATCATGACCAGCAATGTTGGCGCAAATGCGATTAACCGCGCACGGGCGATGGGCTTTGGCGCCAGCGAGGATACGGATGAAGAAAACTACGAGGCGATGAAGGAACGCATGCTCGGCGAGCTGAAAAAGGTGTTCCGGCCCGAATTTCTCAACCGTGTGGATGACAGCATCGTCTTCCGGCCGCTGAACGCGGAGGAGATCCGCAGCATCGCGGCGCTGATGATGAACGAGCTCTCCAAGCGGCTGGCACTGCAGGAGATTACGCTGCAGGTGGGCGACGGCGTCTATGATTTCCTGGCAGAAAAGGGCTTTGATCCGGTTTATGGCGCGCGGCCGCTGCGCCGCACCATCCTGCGCCTGGTCGAAGACCCGATCAGCGAAGGCATCCTCAGCCGCGCCTATAATGAGGGCGATACGGTAGAGGTCACCTTGGCCGATGGCGAGCTGCAGTTCCACAAAGTGGGAACGGCTGCCGCGACGGATGCGCCGGGAACAGGCGATGCACCGCAGGAATAAGGAAAAAGCGAGCGGCGGCTGTGGCCGTAGCGAAAGCTGAAGATAAGGCAGAAACCGTATGGGTAATTCCCTGCTGCCGAACAGGACGGGACCGGTCTTGACCGGTTCCGTCCTTTTTGCCGGAAATCTGTCATAGGCAGAATACCGCCGCAGGATTACCCTGTTTTCCTCCCGGCCTGCTGTTCCCTTGCTTGCAAAGAAGCTTTCTGCTATACTGTTGACAGGATAAGCCGGCGGGATACCGGCAGCGGCGCGGCAAATGGTGGTCGCCGCTTGGCCTGCAGATCGCCAATGCCGTCTGCGCGTTCATCTGGTGCGCCGCATTTCTCATCCGGCTGCGCCGCTACCGTTATGCCAGACGCCAGCGGCGGCCGCAGCCCGCAGGAGAAACAGATAAATAACGCGCAGCGACCGAAAGCGGTCGCTGCGCGTGTGTATTTGCGTTTTCTTTTCTTTATATTTATATATAATTATTATATATAATAGAATATTGATTACAGTTTATTGCGGGATATTTCCGTCTGCCAGGCAGTTTGGGCGGTTAGGGGCAGGGGATCTCTGCCCGGAATTTTTCCAGCAGCATGACCGGATGATACGAAAGTTTGGATTTGCGCAGGCCGGGATCACCCATATCGTCTTCGCGATTGATATAGCGCGTACCGGCGGCAAAGCGGCGGGCAAAGCTGTTGCACAGCATCTGGTAGACGCCGTTAAAGCGCAGATCGCCCTTTTCCACATGCACATGCAGCGTGTCGCCGATGATCTCGCCCAACGAAAAGCCGGCGATTTCGCCATCCACGCGCAGAACCCCGCCGAGCATATCGTAAAACGCATAATTTTGCAGGATCTCATCGACTGCCGCCAGTTCGACAATGGCGGATTTTTCCTGTTTGTGATGCGTTTCCGCATAGCGCTGCAGGAATTCGCGCAGCGCGGGCAGGTCTTGCGGCTGGACTTCATCGAAGCTGTAGCTGGGCCACAATTTGCGAAAACGGTGGATATGGTTGCGCTGCGCATGGTGCTTTCTGCCATTCAGCTCGCAAAAATCCACACTGTCGTAAAGATAATCCGACCAGCTACGTTCGCTTTGCCAGACAGCCTGCGGCCAGCGTTGTGAAAGGCGTTCCTGCGCCTGGGCGGAAATGGCGCACAGGCGCAGCGGCTCTCCTGCCGCACGCGCGGCAGCAGTAATCGCCGCCAGCCCAGACGCCGTATTGCCAAGCGGCAAAAAATAGCAGTCCGCTGAACGCAGCAGCAATACGTCTGCTTGCAGGCAAAAGGAGATATGGAATTCCCTGCGCCACATCGCCAGGCAACCCGGCGTATAATCGCATAGGCGGGATGTCTCTGTCATCAGAAACGGGCGCAGCCGCGGCATATCCGACAGCTGTAGCGGTTGAAAATCAAGGTCGTTTATTCTGTCCATGACATCTATTATAGCAGGAATATCTCCTTGCGGAAAGACTTTTTTCCACCCTGGCCATATTTTGCATGTTTTTACGCAGAAATGTGAAAAAAGCGAAGATTTTACTTGCCAAGCTGCACGCTTTCCACTATAATATTGCAATGTGAGCGGCATGAGCTCGCCGGAAAGGAGCAGACAGATGCAAGTTCTGATAGAAAATTTCGCGTATCTGAACATCGAGATGGTCATCATGTGGTTGATCGGCGGACTGCTGATTTTCCTTGCCATCAAAAAGAACATGGAGCCCACGTTGCTGTTGCCGATCGGCTTTGGCGCCATCCTGGCCAACCTGCCGATGTCCGGCGCGGTAACGCAGATTCACAACGGTCTGGAAGAGATCGGCGTGCTGGACGTGCTGTTCAATGCCGGTATCGCCAACGAGCTGTTCCCGCTGCTGCTGTTCATCGGCATCGGTGCGATGATCGATTTCGGCCCGCTGCTGACGAACCCGAAGCTGATGTTGTTCGGGGCAGCCGCGCAGTTTGGTATCTTCTTTACGCTGGGTATGGCAACCCTGTTTGGCTTTGAACTGAAGGATGCCGCCAGCATTGCCATCATCGGCGCGGCGGATGGACCGACTTCCATCTTCGTTGCCAATTTCCTCGGTTCCAATTATCTGGGTGCGATCATCGTCGCCGCCTATTCCTACATGGCGCTGGTCCCGATCGTGCAACCACCGGTCATCCGTCTTTGCACGACAAAGAAAGAGCGCTTGATCCGTATGCCGTATAAGGAAAAGAGCGTTTCGCGCCTGACGCGCATTCTGTTCCCGATCGTGATTACGGTCGTCGTCGGCCTGGTTGCCCCGCGTTCCGTTGCGTTGATCGGCTTCCTCATGTTCGGTAACCTGATCCGCGAATGCGGCGTGCTTGATTCACTTTCCGGCACTGCGCAAAATGTGCTGGCGAACCTGGTCACCCTGTTCCTCGGCATCACCATTGCCGCACGTATGCAGGCGGCGGATTTCCTCAATCCGATGACCCTGCTCATCCTGGGCCTGGGCCTGGTGGCATTCGTTTTCGATACCATCGGCGGCGTGCTGTTTGCCAAGGTGCTGAACCTGTTCCTGAAGAATAAGATCAACCCGATGATCGGTGCGGCCGGGATCTCTGCCTTCCCCATGTCCGCCCGTGTCGTGCATAAGATGGGGCGCGAGGAAGACCCGCAGAATTTCCTGCTCATGCACAGCATCGGCGTCAATGTCTCCGGTCAGATCGCTTCGGTGATCGCCGGCGGCCTGATCCTCAGCTTCTTCGGTTGAGCTGCAAAAGGAGGTTTGAAGCATGCGCATAGACGTTCAGGCATTTCTGGAGATCCTGCCTTATATCGGTAAAGGAATGCTCGGCATCTTCATTGTCACCGCGGTGATCGTGGCGTGCATGGTGATCCTGAACCGCGTAACGGCGAAAAAAGAATAACCGCCGGCTTTGTCGGCGATCGCGCAGCATATGCGTTTCAACGGAGCAGGCCTTTCGCCTGCTCCGATTTGTCTTGATCTTGTTTGGAGTCGTAAGAATTTTAGATCTTGCAGGGAAAATAATATATTTCAAAGAATATATATTATCGTTTGCTTGGTTTGTCGGATTTTGGCAAGGAAGTCCGTTGCCCCATGAGGCGGCGTCATGTGGAAAAGGAGGTACGCATGTTCCCGATCGTAAAGAAAAGGCAGTTGAACCCCACCGTCACCTATATGGAGATCCTGGCGCCGCATGTGGCGCGCAAGGCGCAGCCTGGCCAATTCATCATGCTGCGGATCGATGAGGATGGCGAACGCATCCCGCTGACTGTTGCCGGTTATGACCGTGAGGCGGGTACGATCACCATCATCTTCCAGAAAGTCGGTTATACGACCTACACCCTGGATACATTGGAAGAAGGAGACAGTCTGCTCGATTTCGTCGGCCCGCTGGGTGTGGCTTCGGAATTCGAAGGCATGAAGAAGGTCTGCGTCGTCGGCGGCGGCCTGGGCGTGGCAATCGCCTATCCGCAGGCAAAGGCTTTGCATGATTTGGGCGCGGAAGTGGATTTTATCGTTGGTTTCCGCAATAAGGATTTAATTATCCTGGAAGAAGAGTTCCAGAATTCCTGCAGCGAGCTGACGGTGATGACGGATGACGGCAGCAACGGCCATAAAGGTTTTGTCACCGCTGCGCTGGCAGAAAAGCTGGCGGCAGGCAAGGAATATGATACGGTGATCGCCATCGGCCCATTGATGATGATGAAAGCGGTCTGCGAGATGACGAAGGAAAAGGGCATCCGTACCATCGTCAGCATGAACAGCCTGATGGTGGATGGCACCGGCATGTGCGGCTGCTGCCGCCTGACCGTTGGCGGCCAGACGAAATTCGCTTGCGTGGACGGGCCTGATTTCGACGGTCACCAGGTGGATTTTGACGAAGCTGTGGCGCGCGGCCGGATGTATCTGAGCGAAGAAAAGGAAAGCATGCGCAAGCATGAATGCCGTCTGGCGGGAGGTGCGAAATAATGGCGAATATGCGACTGGACAAAAATCCGATGCCGGAGCAGGCGCCGGATATCCGCAATAAAAATTTCCAGGAAGTGGCGCTGGGCTATACGGCGGAAATGGCGATCGACGAAGCAAAGCGCTGCCTGGGCTGCAAAAACAAGCCCTGCGTTTCCGGCTGCCCGGTCAATGTGCGCATCCCGGAATTCATCAGCCTGGTCGCGGAAGGTAAATTTGCCGAAGCCGCAGCCGTGGTGAAGAGCACGAACAGCCTGCCGGCGATCTGCGGCCGCGTCTGCCCGCAGGAAACGCAATGTGAAAGCCTGTGCGTGCGCGGCAAAAAGGGCGAACCGGTGGCGATCGGCCGCCTGGAACGCTTTGTCGCCGACTATGTGATGGCCAATGGCGGTGAAGCGGCGGAGGTTGCGCCGCCCAATGGACATCGCGTAGCGGTGATCGGTTCCGGCCCGGCCGGCCTGACCTGCGCCGGCGACCTGGCGAAAAAAGGTTATGACGTGACGATCTTCGAAGCGCTACATACGCCGGGCGGCGTGCTGGTTTACGGCATTCCGGAATTCCGTCTGCCCAAGGCGCTGGTGCGTCAGGAGATCGCCACTGTGGAAGCGTTGGGCGTGAAGATCCTGCCCAATATGGTGATCGGCAAATGCATCACGCTCGACGAACTGCTGGAGGAAGAAGGTTTTGAGGCCGCCTTTGTCGGTTCCGGCGCCGGCCTGCCCAATTTCCAGAAGATCCCGGGTGAAAACCTGCTCGGCGTATATTCGGCCAATGAATTCCTCACGCGCATCAATCTGATGAAAGCATATGATTTCCCGCAGCATGATACGCCGGTGCGCGTAGGCCGCAATGTGGCCGTGGTCGGCGGCGGTAATGTGGCGATGGATGCGGCGCGCTGCGCCAAGCGCATGGGCGCGGAGAACGTCTACATTGTTTATCGCCGTTCCGAGGTGGAAATGCCGGCGCGTGTGGAAGAGGTGCATCATGCGAAGGAGGAAGGCATCATCTTCCGCATGCTGACCAATCCGACGCGGGTGCTGGGCGATGCGGAAGGCCGCGTCTGCGGACTGGAAGTGGTGGAAATGGAGTTGGGCGAACCGGATGCTTCCGGACGCCGCCGGCCGGTAAAGAAGGAAGGCAGCGAATATACGCTGGAGATGGATACCGTGGTTATCGCCATCGGCAACAGCCCGAATCCGCTGATCAAATCGACCACGCCCGGGCTGGAATGCCAGAGCTGGGGCGGCATTATTGCGGATGAGGAGACGGGCAAGACCAGCCGCGAAGGCGTTTATGCCGGCGGCGACGCGGTGACCGGCGCGGCAACGGTTATCCTGGCGATGGGCGCCGGCAAAAAGGCGGCGGCTGCCATCGACGCATATCTTCAGGGGAAGGCTTGACCCTGCCGCCCGGCGCAGCATCGCACTAAAGCGGCTGTAGCAGCCGGAAGTGGCAGGAAGCATGGGAAAAGAGAGCAGCGCCTGCGGCGGGGATTCCGCAGCAGGCAGGCAATACACAGGACGCAGCAGTCAACCCGACCGCTGCGTCCTGTTTTGTTCTTATTTCCGTTTCGCTGTTGTTGGGGCCTTCCGTCTGCCGCCGGTTTTACCGGTCTCAGCCGGCATATTTGGCCGCGAGCCGGCGCGCGATATGGACGCCGGAGGCGCTGGCCTGCGAGAGCGAATGCGTCACACCGGAACCGTCGCCAACCGCATAGAGATCCGGCACGCAGGTCATCAAATTTTCGTCCACATCTACGCGTGAATTGTAAAATTTGACCTCCACGCCGTAGAGCAGCGTATCTTCATTCGCTGTGCCGGGCGCGATCTTATCCAGCGCATAGATCATTTCGATGATGCTGTCCAGCTGCCGTTTGGGGATGACCAGCGAAAGGTCGCCCGGCGTGGCGTCCAGTGTTGGCCGGGTGAAGCATTTTTCCATACGCCGCGGGCTGGAACGGCGGCCCTTGACCAGATCGCCGAAACGCTGCAGCAGCACGCCGCCGCCCAGCATGTTGGAAAGCCGCGCGATATGTTCGCCATAGCCGTTGCTGTCGGTAAAGGGTTCGGTCAGCCGGTTGGAAACCAGCAGTGCAAAGTTCGTGTTTTCCGTATGCAGCGCCGGGTCGGCATAGCTGTGACCGTTAACTGTGACGATGCCGTTCGTGTTTTCGCTGACCACCTCGCCATAGGGATTCATGCAGAAGGTGCGCACCATATCGTTGTATTTATCGGTTTTGTAGACGATCTTGCTCTCATAGACCTCGTCGGTGATCTCCTTGAACACCTCGGCCGGCAGTTCGACGCGCACGCCGATATCGACACGGTTGCTCTGCGTGGGGATGCCAAATTTTTCGCAGATGCCGGCGATCCAGCGGCTGCCGCTGCGGCCGCCGGTGAGCAGAAGATCCTGGCAGGTGAAGCTTTCGCCGCCGGCCGTATGCACGCAGAAACCACCCTGCGGCAGGCGGTCGATATCCGCCACGTTTTCGCCGAAGCGAATGTCGACGCGGTCTTTTGTCTCGTCG
The DNA here is from genome assembly GCA_944390945.1 of uncultured Clostridia bacterium. Classification (GTDB taxonomy): domain Bacteria; phylum Bacillota; class Dehalobacteriia; order UBA4068; family UBA4068; genus CALXSV01. Next base: position 8,637 of record CALXRV010000004.1, read on the forward strand.
TAGATGCGGCGCAGGATATCGACATTGCGATCCGTACCGAGATGGCGCACCTTGGCGTCGAGCAGATAGAGATTGTGACGCAGCAGTTTTGTTTTCAGGTCGCCGGTGCCGGTGGAATAGAGCTTCGCCTCTGCGCCGCCAAAGGCGCAGAGCACGCTATCCACATATTCCATCAGCTCCATTGCATATTCCACGCCGACATAGCGGTGCAGGTCGCCGCCGAATTTCGTCGTGATGTTATATTTGCCGTCGGAAAGCGCGCCCGCGCCGCCATAACCATTCATGATATGGCAGGGGTCGCATTTGATGCAGCTGCGCACGCGGCCGCTTTTGATCGGGCAGACGCGTTCTTCCAGCGGACGGCCCCGCTCCAGCATCAGCACGCTGGCACGGGTATGGGATTTCGCCAGCTCATAGGCGGCAAAGACCCCCGCCGCTCCGGCGCCGACGATGATGATATCGTATTGCCTGCTCATGATAGGACCTCCTTTTCTGGCCCTGCCGTGAAAGGCAAGGACTTAACATCTAATTATACTGTATCCTGCTGAAAATAGCAACCGTATGCCAGCTGCTTTGCCTGCGGATGCGCCATCATTCTGAAAATAGCAACTGCGCTATTGCTGCTTTACAAATAGCGCTATCCACGTTATAATATGAAAACAAGGCAGGTCTGCGGAACTGCCTTGCGCATGATATGCAGGAAAGGCAATACTTATGCCGCAGGGACAAGCGGCAAAACAAAAGAGGAGGAAACGTTACCATGAAAAAACTGCTCGTGATTTTGCTGGCGTTGGCGCTGGTCTTCGCTTTTGCGGCCTGCGCGCAGGAAGATCCCGCCCAGACCGAGGACCCCGCCCAGACGGAAGATCCGGCCGGTGAAGAAACTGGTGAGGAAAGCGCCGCGTTGACGCCTGAGACGATCAAGGTCGGCCATATCCACATCAACGATGAAGCGGAACAGGGCTATTCCACCGCGCATATCAACGGCGTGAAGGCTGCCTGCGAAGCGCTGGGCATCCCGGAAGAGAATGTGATCGGCAAATATAATATCGGTGAGGACAGCAGCTGCGATACCGCGCTGCGCGAACTGGTGGAAGCGGGCTGCAACATCATCTTTGCCGACAGCTTCGGTCATGAAGATTTCGTGATGGAAGTGGCCAAGGAATATCCGGAAATCGTATTCTGCCATGCCACCGGTACTCAGGCTGCATCTTCCGGTCTGGACAATGTCGCCAACTATTTCGGCAACATCTATGACGCCCGTTATCTCTCCGGTATCGTTGCCGGTATGGCCACCGAAACGAACAAGCTCGGTTATGTCACTGCGCAGCCCTTTGCGGAATGCATCAGCGGCTTGACCGCGTTCTATCTCGGCGCCAAATCCGTCAATCCGGATGTGACGATGGATATCATGTTCACCAACACCTGGTATGATGTTACGCTGGAAAGCCAGGCTGCTCAGGCGTTGATCGACGGCGGCGCTGATGTGCTCGGCCAGCATGCCGACTCTGCTGCCACCCAGACCACGGCAGAAGCCGCCGGTGCTTATGGCATCGGTTATAACACGGATATGAGCGTGGCCGCGCCTGCCGCCAATCTCTGCTCTGCAGTTTGGAACTGGCAGCCTGCCTATCAGCATATGATCCAGGCTGTGCTGGACGGTGCGGAGATCACCGACTATTCCGGCACTCTGGCCGAGGGCATGGTGGACGTCGTCTACAACGAAGAGCTGCTGACCAGCCTGGGCATTGCCGATGAAGTGAAGGCTGCGGTGGAAGAAGCGCGCGCTGGCATCAATGACGGCAGCATCCATGTCTTCGATACCACCACGTTCACCGTGGGCGGTGAAGAAGTCACCTCTACTGCGGATGTCGAAGGCTACAATGGCAACGAATATATCTGGGACGGCTATTTCCATGAATCCGAACTGGCTTCCGCGCCTGCCTTCAATTTCTATATCGACGGCATTACGGTCATCCAGTAAGGTCGACTGCTGAGGATCGCCGCGAGGCTGCTCTGGTCGCCGAGCGCGAAGATCCCGTAGTAACCCGTCACCACAAAAGCGCCCCCAGCGGGCGCTTTTTTTATGCCGGGCCTGCAGATAAAAAGGGATTTTTCCTTTTTCTGCAGAATATTTTACAGGATATTTGCTGCTTTTCAACAAGCTGGAAACAGCTGCGTGATCAGCGGGGGTGATTGTTCAGGTGACACAGACAGATCAGATCGCCGTGCAAATGACGGACATCTGCAAATCGTTTAATCATGTCATGGCAAATGACCATATTTCATTGGATATTCGCCGTGGCGAGGTTTTGGCTTTATTGGGAGAAAACGGCAGCGGCAAGACCACGCTCGTCAACATGCTTTCCGGCATCTATTTCCCGGACAGCGGCGAGATCCGCGTCAACGGCAGGCTGGTGACGATTCGCAGCCCGCGTGATGCGTTTGCGCTCGGTATCGGCATGGTGCATCAGCATTTTAAGCTGGTAGACGTGTTTACTGCTGCGGAGAACATCGTGCTCGGCCTGCCGGGCGGTATGCGCATCGATCGTCGCGCTTTGGCCAAGGAGATCCAGGAAATCGCCGCCAGGTACGGTTTCGATATTCAACCCAACAAAAAGATTTACGACATGTCTGTTTCTGAAAAGCAGACGGTAGAGATCGTAAAAGTGCTTTATCGCGGCGCGGATGTGCTCATTCTGGACGAGCCTACCGCTGTGTTGACGCCGCAGGAAACGCGCAAGCTGTTCGCCGTCCTGCGCCGGATGAAAGCGGACGGCAAGGCGGTGGTGATCATCACGCATAAGCTGAACGAAGTGCTGGAGGTTTCCGACCGCGTCCATATTCTGCGCAAGGGCAAATATATCGCCACGGTCAATACGCGTGAGACGACAGCTCAGGAACTGACGGAAAAGATGGTCGGCCGCGCGGTTTCGCTGGCGATCGAACGGCCGGAGCCGGGAGAACGCAAGCTGCGCCTGGCGGTAACGGGGCTTTCCTGCCTGAATCGCGACGGGCTGCCGGCGATCGACGATATTGACCTGGAGCTGTACAGCGGCGAAATCCTGGGCGTGGCCGGCATTGCCGGCAGCGGGCAGAAGGAGCTTTGTGAAGCACTGGCCGGGCTCTATCCGCTGAAGAAAGGCAGCATCCGCTATTATCCGGCAGATGGCGGCGCTGGGGAAGAACTGGCTGGCATGCCGCCAACCGAAATATTGCGGCGCGGCATCGTGATGAGCTTTGTGCCGGAAGACCGGTTGGGCATGGGCCTGGTGGCAGCGATGGATATGACGGATAATGTCATGTTGCGCAGCTATTACCGCGGCAACGGGCCGTTCGTCGACCGGAAAACGCCGCGTGCGCTGGCCAGGCAGTTGATTGACCAGCTGGAGATCGTGACGCCGGGTGTGGATACGCCGGTGCGCCTGCTTTCCGGCGGGAATGTGCAGAAGGTGCTGCTTGGCCGCGAGATTGCCAGCTCGCCGCAGGTGCTGATCGTCGCCTACCCGGTGCGCGGCCTGGATATCAACAGCAGCTATACGGTATATGATCTGCTGAATCAGGAAAAACAGCGTGGTGTGGCCGTGCTCTTTATCGGCGAGGATCTCGACGTGCTGCTGGAGCTTTGCGACCGCATCCTCGTGCTCTGCGGTGGACGGGTGAGCGGGGTGGTGGACGCCCGCCATACAACGAAAGAGGAGATCGGCCTGATGATGACCATGCATCAGGGAAAGGAGACCGCAGCAGCTGCGCAGGATGAGCCCGGATTTGTGGAGCCGACCTTCCCGCATGAAGAGGCATCGCAGGCAAAGACAGCAGCCGCGACGCAGAACGGAGAGGAGGGGCGCGCATGACGGAAAAACGGGCGGAACCGCAGACCAGGCATGCGGCAATGGAACAGAAACAACCGCTGGTACGCATCGTGCGACGGCCGGTCATGCCGCTGGGCCAGGCCTGGGCCATCCGCGGCATCGCTTTTCTTGCCGCATTGCTCGCCGGAGCGCTGCTGATCGGCCTGCTGGGGCATAATCCCTTTCTTGTCTATGCGGATATGGTGGTTGGCGCGCTTGGCACGCGTACTTCGCTGATCGAAACGGTCAAGCTGACCCTGCCGCTGCTGGCTGCCGCGCTCTCCGTGGCGCTTTCCTTCCGCATGCGTTTCTGGAATATCGGCGCAGAAGGGCAGATCCTGGCTGGCGGTATCGCCGCATCCTATTTTGCGCTCTTCTGCTACGATATGATGCCGGGCTGGCTGCTGCTGATCATCATGTTTTTGGCCGCAGCCGTTGCCGGCGCGCTTTGGGGCGCGCTGCCCGCCGTGTTTAAGGCAAAATGGAATACGAACGAAACGCTGTTCACGCTGATGCTGAACTATGTGGCGCTTGGCCTGGTCAAATATCTGGAGGCTGGCCCCTGGAAAAAGCCGGGCGGCTATCCGAAGATCGATATGTTTGAGGATGTTGCGCGTTTGCCAAAGCTGTTCGGCGTACATATTGGCTGGCTGATCACCATTGCTCTGGTCATCCTTGTCGCCGTTTATCTCAGGCGCTCCAAGCATGGCTATGAAGCTGCGGTGGTAGGCGAAAGCCCGGATACGGCGCGCTATGCCGGCATGAATGTCGGCCGCGTGCTGGTACGCACCATGCTTTTTGCCGGTGCGATCGCGGGTATCGCCGGATTCATGCAGGTTTCCGGCGCTGACTATACGCTGCATGAAGGGACGGCGGGCGGCGTGGGCTTTACGGCAATTACCGTTGCCTGGCTGGCGCAGCTCAATCCCTGGGGTATGGTGGTGGTCGCCGCCTTTTTGGCTCTGCTGGATAAAGGGGCGAACCGCATTCATACCACCTTTGGCGTTCCGGCCACGGCTTCCGACGTCTTGACCGGCCTGATCCTTTTCTTCATGCTTGGCTGTGAATTCTTCATCAATTATCGTCTGGTATTCCGGAAGGGGGCGAAAGGGCGTGGATAATTTCGTCAACCTGTTCAATGCCGCGGTGCTGGCAGGCGCGCCGCTGCTTTTCGGCACGATCGGCGAGATCCTTACTGAAAAATCGGGCAACCTGAACCTGGGCGTGGAAGGCCTGATGTTCATGGGCGCGATCGGCGGTTTGTCCGGCGTGTATTTTACCGAGATGTTCGCCGGCAGCCTGAGTTCCAGCCTGTTGGTACTGCTGATCGCGATCTTAAGCGCGTTCCTCTGCGGTTGCTTTGGTTCGCTGATCTATGCTTTTCTTACCGTTACGCTGCGCGCGAACCAGAATGTTACCGGTCTGACGCTTACCATCTTCGGCACCGGCATCGCCAATTTCCTTGGCGACGTTTTCAGCACGTCCAGCGCTGGCAACTATATGGTGATCTCCAATTCTGCCAAGTTGGCTTTTGGTAACCAGCCGATCCTGCCGTTTCTGGCCCGGCTCGGCGAGGACAGCATGTTCTGGAATTATGTCAACCGGCTGTTCTTTTCCTATAATTTCCTGGTTTATCTTGGCATTCTGTTCGCCGTGCTGATGGCGCTCTTCCTCAACCGCACACGCGTGGGGCTGAACCTGCGCGCAGTCGGCGAGAGTCCGGCCACGGCAGATGCAGCCGGCATCGCGGTCAACCGTTATAAATACCTGGCTACGGTGATCGGCGGCGGCATCTGCGGCATTGGCGGCATGTATATTTCGATGGTCACTGCGCAGGGCGTGTGGATCTACAACTGTGTTGGCGGCCGCGGTTGGATTGCCGTGGCGCTGGTGATCTTCGCCACCTGGGGGCCGGCGCGCGCGATTTTGGGCGGCATCATCTTCGGCGGCCTGACCATTTTGCGCATGTATGTGCCGATGGGGATTCCGATCGAAATTTATGACCTGATGCCATATGTCGCAACGATTCTGGTGCTGATCTTTACCAGCATTCGTCAGAGCAAGGAGCATGCGATGCCCAAGCACTGCGGCCTGAATTATTTCCGCGAGGAGAGGTGAGGGGATGAACCGCGCTTTTGTCAGTGAAAACGACGGCTGGCGGCGCTGCCGTAAATTTATGGAAGACTGTATGATGGCGGATGAGCACGGCAACTGCATACTGGAGCATTGCCGCATCTATCCGGACCGTGAAGCGGCGGCGGAAAGCCAGCCGCAAAAAGAGCAGAAAGAGCAGAAAAAGTAGAAAGGCCAAGACCGTGCCATGCAAAGCCCCGCACCGCCGGGGCTTTGCCGTGCGCTGCAGCTGCTGCAGTGGGGAGACCGGGGTTGGAAATCATGCAAAATAACCGGCTCGAAGCCGGAAGGAGGCAGAGATGAAGATGAAGACCGCCTGGGAAAATTATGATGAGGTACAGCGTCAGACGCTGGAGCGGCTGTGCGCCGGCTACCGCGCCTATCTGGATGCAGGCAAGACGGAGCGCGAATGCGTGACAGCTGCCATCGCGCTGGCGAAGGCTGCCGGTTATCGCGACCTGGCTGCGCTGCGCGCAGCGGATGAAAAGATCGGCCCCGGCAGCAAGGTCTATGCCAGCTGCATGGGTAAGGCATTGCTGCTTTTCCAGCTGGGATCTCTGCCGCTGACCCGCGGCATGCGCATTCTCGGCGCGCATATCGATTCCCCACGCCTGGACTTGAAGCAGCGGCCGTTTTATGAGGAAAGCGGAATTGCCTATTTGGATACGCATTATTACGGCGGCATTAAAAAATATCAGTGGCTGGCTTCACCGCTTGCCATCCATGGGGTGATCGTGAAAAAGGATGGCAGCAGCATTTGCCTGGCGCTGGGGGAACAGCCGGATGACCCGGTTTTCTGTATCAGCGATCTGCTGCCGCATCTGGCGCAGGAGCAGGTGCAGAAAAAAGCGGCGCAGGTGATTGAAGGGGAGAATCTGGATTTGATCTGCGGCAGCATCCCTTTGCAGGGCGAGGAGAAGAATGCGGTGCTGGCCAATGTGTTGCGGCTGATCGCAGAGCGTTATGGTGTGGAGGAAGAGGATTTTGTCTCTGCTGAGCTGGAGATTGTGCCGGCCGGACCGGCGCGCGAGGCGGGCTTTGACCGCAGCATGATCCTTGCCTATGGGCAGGATGATCGCGTCTGCGCATATACTTCGCTCGTTTCGCTGCTTGACGCAGCTACGCCGCAGCAGACTGCCTGCTGCTATCTGGTGGATAAAGAGGAGACTGGCAGTATCGGCGCAACAGGCGCCCAGTCTGCGTTTTTTGAGAATACGGTGGCAGAGCTGATGGAACTGGCCGGCTGCTATTCCGAACTGGCTTTGCGCCGCGCGCTGGCTGCTTCCTGCGCGCTTTCTTCCGATGTCTCGGCAGCATATGATCCGCTGTTTGGCGATGTGTACAGCAAACGCAATTCCGCCTTTTTGGGCGGCGGTTTGGCTTTCAATAAATATACCGGCAGCCGCGGCAAGAACGGCGCCAATGATGCCAATGCGGAATATCTTGGTGAGATCCGCCGGCTGCTTGATGCGGCGCAGGTCTGTTATCAGACGGCGGAGATGGGCAAGGTGGATGCCGGCGGTGGCGGAACGATTTCCTATCTGCTCGCGAAGTATGGCATGCAGGTGGTGGATTGCGGCGTGCCGGTGATCAGCATGCACGCGCCCTGGGAACTGACCAGCAAAGCGGATATTTTTGAAGCCAAACGCGGCTATGACGCCTTCCTGGCTGCCACAGCCGCGCATAAATAAGCGGTCGTATGGATTTTGCGGTTATCGTTTGTTCGTTGCGCTTCGGTTGCGGGCTGCGTCCTGCGCAGCCCGGCCTGGCCTGAAGCAAGGGCTGGCCCAGGGGCTGCCGTTGCCGTCAGCTTGCCGGCTGCATCGTGGATCTGCGGCAGGCGTTATGGCGCGGCCCGGCGGGCGAACGCGAAAAGCTGCAGCGGCAAGCTACAGAATCAGCAGCAGCAGCGGGATCGTGGCTGCGCTGAGCAGACTGGAAAAGAAGATGCTTTTACCGGCGAGATCCACGTCGCAATTATACTGCGTGGCCAGCATCAGGCCGAGTACAGCGCTGGGCATGGCCAGGTTGAGCACGACCACGCGTGGGGCAAGCGCGTTGGCGTCGAGCGGCAGCAGGTGAATGAGCAGCAGGAAAAGCAGAGGGAGCAGAATCAGGCGCGTCAGCGCTGCGCTGAAGGCCTGCTTTTCACGGAAAAGATCGCTTGGTTTGTCATGCGCCAGGCTAAAGCCGGTGACCAGCATGGAAAGAGGCGTGGTGATATCCGCCAGATAGCCGACAGCCGTAGTCAGGAAAGCTGGCGGCTGGATCTGCAACAGGAAAAAGAAAAGGCCGGCGATCATCGCCAGGTTGACATTGCTGAGCAGCACGCCGCGCAGGCTGAGCCTTTCGCCGGCTGCTGCGTCGCGGCTGACCAGCCAGACGCCAATCGTATAGAAGATGAGCGTGCAGTCAAGGTTGATCAATGCGGCAAGAAAGAGGCCGTCCTCGCCATAGACGGCGAGGATGATCGGGAAGCCCATGAAGCCATTATTGGGGCAGGCGGCGGCAAAGCGCCAAACGCCGCGCTGTTTTTGCGGTACGCGCAACCAGCGCGCGAGCGGGAAGACCAGCGCCAGGCCAAGCAGCAGAAAGAGCGCACCCAGCCATAGCGCCTGTATGCCGCTGCGCAACAGCCCGGCATCAAAATCGCGCACCATGGAGCTGAATACGGTGGCCGGCAGCGTAATCTTGAGCAGCAGTGCGGTCATATCACGCGTGGCGTTCGCTGAAACGATGCCGCGTCGGCCAGCAAAATAGCCCATGCCAAGCAGAATGAAAAGAATAAAGATATTGGAAAATACAACGGTTTGATCCACCTGTACGCGCAGCCTGGCCGCGCTTGCGCCTCCTTTGCCTGATTTTCGCCAAATATCATATCATAATGGCGCAAATGAAACAAGTCGCGGCAGGAAATATCTGGCAAGCATAACCAGACGGCTGGCGGCAGAAGAGGCGTACAAGAAAAAGGAGTGTTGAACATGCAGGAAAAACGATTCAGCCGCGCCATTGTGCGGCGGCCCTGCCGGGCGATGACGCAGGGCATAACTTCCGCGCCGGAGTTGGGAAAGCCGGATCATGCGCTGGCCTGCCGTCAGCATGACGCTTATCTTGCCGCGCTGGAACGCTGTGGCCTGGAGGTTACGGTGTTGCCGCCGGATGAGCAGTATCCGGATTCCTGTTTTATCGAAGATCCGGCGCTGGTCACACGCTGCGGCGCAATTTTGACCAACCCCGGCGCTGCCAGCCGCAATGGTGAAAAAGCAGCGGTGCTTGCTGCTTTGCAGCGGTTCTTCCCCGCCGAAAGCATCGCGAAGATCGAGCCGCCGGCAACCCTGGACGGCGGCGACGTGATGATGGTGGGCGATGATTTTTATGTTGGCTGTTCGGCGCGCAGCAATGCGGCAGGCATCCAACGGCTAAGCGAGATCCTGGCCGGCTGGGGGCTGCGCTGCCATGCGGTGCCGATGGCGGAAATGCTACACTTAAAAACAGGCGTTTCCTACCTGGAGGCCGGGCGCATGCTCGTTGCGGGGGAATTCGTCACCCAGCCGCTGTTCGCGCAGTTTCAACGCATTCCCGTGCCGGCGGAGGAAGCTTATGCCGCCAATTCGCTCTGGATCAACGGTACTGTGCTCGTGCCGGCAGGCTACCCTGCGACGGCGCGTGCTGTGGCCGCCGCTGGCTATGACCTGATCCAGCTGGAGATGAGCGAGTTTCGCAAGCTGGATGGCGGGCTCAGCTGTCTGTCTTTGCGCTTCTGAACCCTGCGGCAGCAAGGGGAGAGAATCTGCAGCAACCACTTTTCTTTTTGCCATGCTTCGCTTATAATAGAAGCAGATAAAGGACGCGCTTTGTCGCGTCGGGAACAAGGCGGATCCGGATCATAGAAAAAGGAGAGATGCTTATGAAACAAACCATGTTGGCGCTGGTCAAGGAATCGGCAGCACCGGGTCTGGCAATGCGTGAGGTACCGGTACCGCAACCCGGCCCGAACGATGTGCTGATCAAGATCAAAAAAACCTCGATCTGCGGTACGGACGTGCATATCTACAACTGGGATGAATGGGCGCGCGCGCATATCGATCCGCCGCTGGTGATCGGCCATGAATTTGTTGGCGAGATCGCAGCGCTGGGCAGCAATGTTCAAGGTTTTGAACTGGGAGAACGCGTTTCCGGTGAAGGGCATATCGTCTGCGGCAAATGCCGTAACTGCCTGGCCGGCCGCCGCCATTACTGCCCGCATACGGTCAGCGTTGGCGTGCAGCGTAATGGCGCTTTTGCTGAATATCTCAGCATCCCCTACACCAATGTCTGGCGCTGTGCACCGGATATCGGCGATGACGTCATCTCCTGCTTTGATCCACTTGGCAATGCAGTGCATACGGCGCTGGCATACGACATGGTTGGCGAAGACGTCCTCATCACCGGCGCCGGACCGATCGGTGCGATGGCGGCCGCCATCTGCCGCCATATTGGCGCGCGCAATGTCGTGATCACCGATATCAACGATTACCGGCTCCAGCTGGCGAAGGAAATGGGTGCGACGCGTGCGGTCAACACCTCCCGCGAGGATCTGGCCGTGGTGATGAAGGGGCTGCATATGACGGAAGGCTTTGACGTTGGGTTGGAGATGAGCGGTTCTGCCGTGGCCTTCAACCAGATGATCGACCATATGGCAAATTATGGCAAGATCGCCATTCTGGGCTTCCTGCCGGCGAATACTGAAGTCAACTGGAGTCGCATCATCATGAACGGGCTCACCTTAAAAGGCATTTACGGCCGCGAGATGTTCGAAACCTGGTATAAGATGTCGGCCATGCTGCAAAGCGGGTTGAGCATCGACCATGTCATCACGCACCGCTTTGATTTCCGCGATTTTGAACAGGGTTTTGCCGCCATGAACAGCGGTAAATCCGGTAAGGTCGTACTCGACTGGACGACGGCTGAGTAAAGGCAGGTAAGGAGGAGAAAACAGGATATGGCAAAGAGCGCTTTAGCGAAATATCAGGCGATACTGGACGATATCCGCAGCCAGGGGCTGTATAAGGATGAGCGCATCATCACGACGGAACAACGCAGTGTGGTCGATACCACGGCGGCCAAAGGCGTGATCAATATGTGCGCCAACAATTACCTGGGCCTGGCGGACAGCCCGCTGCTGATCGAAGCGGCGAAGGCTTCTTATGACAAATGGGGCTATGGCCTTGCTTCCGTACGTTTTATCTGTGGTACGCAGCAGGTGCATAAAGACCTGGAGGCGGCGATTTCCCGTTTTCTGGGGATGGAGGATACGATCCTCTACTCCTCTTGCTTTGATGCGAACGGCGGCCTGTTTGAAACGCTGCTGGGGGAAAATGACGCCATCATCAGCGACGAGCTGAATCACGCCAGCATCATCGACGGCATCCGGCTGTGCAAGGCACAGCGTTACCGCTATAAAAATAATGATATGGATGATCTGCGTGCAAAGCTGGAACAGGCGCAGGCGGCCGGTGCGGAGATCAAGCTGATCGCCACGGACGGCGTGTTCTCGATGGATGGTTATATTGCGAACCTGCAGCAGATCTGTGACCTGGCCGATGAATTCGACGCGCTGGTGATGGTGGATGACAGCCATGCCGTCGGTTTTATGGGTGAGCATGGCCGCGGCACGCCGGAATACTGCGGCGTGATGGGCCGTGTCGATATCATCACCGGTACCCTGGGCAAGGCGCTGGGCGGCGCTTCCGGCGGCTACACCAGCGCGCGGCGTGAAATCATCGCGCTGCTGCGGCAGCGCAGCCGGCCTTACCTGTTTTCAAATACGCTGGCGCCGGCGATCGCAGCCGCCAGCCTGAAGACGTTCGAGATGCTTTCCGCCAGTACTGCGCTGCGCGATAAGGTGCATGAAAATACCGCATATTTCCGTTCGGAAATGGCGAAATTGGGCTTTGATATCCTGCCGGGCACGCATCCGATCGTACCGGTAATGCTCTATGATGCGCGTGTGGCCGGTGAGTTTGCCGCTCGCATGCTGGAAAAGGGCGTCTATGTGATCGCCTTCAGCTATCCGGTCGTGCCGCAGGGCAAGGCGCGTATTCGTACCCAGGTCTCTGCCGGCCATAGCAAGGCGGATCTGGATAAAGCGATTCGCTGCTTCCGCGAAGTCAAAGAAGAGATGGGACTCTGATCGCTGCTTTTGCATGGTTTTTCCTGGCGCATCGCGCTTTTCCACGGGTTCCCGTGGTTTTCCGCGGGCCCCCGTGGTTTTCCGCGGGCCCCCGTGATTTTCTGCGGGCCCCCGTGATTTTCTGCGGGCCCCCGTGGTTTTCCGCGGGCCCCCGTGATTTTCCGTCCTTAGAGCAGGGTTTGGAAAGGAGAGACAAATTCGCCGGATGGCAGAGAAACAAAACGGTTTGCTGACATTTTTTGACCGCCTGTTGCGGGTTGGTCTTGGTTTTCTGAAAGCGCAACTGATCTTTTTCGTGATCAATCTTGTCCTGATCACTTTATTCCTGCTGCTGTTTGGCGTGCAGCCCGCTGTGCTGATCGCCATCGGGATCAGCCTGCTCGACCTGCTGCCCGTGGTCGGCAGCGGTATTGTTTTTCTGCCCTGGATCATCGTCAACCTCATTCTGGGCGAGCAGGGGTTGGCGCTGCAGCTGGCATTGCTCTATATCGGTCTGGTCATCCTGCGCCAGGTGCTCGACCCGCTGATCACCGGCAAACAGGTCGGTTTGAAACCGGTCGTCGCGCTGCTGGCCGCCGTAGCCGGCGTGCTTGTTTTTGGCATAGCCGGCGCGGTGATCGGTCCGCTGATCGCCGCGGTCGTCAATATCATCCTGGATCTGCGCCGGATGCATCAGCCGCCGCCTGCGGCTGATGTGCCGCCGGGGGATGCTGCGGCAAGCGCGCAGGAAGGAGCAAAAGGATCAAAGGAAGGATTAGAAGAGCGGAAATAAATTTCTTTGCAGCAACAAGTTTATGCAGCAGGCCGGGGTGGATGCACGGCCTGTTTTTTTGCAAAAAAGGCAGATTTATTATTGACATATGCCGAAAACAGCGTATAATTATTGGCATAAGCCAGAAACCTAAGGAGGACGGAGCCATGCCGCGACCGAAAAAATGCCGGCGCATCTGCGCTTTGCCCCGCTGCGACAGTTTCGGGCCGCTGGCCGGCGATGCGGCGGAAGAGATCGAGATGTCGCTGGATGAATTCGAGGCGGTACGCCTGATCGATCTGCTCGGCTGCAGCCAGGAGGAATGCGCGGCGCAGATGGGCGTGGCGCGTACCACGGCACAGGCGGTTTATAATAGCGCACGGCAGAAGCTGGCAGCTGTATTGGTGCGCGGCGGGCGGCTGTGCATCCGCGGCGGGGATTACCAGCTTTGCCCGCATGGCTGCGAATGCCATGGCCATCGTTGCTGCGGCCAGCATACCTGTCGGCAGGCAGCACGGCCGACAGATGTTCCGGAAGGTGCTTAGCGCAGCAGCGGTGCAGTGCCTGCGCAACAGGCGGGTGAGCGGCCGGCGCTGTCGGAAGCAGAGATCAGGAAAAATGCGCGGGAAAATGTTTGGGCTGCAGTAACCTGCGCGCATCGGTAATGATCCCAAATCGATAAAAAATAAATCCAATCAGCAGGAGGTTTTTCACATGAAAATTGCGGTTACCTATCAGGATGGTCAGGTGTTCCAGCATTTCGGCCACAGCGAGCAGTTCAAGCTGTATACGGTGGAGGATGGCCGGGTCGTTTCCTCGCAGGTTGTGGATACGGCAGGCAGCGGCCATGGCGCATTGGCCGGCTTTCTGCGCCAGTACGGTGTAGATGTCCTGATCTGCGGCGGCATCGGCGGCGGCGCGCGTATGGCGTTGGCAGAAGCCGGCATTCAGCTTTATCCCGGCGCGGCGGGCGATGCGGATGCGCAGGTGCAGGCATTGCTGAATGGGAACCTGGCCTATAACCCGGATACGCAGTGCGACCATCATCACCATGAACATGGCGGCGACTGCCACAGCCAAGGCCACGGTTGCGGCCACAAATGCCACTGATCTGGCGAAACCGGCGGCGACAGGCATAGGAAAAGGCCCCTTTACGGGGCCTTTTCTTTTGTGGCAGGGGATGCGCCCGGCCATGCGGCAGGCGGGGCGGTTTATTTATCGCGAAAATATTTGTCGAATACAGCGCCAGCCGCTGCATCTGCCGCGGCTACCATCTCGCGGTAATGCTCGAGAAATTCGCGGCCTTCTTCCGTCAGGGTGGAACCATGCGCGCCATCTCTGCGCAGCAGTGTGATGCCGAATTCCTGTTCGGAAAGGCGCAGGATGCGCCAGGCCTTGCTGTAGGCCATGCCCATCTCCTTTGCCGTGCGGTTCAGTGAGCCATATTTTTCAATGCCGCTGAGCAGCTGTTCGATGCCGCGGCCAAAGCCGTGGCCGGCAAAATCCTTATCCTTGCGCAGCGTGATCCGTGTTTTGTAGTAGATCGTCATCGCCCGCACTCCTTCATCCGTTTTCTTGCCCTGCGGCCGGCCGCCGCTGCGGCGCAGCTTCCGGCAACAACCGGCAGCAGCCATTCCTCAGCAACAGCCGCCTGCTGCAGCTTTCCTGCGTCTTAAAAACGTGTTGCCGCAACCATTCGCAGATGCAGTAAAAAAAATATTCCATACATTTGACAAAAATCCTTTTCTCTGGTACACTTTGGGTTAAGGCCGCGCGGGTGGCCGGACGGTAAAACGGTAGATAGGGTATTGGTTCAACGACAACGGAGGACAGTAGTATGGCAGGGATGCAGATGCACCTTGGCAAGTCTTTCTGTGTGCGGATCCGGGAAGGCTTGATTTTTTATTGCTTTTTTCGATATTGATGCGGAATGCCGCCGCAGGGCGGTACGCCGTCTGACAGCCCCGCGTCAAATCTGATCGAAAGGATGCTTTGTGATGTGGATTAAAATTGCTTTGTTGCTACTCTTTTTTGCTGCCATGATCGCAGTCGGGCTGCGCCGGCGCGCAAAGGCGCGTTCTGTCGATGACTTTGTGCTCGGCGGGCGCAATGTTGGCCCCTGGCTGAGCGCCTTTGCCTACGGCACTTCCTATTTCTCCGCCGTCATCTTTGTTGGCTATGCCGGCCAGTTTGGTTTTAAATATGGCATTGCTTCCACCTGGGTTGGCATTGGCAATGCCATCCTGGGCAGCCTGCTCGCCTGGGTGGTGCTGGGGCGGCGCACACGCGTGATGACGAACCATCTTTCCTCTTCCACCATGCCGGATTTCTTCGGCAAGCGCTTTGGCAGCCAGAAGCTGAAGATAGCCGCCTCTGCCATTGTATTCATCTTCCTCGTGCCCTATACTGCTTCGATCTATAATGGTCTTTCGCTGTTGTTTGAAATGGCATTCGATGTCCCCTATGCGGTCTGCGTGGTGGCGATGGCTGCGCTGACCGGGCTTTATGTCGTGTTGGGCGGCTATATGGCGACAGCGATTACCGATTTTATCCAGGGCTTGATCATGCTGGGCGGTATCGTGCTCGTCATCGCCAGCGTGCTGGCGCAGAATGGCGGCTTCCTCGCTGCGCTCAATGCGCTGTCGCAGATCGAATCCGAAGTGGCGCTCACGGCCGGTCAACAGGGCGCCTATGCCAGCTTTTTTGGGCCCGATCCGCTCAATTTGCTGGGCGTGGTGGTGCTGACTTCGCTTGGCACCTGGGGTCTGCCCCAGATGGTACATAAATTCTATGCGATCAAAAATGAAAAGGCGGTGCAGACCGGCACGATCGTCTCCACCATCTTTGCACTGATCGTGGCTGGCGGCTGTTATTTCCTGGGTGGCTTTGGCCGGCTCTATGATTCGCCGCAGCTTTACAATGCAGAAGGTGCGATCGTCTACGACCGGATAATGCCGACCATGCTCGGCACGCTTTCGGATGCGGTGATCGCGGTGATCATCGTACTCGTGCTTTCCGCTTCCATGTCCACGCTGGCTTCGCTGGTGCTCTCTTCCAGCTCTACCCTAACGCTCGATTTTATTTCTTGTCTGGTGGCCAAGGATATGTCAGAGCGGGGCAAACTGCGCTGCATGCGGCTGCTGATCGTCTTTTTCATTGCGGTCTCCGTTCTGCTTGCGCTGAACCCGCCCACCTTTATCGCGCAGCTGATGGGTATTAGCTGGGGCGCGCTCGCCGGCGCCTTCCTTGCGCCCTTTCTCTATGGGCTCTACTGGAAGCGCACCACCTGCGCCGCTGCCTGGGCCAGCTTCGTCTCCGGCATTGGCATCACGCTTTCCAACATGGTGTTCGGCTATATCAGCTCGCCGATCAATGCCGGCGCCATCGCCATGTTGGCCGGCCTGGTTATCGTACCGCTCGTCTCGCTGCTCACGAAAGCGCCGCAAGCCGTTATGCTGCAGGATATTTTCTCCTGCTATGAGGAAAAAGTGCTGGTGCCACGCAAATATTCCCTGAAGCGCGACCATTGAGAAAACCGGCAGCTGCGCTGTTGGCGCAATTTCCTGAGACAAATCGAAAACGCCCCGCTGGGGGCGTTTTTGTTTTACCGCGTTTGCCGGTGTTCTGGCCTGTGGCAGCTATTGCCGGTTGATGTTGCAGCGGCGGTCGCAACATTCCTTTGCTGCGTTCTGTTATTCATCTGCGATGTTTACGCTGGCAGCGATTTGCGTTCTGGCCTGCGGACGGTCAGCGGGTGGCCATGGTTTCCACGCCGCTGCTTTCGCGACCGCCATCACGACCGCCACGCCGGCTGATGCTGCGGTAGGCAAGCGGCGCCATGCCGACGACTTCACGAAAAGCGCGGGTAAAGGCGGAATGGCTGGTATAACCCACCTGGGCCGCGATATCGATCACGCTATAATCCGTGCTTTCCAGCAATTCCCGCGCACGGTCGATGCGCAGCTGGCGCAGGTACTGCAGCGGCGTTGTGCCGGTCTGGCGGCGGAACCAGTCGTTGAAATAGGTGACGTTATAGTTTTCCAGCGCAGCCAGCTGTGTGACGCGCAGCGGTTCGTCATAATGCTCATGCATATAGCGTACCGAGCTGTGACTGACCTGCTCTACCATTTTTTCATAAAGGTAGAAATAGAGATAACGCACGGCGCTGCTGTTGGGATTGGCGCTGACCTCGCTGCGGATCAGGCTGGCGACAGCCGTGGTTTGTTCGTCGCCGGCAAAGATGCGCGCTTTGCTGAGCAGGGGTGCGTCGCGGCGGCTGAGCATGGCGCGGGGGATGTTCACCGTCAGCAGCTGCTGGTCGCAGACACATTGATGCGGCGTATCCGGCGGGATGAAGCCGATTTCCGTCCGGCCGATCGTAAACACCTCGCTGCCGATGCGCAGTTGCAGAGGCGTGGCCAGTGGCAGGATGATCTGCGCATGTTCGTGCCTGTGCAAAGACCCCGTTTCTGCGAGCAGCACGATATCCGGCCTGTTCATGTTTTGCCCACTTCCCTTTTCTTTCTGCTTTCCCGCTGCTTTTCCGGCGGCAGCGGGAAGTAAAACGCAGAGGAGAATGATCATATTATTTCCACCTGAGAATAAATTATATCATGGAATTGTGATTTTGTAAAGGGGTTTTAGCATATGAGTTTCAGCATAATAAAATAAGAAACAGCATATTTAAGTGGTATTTTAATTAAGGTTCAGAAAAACGGAGTAGTTTTTGATGAGGTTCGGCAAAGCAGGGTGCGGCAGAACGTATTATGCTAGAAAAAGATAATAGATTGCAATTTATAGAGAAAGAAGGGATCATGATGATCAACAGTCATGCTGCCGTGCCCAAGCCCCAAAACGAACCGCCGCTTTCCTATGCGCCGGGAACGCCGGAGCGCGCCCTGCTCAAGCAGGAGCTGGAACGCCAGAAAAGCGAATGCATCACCATACCGCTGCTGATCGACGGGCAGCCGGTCTATACGGAAAAACGGCTGAAGGTCGTCATGCCGCATGACCATGGCCATGTGCTGGCCGAATGTTGTCTGGCAGGCGAGGCGGAGCTGAAGCTGGCGATCGAACGTGCGATGGCTGCCAAGCAGAGCTGGGAGGAGCTGCCCTGGG
This sequence comes from uncultured Clostridia bacterium, assembly GCA_944390945.1. Classification (GTDB taxonomy): domain Bacteria; phylum Bacillota; class Dehalobacteriia; order UBA4068; family UBA4068; genus CALXSV01. Next base: position 26,662 of record CALXRV010000004.1, read on the forward strand.
AGCACCGTGCTTCCGTATTCCTGCGCGCGGCAGAGCTGATCCGCGGCAAATATCGTTACCAGCTGAACGCAGCCACCATGCTTGGTCAGGGCAAAGTCGCCTATCAGGCGGAGATCGACGCGCCCTGCGAAATCACCGATTTTTTGCGCTTCAATGTCTATTATGCAGACAGTATTTTCCGCAATCAGCCGGAGAACAAGCCGGCGGTCTGGAACCGCATGGTTTACCGGCCGCTGGAAGGGTTTGTGCTTGCGGTCTCGCCGTTTAATTTTACCGCCATCGGCGGCAATCTGGCTACGGCACCGGCGATTATGGGCAATACCGTGCTTTGGAAACCGGCCAGTACCGCGGTGCTTTCCAATTATTACCTGATACGCGTTTTCCTCGAAGCCGGGCTGCCGGCCGGTGTGATTCAGTTTGTCCCCGCCAGTGGCTCTGCTATCAGCCGTTATGTGATCAGCGACCCGCGCCTGGCCGGTTTCCACTTCACCGGCTCCACCGGCGTTTTTGGTTCGGTCTGGCGGCAGGTGGGCGAGCATATTGAGCAGTACCGTTCCTACCCGCGCCTGGTCGGCGAGACCGGCGGCAAGGACTATATCTTCGCCCACAGCTCGGCGGATGTACCGGCTCTGGTCAGCGCAATGGCGCGTGGCGCCTTTGAATATCAGGGACAGAAGTGCTCGGCGCTTTCGCGCTGCTTCATTCCGCAGAGTATCTGGCCGGATGTGGAGCGGCGTCTGCTTGATGTGGTGAAAGGATTGCATACCGGCGATGTCTGCGATTTCCGCAATTTCCTTGGCGCGGTGATCGACCGTAATGCCTTTGCCGAGCTTGTTAAATATATCGATGCGGCGAAAGCTTCACCGGATGCAGAAGTGTTGTGCGGCGGTTATGACGGCAGCCATGGTTATTTCGTCTACCCGACGGTGATCCGCGCACGGAAAAAGGAATATCCAACCATGTTGGAAGAGCTGTTCGGCCCTGTGCTCACCGTCTATGTTTATCCAGATGAAGAACTGGGTGAGATGCTCGATTACTGTAATGCATCGACGCCGTATGCGCTTACCGGCGCCATCTTTGCCAGCGACCGGCTGGCGATTGCTGAGATGGAGCGCAGGCTGCGCCATTCAGCAGGCAATTTCTATATTAACGATAAGCCTACCGGCGCGGTTGTCGGTCAGCAGCCGTTCGGCGGTGCACGCGGCAGCGGCACCAATGATAAGGCGGGTAGCTCGCTCAATCTGTTGCGCTGGACCAGCGTCTGCACGGTGAAGGAATGCTATGCGCCCACGTCTGAGATTGGCTACCCCTTTATGCAGGAGGAATAGTTTTACGCATTTGGCTGGCGGCGCGTACCTCGCCGGACAGCGCATTGTAGGGTACGCCGTACTCGTTCAGATACCGGGCAATCTGGTTGAGGTTGCCGCCGATCCTGCCGTACTCGGCTGTGAGTTTCCCGACAGCGGAAAGCAGCTCGTCATTGACCGCTGATACATGGATAA
>CALXRV010000005.1 GCA_944390945.1 uncultured Clostridia bacterium
TATCGCCGGCATGACCGACCCTTTCGCCCTTGCCCTGCAGCCCGGCGCGGCAGACCTGCCCGGCAGCCCTGCCCCTGCGCAGCCGTTGACAGCGGCAGAATAAGCGTCTGCCGGGCAACCGGCAAAAAAAAGGCAGGCCCAAAGCCTGCCTTTTCTTGTCTTCAGATGCAGCGCGCCTGCCGGCAGCCTGCCGGCCGGGCTTGGCCTGCCGCGAAAAGCGCGCGCTAATGCTCCGCCTTTACCTCGTCGCCGGCCATGCGTCCGGCGCGTATTTTTCCGCGGAAAAGAAAACCGTAACGCAGCAGGGAAAAGAGCAGGGCGAGAATGATGATCACCGTCACCACAGCCACGCCGCCGGCCCCGAGCTGCGTTGGGAAAACGAGCAGCAGCACGCTCCCGCCATAGAAAAGCCCGGTAGAAAGCTTGCCCCACCAGCAGGCGCAGATCGGCCCCTGGCCGCTTTTCAGCAGACAGAGTCCCCAGTAAAGCATGGTCGCTTCCTTGACCACCAGCACCAGCACCAGCGGCACGGCGGCGGGGAAGGAAAAGCAAAGGCAGATCGCCAGCGCGAGCTGGGTCAGCTTATCGGCGAGCGGATCGAGCACCTTGCCCAGCGCCGTCACCTGACGCCAGTGGCGGGCGATGAAGCCGTCCAGCACATCCGTCAGGCCGGAAAAAACGATCACCGCCACGGTCAACACCGGCTGCCCCCGGAAATAAGCGGCAAAAATTGCTGGGATCAGCAAAATGCGCAAAGCGGAAAGCAAATTGGGCACAGACAGATTGCGCCGCGGCGCAAACTGCGACAGATCTATTTTCTGCTTGGTTTCAGGTTTGTTTTGCTTCATCTCTGGCTCTTTCCACAACTTGGTCAGCGGCTGGTTGATCGACTAGGACTAAAGTCGAAAACAGATACTGAATTGTTAATTTTCGCTATCAGGAAGAGATTTCCTCCCTCTTTTCCGCGGCAGGAAAAGAATCTGCCGCCGTCTGCCCGCCTTCGGCGGCCAGGGCCTGCAGCAAAGCCTGGCAGGCGCGCCGGTCAAGCAGGCGCGGCACCGCATAAAGCGGATGCGCCTCCGCCAGCACAGCGGCGGCAAGCTGCGGCAGATCCTGTTGCCGGATGCAGGCAAAACCTGCGGGCAACCCCAGCCGCCGGCCAAGCGCCGCCACTTCCCGGCGGAAAGCCTGCGCCGCCGCAGCGGGCTTTTCCCCGCAGGCAATGCCGGCCGCCGCTGCCAGCGCAGCCAGCGGCCGCTCCGCTGCTGTGCCATAATAAGCCAGCACCGGCGGCAGGCAGGCCGCCACCGCCCGGCCATGCGCGATGCCGTAGCAGCTGCCCAGCGCATGCGCCAGGGCATGCGCATAGCCAACCCCGCTGCGCGTGAATGCCGCGCCCGCCTCGCTGGCGGCAACGAGCAGCCTGGCGCGGGCCGCCGCATCGCCATGGCAGGCGGGCTCCAGCGTCTGCAGGATCTCTGCCGCCGCATGGCTGGCCTGCGCACGCACGCGGCGCGTCGCCGTCATACGGCAGAGAAAAGCCTCTACCGCATGCGCCAGCGCATCCATCCCGGCTGCCGCCAGCGCCGGCTGCGGCAGGCCGGCCAGCAGATCCGGGTCAAGCACAGCCCAGCGCGGCAACAGGCAGAGGTCGAACAAAGCAACCTTGCGCCCGCTTGCCGCGTCGCGGATCACCGCCACCGCCGTCTGCTCCGAACCGCTGCCGGCAGTCGTCGGCACGGCACACAGCGGCGGCAGGGGCCGGCGGATGCGCAGCGTGCCGTACATCTGCGCCAAACGCCGCCCCGGCCGGGCGAGCAATGCACCCGCGGCCTTGGCCGCATCCAGCGGCGAACCGCCGCCCACGGCGAGCAGCGCATCGCAGCCCGCTGCCTGATAAGCGTCGCGGATGCGCTCCGCCGTCTCTTCCCGCGGGTCGGATTCCACCGTGCAAAACATCTGCCAGCCAAACCCCGCTGCCTCAAGCGCAGCACAGAGCGGCGTAAGCAGGCCGCTGGCTGCAATATGCGGCCCGGTCACCAGCAGCGGCCGGCTGAGACCGGCTGCCGCAAGCAGCTCCGGCACACGCAGCACAGCGCCTGCGCCGCACAGGCATTGCGGCTGCCGCCAGGGCAGCAGCCGCAGCGCCAGCGCCATCCCCGCCTGCACGCTGCGGCAATATATCGTCTGCAGCATCATGCCGCCGTCCTTTGCCTGCATCCTTCCCGCCTGCATTTTCCCCTCCGCAATGCCCTTTCTCCCAGCCGGCGCCGCTTCAGGCGCGGTCTTCGCGCACCAGGTAAACGCTGCCCAGGCTGATCACGGTAACGAGATATTTGATCAACAGATTGCTCACGAACATGGCGCCGATCGTCGCCGCATCATACTGACCGCCAAAGGCGGCGAAAAGGAAGATCGCCGTATCCACCGGTATGGAGACGAGATTGGAAAGCAGCACGCGCAGCCACTGCCGGCGGCTGCCCAGACGGCGGCGCACCGCCTGATAGATCGTGGTATCCAGCAGTTCGGCCACGGTCATCGCCAGCACGGAGGCCACCACCAGCCGCAGGCCGGGGGCGAGGACCAGCAGGTATTCCGTCTGCGGCCCGACCGCCGGATCTGCCGGCAGGCCGCCCACCAGCCGCAGATAGGCAAACAGCAGCAGATTGGCGACGGCAGCCAGCAGGATGACGAAGCGTGTCAGCGCAGCGCCGCTCTTTTTATGCAACAGGTCGCGCGCAGTAAAGGTAAACGGGTAAAGCAGCGCGCCGCCATCCATGGCGAACGGGCCGAGCATGACCGCGCGCAGCGAGCCCAGATTGGCGAACAAGGTCAGCGCCAGATAGGCGGCAGCCGCGGCGACCACCGTCCTTTCCGTCTTCGCCCCGCTGCCGGCAGCCGCTGCCGCGCCGCGCGCGCATCCTGTTGTCTGTTCCTGTTTTTGCCCTTTTTCTATCATCCGATACGCCCCCTGTTTCTGCTTTTTTCCGCATACCGCCAGGCTGCACACCGCCGGAAGCAGGCCTTCCGCTTCCCCCCGCATGCGGCGGCAGCATATACGCAATGCGCTGATTATAGCATAAGCAGCAGCGCAGCGCAATAAATTTCAAAACAGGACGTTTTCCGGCAGGTTTTTGGCCGTGCCGGGCAGAAAAATATTCTGTTCTGCTCTGGCGTATGATGCCGCCGGACGGAAAAAAAGCCGGCATGCACCGGCGGAACAAGGACAGGAGCTGGAACATTATGCGCTTGCGCAGCCTCCTGCGGGAGACGAAGCTGACCCGGGAAGAACGCAGCTGGGCGATGTATGACTGGGCGAATTCCGTCTATGCCACCATCATCATCACCGCCATCTTCCCCATCTATTTTACCGATACCGTAGCGGCCACCGGCCGTGCCGGCGATGCCACCTGGGCCACCGGCACTTCGATCGCCACCGCCTGCATGGCGGTATTGGCGCCGGTCTTCGGCTCGCTCGCGGATTTCCGCGGCATGAAAAAACGTCTGCTGGTCATCTTCATGCTGACCGGCGTCTGCTTTACGCTGACCATGGCTGTCTTTGATTCCTGGCAGCTGATGCTGCTCGGCTTTATCATCAGCTATATCGGCTATGCGCTGGGCAATCTGTTTTACGATGGTTTTCTCACCGACGTCACCACGCCGGAACGCATGGATATGGTCTCCGCCAAAGGTTATGCCTACGGCTATATCGGCGGCAGCACCATCCCCTTTGTTTTCGCCCTGCTGCTGATCGTCTTTTCCGGTCAGATGCACCTGAACAATACCATCACCATCAAACTCTGCATCCTGCTCACCTCGTTTTGGTGGGGCCTGTTTTCGCTGCCGCTGCTGCGCAATGTGCGGCAGAAACATTTTATCGAAACAAAGCCGGGCGAAGGCCTGGTGCGCGCCGGCTTTCGCAATCTGCGCCATACCGCGCGCGATATTGTGCGCGACCGTCCGCTGCGCATGTTCCTGCTCGCCTATTTCTTCTACATCGACGGCGTGAATACGGTGATCAAGATGGCAACCAGCTATGGCACCACGCTCGGCCTGGGCATGGTCGGCATGGTCGGCGCGCTGATGGTGACGCAGCTGGTCGCCGTGCCCTGTTCCGTGGCTTTTGCCCATGTTTCGCGGCAACACGGCACGCGCACAGCGCTGCTTTTTGGCGCAGCGGTTTATTTCATCGTTTGCCTGCTCGGCTTTTATATGGGGTTTTCGCTGGAAAATGCAGAAACCGCTGCTGCCGCGGCTGCGCTGGAAGGCGGCCAGGCTGCCTATGACGCGATCTACCAGCCGGCATTGGCGCGCTCGCAGCGCCTCTTCTGGCTGCTCTCCTTCCTGGTCGGCACCTCGCAGGGCGGCATGCAGGCGCTTTCCCGTTCCCAGTTCGGCCGGATGATCCCGCCGCAGCGCAGCAATGAATTTTTCGGCTTCTTCGATGTTTTCGGTAAATTTGCCGCTGTGCTCGGCCCCTTCCTTTATGCGCTGGTCGTCACGACCAGCGGGCGCAGCTCGCTCGGCGTGCTCAGCCTTTCCCTGCTCTTTGCCACCGGCATGCTGCTGTTGCTGCTGACGCCGAAAAGCGCGTTCCAAAACCAAAAACCCCTCAGCGCAGCGCCCATGCCCGCAGCCGATGCTGCGGCCGGGACTGCGCCCGGGACTGCGCCCGGCGCTGCGGCGCCAGGCCAAAAATAAAGCGGCGCCGCCTACAGGCAGGGCCTGCGGGCAACGTCGCATGACAAAACCATTCCCTTTATCAAAAAGAACCGCTGTGCGCCCGGCAAGCGGCAGGTTATCCTGCCGCCGGCAGGCGCCGGCGGTTCTATTCGCGTTCGCGCGTTTCCAGGTAGCGTTCCAGCTTGCGCTTTACCCGCTGCAGCGCGTTATCGATCGATTTGACATGGCGGTCCAGATCAACGGCGATCTCCTGGTAGCTTTTGCCTTCCAGATAATACATCAGCACTTTCCATTCCAGCGAGCTGAGGATCTCGCCCATCTTGGCCTCGATATCGTCAAATTCCTCGCGCGAGATAACCAGCTCTTCCGGATCTGTCACGCGCGTGCCGGAAATGATATCGAGCAGGGTACGGTCGCTGTCCTCATCATAGATCGGCTTATTGAGCGAAACATAGGAATTGAGCGGGATATGCTTCTGGCGGGTGGCGGTTTTGATCGCGGTGATGATCTGGCGCGTGATGCACAGCTCGGCAAAGGCGCGGAAACTGGAGAGCTTGTCCGGACGGAAATCGCGAATCGCCTTATACAGGCCGATCATCCCCTCCTGGATGATATCCTCCTTATCAGCGCCGATCAGGAAATAGGAGCGCGCTTTGGCGCGCACAAAATTTTTATATTTATTGATCAGATATTCCTGCGCGTCATTGTCGCCCAGACGCGCCAGATCCACGACGTTTTCATCCGTCATGGCAGAATAATCCTCGCGCCCGGCGGGCAACATTTGCTCAGTCATGCGTTCACCTCAAAAAATGCCAGCTAAATTCCTGCATATTTATTATAGACCAGGCCGCGCGCAGCCGTCAAGACATGATTTTGCCCTCGCGTTCCCGCGCTGCTCCCGCTTACTGCGGCGCGGCCGGCGGATAAGCTGCGCCGCTTTCATCGGCCGGGTCTTCATGCGCGGGCAGCAGGCAGCGGTGCGGCATGGCAGGCGCGGTCTGCCGCGGGCCTTAAGCCTTGCCTTCTGCGGCAGGAGAAGGCAGAACGCCGCCGCCCGGCTCTGTTGCTGCAGCGGCAGCCTTGGCCAGACGGTTCATGATCGCGCGGCCCAGTCCGCTTTCTTTTGTCGTCTCGCAGATGATGCGCCCGGCGCGGCGCGTATCCGCCTCGCGCAGGGCGGCGAACAGGCGGGCGGCAAACTCCGCTTCGTTCGCGCCCAGGGAAAGGATCTCGTCTTCCGGCAAACCCTGCCCGCGGAAATAGTTCGCGCTGGCATCGCTGAGCAGCATCAGCGGCGGCGCAGGGTCTGCGGCCAGCAGGCGCTGCCGTAAAGCCTCGGCGGCACGGTAATCCGCCGCCAGGTAAAGCGCGCCCTGCGGCGCATAATGCCGGTATTTCATCCCCGGCGCAGGCGGGCGTTCGCTGCTTTTGCCATCCGGCAGCAGGCAGCCGCCGCAAAACGACGCCAGCTCTTCCATGGTGATCTTCCCCGGCCGCAGCAATACGGGCAGCGCGCCGGTGGCGTCGACCACCGTGCTTTCCAGACCGATCTCCACCGGGCCGGCATCGAGGATAAGCGGCACGCGGCCCGCCAAATCCTCCAGCACATGGCGCGCCAGCGTGGGGCTGGGCCTGCCGGAACGATTGGCAGAAGGCGCTGCCACCGGCAGCCCGGCGGCAGCGATCATCGCAGCCGCTGCCGGGTGCGAAGGCCAGCGCAAACCAACCGTATCCAACCCCGCGGTGACGATATCCGGCACCACGGCGCGGCGCGGCAGCACCAATGTCAGCGGCCCCGGCCAGAAGCGGGCAGCCAGCTTTTCCGCCAGCGGCGTAAACCGCGCCACCGGCTCGGCCATTTCGCGGCTGGCGATATGGACGATCAGCGGATTATCCGCCGGGCGCCCCTTGGCGGCGAAGATCTTTGCCACCGCCTGCGGCTGCAGCGCAGCCGCGCCCAGGCCGTATACGGTCTCGGTCGGAAAGCCGACCAGTTCGCCGCAGCGCAGCAGACCGGCTGCTGCACGGATACCAGCCTCGTCGCAGGGCATGACCTTCGTCTGCATGATGAACTCTCCTCCCACGCGCCGCTCCGCCGCCTGAACACCGCAGGCAGCCCGGCGCTATCCTGCCCTACATTATAAGAGCATCGTTGACGCATTGCAAGCGGAAAATCCTGCTGCCGCAGGCAGACGGGCATAAAAGCAGCAGCTGAACCAGGTTTTCTTTCCCGGACAACCTTTTTCGCAAGCGCCCTTTGTCTGCCGCCTGTGTAATAAAAATCTGCCTGCTCAGGCATGCTTACCGCTACTATAGTAGCGCTTTTGCCGCCCGCTGATCATACAGAAAAAGCCCCCTGCCGGTTCTTCCCGGCAGGGGGCAAACCGCAGCAGCCGGCGCGCAGCCATCACTGCAACAGTTTAAGCAGATAATCCAGCGCCACACGGCGCTGCTCCGCATCATATTCCGCGCCGAACTGGCGCTCGCGCACCGCCAGCTCGAGCAGCTCGCGCGCATTTTCCTCGCTGGCGTCGCTCAGCTGCAGCGCCAGCGCATAGATCGCCGCGTTCAGATCGCGCGTGATCTCGTTTTCCGCCTGCGCAGCCAGCGACTGGCCATAGAGCGTATCGTAAAGCCCGGCCTGTTCCAGGCGTTGCGCCGCATTGGCCGCCGCCTGCTGATAGCGTTCGCTGAACTGCGGCTGCATCGCCTGTTCCGCCATTTTCACCGCCTCGGCAAAGCTGATCGTCTGCGTTGCGGCAGAGGGCGCGCTTACCGCCGGCTGATAACTGCTCTTGATCGTATCCTGCAGCAGGTCGAGATAGCGCTGCTCCCAGTCGTTGCCGCCCTGCTGGACGCCAAGACCGCTGCTGCCGGCAAGGCCGCTGCCCATGCCGCTGCCCGCGCTGCTGCCCGAACCGCCGGAACCGCCGCCGGGCGCGGTATCATAACCGCCGCGGTAATTGGCCACGCTCTGCCCCGCATTGTAGAGCACGCTGGTATAGCTGCCATCCGGATTGACGCCGGTAATGATATAGGTGCCATTGCCCGTCACCACCTGGTCGCCGGCGCGCAAGCCGGCCGGCGCTTTGCCGTTTGCCTGTACTTTATAGATGCCCATGCTTTTCCTCCTTCCCGCTGCGGCTAAGCTTCCGCCCGCGCGGCCGCCGCTTTCACGGTTGCGATCCGCGCAGCCGCATCCCAATCCACGCGCACCGGCGCCAGCAGCTCGATATCGCGCAGCCGCAGATAATTCGTCCCGTCGAGCAGAAAACCACGCACGCGCACCACGCGCTGCGCATCCTCCAGCCGAACCGCGATCTCTTCCAAATGATCCACCTCCTGATAAGCCGGCCTGCCATAGCCGAACAGCCGGGCGTCGTCCAGGCGATAGCAGCCGCGCGCCACAGCGTCGCCCGCATTGCCCTCCACCGTATACAGCATATTGCCGGATACCCGTTCCACCAGACCGACATGGTCCGCCTGGCCGTTGCCATTGGCATCAAAAAAGACGATATCGCCGCTTTGCGGTTTTGCCGTGGCAGGCAACCAGCGGCCTGCTTCCTGAAACCAGCCGGCCAGATACGGACAATAGGCCATGCGCGGCAGCACCTGCTGCGGCAGCGCAGCCTGCGCCGCACACCAGCTGATGAACATTGCGCACCAGGGCTGGCCATCCGCGCCGTACCAGGCGCCGTATTTCGTGCGGTTGCCCGCCTGTTCCCGTTCGCCAAGCTGCGAAAGCGCAGCAGCCAGCATCGCGCGGCAACTGCCGCCGGGGCTAGTCATCTTCCGCCTCCGCCGCGCCCCCTGCCTGAGGCGGCAAAAAACGCTGCCAAAGCGCAAAAAATGTCTGCCAGCCATAGATGGCGATAAAGGCTGCCAGCAAAGCAAAAACCAGACAGGCGACAAGATCCTGCCAATGCGGCGGCAGGCCTGCCCTTGCCAGCAGTCCCAGGCCGAGCAGCAGCGCAAGCACGAGCACCTGCAGGTCAGTCGGGATGCGCTGCAAAACGCCGATCTTTTTCGTCAGCTGCGTCAATGCAGAAAGCAAAAAGGCTGCGCTGCCCAGCGCAACCAGCAGATTTTCTTCTCCTAAAAATTCCATCGCAACCTCCTTTTTTCCCGGCGGGCGGGCAGAACCCGCCCGCCAGCGGCGGGAAGCGCCGTCGCGCTTAAAGCCTGTCGCTGGCCTCGCGCCTTGCGCACGCGGCGGGCAGAGCCCGCAGTCGGCGTCGCGCTTAAAGCCTGTTGCTGGCCTCGCATCTTGCGCACGCGTTCGACCGCTCTGCGCTGTTGACCCTTAAGGCGGGCTAATCAGCTGGATGCCTGCTGCAGGGTCTGTTCCACGGCCTGCTGCACGGCGTCGAGGATATTCTCGTAGCCTGTGCAGCGGCAGAGATGGCCGGAAAGCTCGCGCCGCAATTCCTCGCGCGTATAGCGGCGGCCTGCGCCGACGATTTCCACAGCGCTCATGATGATGCCCGGCGTACAGAAGCCGCATTGCACAGCGGCTTTTTCAATGAAAGCCCGCTGCACGGGATGCAGGCTGCCGTCGCCGGCGCGCAGGCCTTCCACGGTAAGGATCTCGCGGCCATCCGCCCAAACGGCAAGATAAAGGCAGCTATCCACCGCACGGCCATCGATCAGCACCGTACAGGCACCGCATTCGCCCACCTCGCAACCTTTTTTGACCGAAGTCAGGCCCAGCTGGCGGCGCAGCACGTCCGCCAGGGAGGCACGGATATCCACCGCCAGCTCCTGCGCGCGGCCATTGACGGTGAGATGGATGATCTGCAGCATCAGACTTCACCTCCTGCCTGAATAAACGCCTGGCGCAGGGCGCGCGCAGCGTTTTCGCCCGCCACCTGCAGGCGGAATTCGCGGCTGGCCCGCCATGAACTGCGCGGATGGATCTCTTCCCGCACCAGGCCGGCGATCAGCCGCTCTGCATCGCGAAACAGCGTGCCGGAAAGCGCAGCCTCGCATTGCGGGCAACGCATCGGCACCGGGCCGGCCACGCCAAAGGCAACGCGCAGCTCCATCAGCGCCGCGCCATGCGCGCGCGCCAGCACGGCCGTGCCCAGGGTGGCGATATCCATCGCATTGCGCATGGCATATTTCAGATAGCAGCCGCCAAAGCCCTGGTAATCCGCCTGTGCGATACAGATATCGGTCAACAGCTCGCCCGGCTGCAGGGCCACCTGCCCCGGGCCAAGGTAAAATTCCGCCACCGGCAGCTGACGGCTGCCCTGCGGCCCGGTCAGCGTCAGCACGGCGTTGAGCGCAAACAGGCTGCTCGCCGTATCCGCGCTTGTCGCGCCATTGCAAAGATTGCCGCCCACCGTACCCATGGCGCGGATCTGCGGCCCGCCCACCGCAGCGGCAGCCTGGGCCAGGATGGGGATATGCCGCTGCACCAGCGGGTGATCGACAATATCGCGGAAGCAGGTCAGCGGCCCGATATGCAGCGCGCCGGCAGCATCCAGCCGGCAGCCGGCCAGCTCCGGAAGATCATGGATGCTGACCAGCCGGCAGCCGGCCAGCTTGCCTTCGCGAATGCGGATCAGCACATCCGTACCGCCGGCAATCACCACTGCCTCGGGGTCGGCAACCAGGGCGGCGATCGCATCCTGCACGCTTGCGGCGCGGTAGATCGCTTCTAGATCGAACATCAGATCAACCCCCTTTCCTGGAACAGGCGCACCAGGCGCTTCGGCTCCAGCGGCAATTCATCCACCGCCACGCCGGTCGCATGCAGCAGGGCATTGCGAATGGCCGGCGCCACCGGGATCGCCGGCGGCTCGCCCAGCGCCTTGTTGCCAAACGGCCCGCTCGGGTCCACCGTCTGCACGAAATCCACGCACAGCGGCGGCGTATCGAGCGCGGTCGGCAGTTTATAGTCGAGCAGGTTGCCATTGCGCAGCCTGCCTTTTTCATCGTAGAGCATCTCTTCGGAAAGCGCATAGCCCAGCCCCATGCTCTGGCCGCCATGCACCTGCGCCTCTGCCAGCTGCGGGTTGATCAGCACGCCGCTGTCATGCACATTGATCACCTTGAGCGGCCGGATGCGCCCCAGCGGCAGGTCCACTTCAATCTCCGCAAAGCAGCAGCCAAAGGCAAAGGTATTATCCGCGCAATGGCTGGTCGCCTCCGCGGTGATATGTTCGCTGTAATCCAGGCCGTAAAACGCGTTCTGCGCCAGGTCGGCAAGCGAGATCAGCGGCTCGCCCGCTGCCGAAACGATCTGCCGGCCGCAAAGCTGCAGCTGCGCGGCATCGCAGCCCAGCAGCCGCGCGGCATAGGCGAACAGCTTTTCGCGCAGCAGGCCGCCGGTTTTTTTGATCGCCTTGCCGGTGACATAGGTCTGGCGCGAAGCATAGGCGCCGGTATCAAAGGGCGCGATATCCGTATCCTGCGTGCTGACGATGTGGATATCCGCAAACGGGATGCCGGTGGCAGCCGAAGCCATCTGCAGGAACACCGTATCGCCGCCCTGGCCGATCTCCGTCGCGCCCAGATGCAGCTGCAGCGTGCCGTCCTGGTTCAGCACCATACGGCAGGAAGCGGTCTCCAGCGAAATCGGGTAAACGCCGGTTTTATAGGTGAAAATGGCCATGCCGATGCCGCGCCGCAGCGGCCCGCTCTGCTGTGCATAGGCGCGCCGCAGGCGGTCCCAGTCGGAAAGCTCCCTGCCGCGGCGGATGCAATCCGCCAGGCCATAGCTCTGGCAGGCGATGCCCGTGCCCGGGTCCACAAAGCCGGGCCGCATCATATTCTTTTCGCGGATCAGGATCGGGTCCAGGCCCAGCGCCTGCGCCAGATCGTCCATCATGCAATCCGCCGCAAAGCAGCCCTGCGGAATGCCATAGCCGCGCATGGCGCCGCCTGCGCCGGTATTGGTATAGACGGTATAGGCTTTGGTGGCCAGCGCCTGCTCGTCCTGGTAGATATCGCGCAGAAAGGTAGTGGCATTGGCCACGATCGCATGACCATGCGAAGCGTAGCCGCCCTGCTGCGACCAGGCGGTGATATCACGCGCCACCAGCGTGCCGTCCGGCCGCGCCCAGGCATGATAGGAAAAGGTGATCGCATGGCGCTGCCGCGTGCAGGCAAACACCTCTTCGCGGCTGGCTTCCAGCAGCACGCAGCGGCCGTTCAGCCGCTGGCTGAGATAGGCGTTCAGCGGTTCGTAGAGCACATCCTGCCGGTTGCCAAAACCGCCGCCCAGATAGGGTTTGATGATGCGCACCTGTCCCCAGGGCAGGCCAAGCGCCTGGCCGACCACGCGCCGCATGATATGCGGGATCTGCGTGGCGCTGACGACCACGATCTTGCCGCCTTCGCCATAGGCAAAGCTGACCGCCGGTTCGATATGGCAATGCTGCACCGGCTGCGTGCGGTAGACGCGATGCAGATGCAGCAGCCCCGGCTCTGCCTGCGCCGCCGCCAGGTCGCCGCTGCTGTAGCTGTGCTCTTTGAGCACATTGCTCGGGCAGATCTCCGGATGCAGCGGCATGGCGTCCGCAGCCATCGCCTGCTCCACCGTAAGACAGGGCGGATATTCCTCGTATTCCACCTCGATCGCGCGGCAGGCGCGCTCTGCCGTCACCTCGTCTACCGCCACCACGGCCGCGATTTCATCGCCAAAATAGCGCACGCGGCTGTTGAGCAGGCGCCGGTCTGCCACATCCTGATGCGCGCTTTCCACCGACCAGGGATGGCCGGCGGTGGGAAAAGCGATATCCGGCACATCGAAACAGGTGACCACCAGCTCTACCCCGGGCATGGCTGCCGCCGCCGCGGTATCGATGCGCTTGACACGGCCATTGGCAATGCTGCTGTGCAGGATACGCGCCACCAGCGCGCCCGGCGGGCAAAGATCTGCCGTATAGCGGGCGGCGCCGGTCACCTTATCCAGCGCATCCACGCGCGGCACGCTTTTGCCGATGATGCTCTCCTCTCCCATATTCCTCCTCCTTTCCTGCATTAAAAAATGATTTTCCCAGCAAGGGTTTTCCACACAAGGTCATCGCCGCATGCGCAAGGTGCGAAGCCGGCAACAGGCTTAACGCGCGACGCTGACTGCGGGCTCTGCCCGCCAGCTTTAAGGCTTGGCAGCACACAGCAGTTGAACGCGTGCGCAGGACGCGAGGCCAGCGACAGGCTTTAAGCGCGACGCTGGAACGGCGGCCCAGCCGCCCTGCCTTAAGGCCCGGCGAAGCAGAGCGGTTGAACGCGTGCGCAAGATGAGAGGCCAGCGACAGGCTTAACGCGCGACGCTGGAACGGCGGCCCAGCCGCCCTGCCCGCCGCGTGCGCAGGGCCTGCGGCCAGCGGGCGGCCTAAAGCGCGAAGTGGATTGCGGGCTCTGCCCGCCGCCGCCTCCCGCCGCTGGCGGGCGGGTCCTGGCGGACGGCAACGTCGCGCTGCTCCCTTGCAGCAGACGTTCAGTTTCCCGGCACGCGTTCTGCTGCAGTAGTCTGACCAGCTTTAATCATTTTTCTAAGCAGCAAATACCGCCGCGTGCGCCGGATTTGCGGCCGGCGGCAGGTTCCAAGCGCGAAATCGACTGCGGGCTCTGCCCGCCGCGTGCGCAAGGCGCGAGGCCAGCGACAGGCTTTAAGCGCGACGCTGACTGCGGGCTCTGCCCGCCGCGTGCGCAAGATGCGAGGCCAGCGACAGGCTTTAAGCGCGACGCTGGAATGGCGGCCCAGCCGCCCTGCCCGCCCGGGGAGCAAAAAAAAAGAGGATAATTTTGGATTGCGCAAAGCGAAAAATCAGAAGAAGCACGAATGATACTGAAAAGCCTAAGACTGGAAAACTTCCGCAACTATGCGGCTGCTGAATTTTGCTGGGACGAGCAGGTAAACCTGATCTGCGGCAAAAATGCGCAGGGAAAAT
>CALXRV010000006.1 GCA_944390945.1 uncultured Clostridia bacterium
TCAGCCGGATTCCGGAACGCTTCGATTTCTACATCGTCGGCACGCAGTCGCGTGATTCCGGCATCAACAAGCCGGGCGTGACCGGGAAAGAAACCTATTATGGTCTTTCTCTGGATGCAAGCGGCAAATTCGGCACCAGCCGGCCGGAGAGCGAGATTCTCTACAAAGATATCCTTGGCCAGGAGATCTACCAGCGCGACACCTATCAGCAGACCTCGCCTTACTGGGGCGCGACCGTGGTGCTGGTCAACGAGAAGGAGATCGCGGCGACCGATCACTGGCGGCATGCCGAAGGCAACCGCAGCGTGCATCTGACCACGCTTGCCGACCCGGCCTACCAGAAGACGATCGAAGAGATGGTCAACCAGTTCGCCTACAGCCTGATCAATCCGGACAATGCGCTGCTGGACAATGCCTGGTATGGCGATGCGGCCAAGACGGCGGAGATCACGCAGATCCTGATCAAGAGCTGCTTCACCCAGACCTATCCGGTGGTGGTCAGCAACCTGCAGGCCAAGGAGCTGACGCTGGCAAACGGCGCGATCAGCAACCTGGACCCGGCCAAGGATTTCGACGTTTATGTCAACGGCCGTCTGGTCAAGGAGCATAACTTCACGATCAACTGGTATGCGGATGACGATTATTCCGTCGGCGAGAAGCTGACGGCAGCGCCGGCGCAGGCCGGTACTTACTGGATCGAAGCCATCCTGCCGGCAGGCGTGCTCACCTATGCGGATGACGGCACGGCAACGGCAGAGGCGCGTTATCCTTCCCGCGGCTTTGCACGCGTGACCGTAAAATAAGGTAACGCAGCCAGCAGAGACAGGAAGAGAACAGAAAAAGGGGCAAGCCGGAAATTTCCGGCTTGCCTTTTATTTTGCCATTTCACGCCCGCCAGCGGGGCGGCGGGGCCGCCTGCCAATCTCGCGCTGCTCCCTGTAATCCCAATATCCAGCCTGCAGCACGCGTTCGGCTGCCGTGCCCGGCCAGATCTTACTGCGCCCGCCCGCGCGCAAATCTTAAATATTCGCCGCTTTACTTGTCTGCACCCTGTTTTGGGTGTATAATAATGTTGCAGTGATATAAGCATTTGCAGACAGGCGATGTTGGCTTTTGCTGCAATGCGCGGCTTTTGTCTTTTTTCCCGGCGGTTGTTGTTGTTTCCTTCATTATTTTTGTTCTATTTTATTCTTTTTTGTTCTTTTGTTCTTTTGTTCTTTTGTTCTTTTGTTCTTTTGTTCTTTTCCCGTACCCTGTTGCGCCGGGTGCGGCAACCTGTATGCCAATCGGCTTATTCCTGCATTTTCCCGTCCACTGAAGCATAGATATCGATCAGGAGAAAAACATGTCTGAAAAACGAAAACGCCGCCGCGGCGACCGCAGGGATGGCGTCTGGTTGCGCGATCTGGATTCGATGCATCAGTTTTCGCCCTATATCCTGCGTAACCGCGCGGACAGCGAAGCGTTCATCGAAGAAACGCTCGACCTGACGGCGGTCAACGCCTATCTGGAACAGAAAAATGCGGAAAACCCGGAATTCCGCTATACGCTGTTCCAGGTCATCTCTACCGCGCTGCTGCGCACCGTAGTTCTGCGGCCGCGACTGAACCGCTTTATCGCCGGCCGCCGCAATTATCAACGTACTTATCTTTCCCTGGCTTTTGTCGCCAAAAAGCAGTTTTCCGACAGCGGCGCGGAATCCCTGCTCATGCTGTATTTTGATGAGGATCTTACCCTGGAGACGGTGCGGGAAAAAGTCTACCAGGAAGTATACGCGGTGCGTTCCGGCAGCAAACTGGACAATTCCACCGATGTGATGGATCATCTGGTACGCCTGCCGCGCTTTTTGCTGCGCATCGTGGGCAAGCTGCTCTGGATCCTCGATTATTACGGCCGCATCCCCTGGAGCATCATCAAGGAAGAACCGAATTATTCCACGCTGTTCCTTTCCAACCTGGGCAGCATCAAACTCAACGCCGCGTATCATCATCTCAACAACTTCGGCACGAATTCGCTGTTTGTCGTGATCGGCGAAAAAGGGCCGCTGCCTTATTTTGATGCAGAGGGCCACGCGGAGATGCGCGATTCGCTCAAGCTTGGCATTACGCTGGACGAACGCATCGCGGACGGCTATTATTACGCAAAGAGCATCCAGCTGTTCAAATATCTGATGCAGCACCCGCAGCTGCTGGAACAGCCGGCCAATATGGAGGTGGATTATGACTGAACTGCAAACTGCGGCTGCTCTGGCTACGCCCTGGCTGGCGAGCTATGGCAAGGTGCCGTTTCATCTGACTTACCCGGACTGCACGCTTTACGGCAGGATCAAACGCACGGCGGAACGCTATGCGGATCAGGTGGCCTATGATTTCATGGGCAAATCGACCACTTACCGCGAAATGTTGCGCCAGATCGACCGCGTGGCGCGCGCCTTTTATGCGCTGGGCATGCGCGACGGCGACCGCGTTACCATCTGCATGCCAAACTGCCCGCAGGCGGTTTGCGCGTTTTATGCCCTGAACAAGATCGGCGCGCTGGCCAATATGATCCATCCGCTTTCCTCAGAAGGCGAGATCCTCTTTTACCTGCAGGAAAGCAACAGCGTGGCCGCGCTGACACTGGACCAGTTCTACCCCAAATTCGCAGCCATCCGCCAGCAGGCAAAGCTGCCCAAGCTGGTGATCGCCAGCGTGAAGGACGCGCTTTCCCCGCTGATGAAGCTGGGCTACAGCCTGACGGAAGGGCGCAAGATCGCGCGGGTGCGCGCCACGGCCGATACGGTGCTGTGGGAGGATTTCCTGCGCGCCGGCGATGCGGTGCAGGAGGAGATCAGCGCGCAGCATAAGGCGGAAGATGCGGCGGTCATCCTTTACAGCGGCGGCACCAGCGGCAAAACAAAGGGCATCCTGCTTTCCAGCCTTAATTTCAATGCGCTGGCCGAGCAGACGATCGCCATGGATACCAATTTCCAGCCCGGCGACAAGATGTTGGCCGTGATGCCGATTTTCCATGGCTTTGGCCTGGGCATCGGCATCCATACCTTCCTCGCGGTGGGCGGGCGCTGCATCCTGGTGCCGCGTTTCAATGCGCAGACCTATGCCCGGCTGCTGAGCAAGGAAAGGCCGAACTATATTGCCGGCGTACCCACGCTGTATGAAGCGCTGCTGCGCAACCCGGAGATGGCGGATATCGACCTTTCCTGCCTGAAGGGCGTATTTTCCGGCGGCGACAGCCTTTCCGTGGAGCTGAAAAAGAAGTTTGACCGCTTCCTGGCCACGCATAAGGCAACGGTGCAGATCCGCGAGGGCTACGGCACGACGGAATGCGTCACCGCCAGCTGCCTGACGCCTTACCATATGAACCGTGAAGGCAGCATTGGCGTGCCCTATCCGGATACCTACTATAAAATTTGCGCGGTCAATAGCTGCGACGAGGTGCCTTATGGCGAGGAAGGGGAGATCTGCCTGACCGGCCCCACCGTGATGCTGGGCTATCTCAACCATCCGGAAGAAACCGCGCAGACGCTGCGCCGGCATGCGGACGGCCATACCTGGCTGCATACCGGCGACCTGGGGATGATGGATGCCGACGGGTTCATCTATTTCCGCCAGCGCATCAAGCGGATGATCGTCAGCTCCGGCTACAATATTTACCCCTCCCAGCTGGAAAATGTGTTCGACGCGCATGAAAAGGTGCTGATGAGCTGCGTGATCGGCGTGCCGGATGCGCTGAAGATCCAAAAGGTGAAGGCATTCATCCAACTGCGGCCGGATGTACCGCAGACCGAAGAGACCAGAGCCGAGCTGATGGAGCATGCGCGCCGGCATATCGCCAAATATGCGCTGCCTTATGAGATTGAATTCCGCGACGAGCTGCCGCGCACCCTGGTCGGCAAAGTCGCCTTCAAAGTACTGGAGGCAGAAGAAGCGGAAAAACGCCGCCAGCAGGCTGCGGCAGAGACTGCGGACCCGGCGGCAGATCCGGCGGCAGGGCTGGCCGGCGCGGCGGAATCCGCCGGCACGGCAATTTAAGCACCGCAAAAAGGAGCGGCGGCGGCAGGCCGCCGGCAGGGCGATGCGCAAAGGGTTCTCCTTGGCAAAAAGCAAGGGCAGGCCAAAGACGGCCTGCCCTTGTCTGCTGCATGCGGCGATGCGGCAGCCTATGCCGTGCCGGCTGCGCGCAGCAGCTCGTTCACACGCGTGACCAGCAGCGCGCCTTCATCCGTGACCAGACGGCTGATGCGGTTCTCCGCATCCAGATAGGCATAGCCCTGGAAGGCGATTTCCTCTTCCGTCTCGCCAAGCTGATAAAGCGCGCTCGCCTAGAAGCGGTAAGCGCCGGCCGTTTCCGTGCCGCTCTCTTCCAGCTGCAGCGAGTGCAGGGTCAACGTGGGCGCCGGTTCGCGGCCCAGATAGAGGAAGAAGGGAAGCTCGCTGTAGCTGCCGTCGAGAAATTCCTGCAAACCGTCTGTGGTAAAATAAGCTGCATACTGCGCGGCCAGGCGTTCCTGCAGGGCGGCGGCAGCTTCCTGCTGCGCGTCCGCATCCTGCTCCACACCGACGCCGATCTCCGCGATATTTTCCGCCGCCAGTGCGGCGGTCTCCTCATCCGGCCCGGCCAGCATCTGCGTCAGCACTGCCTGCACCGCCTCCTGCGGCGAAGCGGGAGCGCTCTCTGCCGCCGGTTCTGCCGCACAGCCGGCGCAACAGAAACAGAAAATAACGGCGGGCAACCACATGGCCAGATATTTGCCAATTACACTTTTTTCTTTTTGCATATTCCGCCCTCCTTCTCCGGGATGAAATCCCTGCAAATGCGCGAACATCCTGATCGCCGATATCAGCATTGTAATCAATCGCATCCGTACATCTGCGGGCGTTCCGGCAGGCGCTGCCGGGAGGCCATATGCCGTGCCGGCCCCAACCGCCGCGAGAGCCATAGCGCGGGGTATCTTCGCTGCTGATGATCTGCTGACCGTTCCGCCATTGCTTTGCATCCCCTTGCGGCAGCGGCAATGCGCCAACGACAGCAGCCGCGGCGGCGGCGTCTTCGCTTTTGGCGCTTAGTCACAGCGCTGCCTTGCGGTTCGCCATGCGCAGATCAGCCCCGCTTTCCTTCTGCAGGCAAGGATTCCCGCCTTTCCGCCTTTCCGCCTTTCCGCCTTTCCGCCTTTTTGGCCATGTTTGCCGACAGGGCGAAACCAGCGAATGCCAGGCGGATATCCCGCTTTCTTTTGCTGAATCTGTCTAAAACCCTCGACGTACACAAAATATCGTATAAAATAACCGATCATATACCATATTTTCTGAAAACGATCTTGATTTAATTTATGATTTTTCTTATATGTAGATTATACTTGCTGCGCCCGCCTCTGTCAAGATAGGCTTTCGGATTTTATTTGCAGATATCGCCTTATTTGTCATGCCGCTTAAGCGACGGATCTGCCCGGGCCGGCGATTTGCGCCGCATCTGTCCATGCCTGCCGGCTTCGATGATCTGCTTTTTTGCTTGCTTTTCCGTTTCAGCCCGGCAGGGCGGCGGCGGAAAGGCGGCCGGGCAAATGCCCGGCCGCGGCAGGGGATATGCCGCCGCGCGTCGAATTTATAGTTGTCTATTTTCCGCATTTAGCGTTATAGCTGCGATGCGGCAGAAAAGGAGGCGCGCGCATGCGTTTGTTCATCGCGCTCTGTTTTGCGCCGGCGATGGTCGAGGCGCTGGATGCGCTGGCGGCAGACCTGCAGCGGGAAGCAGGCGGCGGCAGGCGCACGCGGCGGGAAAATCTGCATCTTACGCTGGCCTTCCTCGGCGAACAGCAGAGCAGCGCACCCTGGGCGGAAGCCGTGGCGGCAGCCGAGGGCTGCGCCATGCGGCTGGAAAGCGGGCGTCTGGGCTGCTTCCGCCGCAGCGGCGGCGATCTCTGGTGGCTGGGCCTGCGGCAACAGCCGCAGCTGCAACAGCTGGCCGCCTCGCTGGCTGCCGCGCTGCAGCAGCGGGGCTTTGCTCCGGAGCCGCGTCCCTTCCGGCCGCATATCACCCTGCTGCGCGAAGCCAGCCTGCCGCCGGATTTTGACGCGGCCGCTTTCCTGCGGCAGAGATGGCCGCGGCCGCTGGTTACGGAATGCAGCCGCCTCAGCCTGATGCTCTCGCAGCGCGAACAGGGCGTTCTGGTCTATCGCGAGCTTTTCGCCAGGACCCTGCCGCCGGGCTGAAGCGCGGATGCAGCTTTTGCCGCAAAACAGACCGGCAAAGCGTATCCGCAAAAGCCGGAAGATGCGATACGCTAGCCGAAAGGACGTCCATAAATATAGGGAAGGAAACCGCAAACGCGGAAAAACCTGTTTTCACAACAGGCAGGAAATAACTGGGGAGGCTCTGATATGGAATTTCTTAAACTGGCGGCAGAACGCTATTCGGCACGCAAATTCAAGGCGCAGCCGGTAGAGCAGGAAAAGATCGACCAGCTGCTGCGTGCGGCGCAGCTGGCGCCCTCCGGCCGCAACAACCAGTCCTGGCAGATCTATGTGCTGCAGAGCGCAGAAGCGCTGGCTGCGATGGACGAATGCACGCCCTGCCGCTTTGAAGCGCCGCTTGCTTTCCTGATCTGCTATGATATCGCACGCCAGGCGCATGTCGACAGCAACGAGGTGAATATGGGTCTGGTGGACAGCGCCATCGCCACCACGCAGATCATGCTGGCCGCGCAGGAGCTGGGGCTGGGTTCCTGCTGGGTCTGCCGCTTTGATGCGGAGAAGACCTGCGACCTGTTCAGCCTGCCGGATGAGATCGAACCGGCATGCTTCCTGCCGCTGGGCTATGCGGAGATCGGCCCTTCGGAACGGCATACGCAACGCATGCCGCTGGCTGCGCATGTGGAATACCGCTGAGGCTCCCCGCTGTTTCCGGCAGAAAAGGGAAGCTTCGCCGCCGCTGCCTTTGCCCGGCAGGCCTGGGCAAAGCGCGCCGCATCCGCGGCATGGCGGGAAAGGATACCGGATAAATGACGATGGCAAAACGAAAAAAACAGCTGCTGTTGCGGCTGCAGCGGCCGGTCTATGCGCTGCTGCGGGCGATTACCCAACCCTATCTGCGGCTGCATTACGGCTTCCGCGCGCCTGCGCGGCGGCTGCCGGACGGGCCGTGCCTGATCTATGCCAACCACCTGACCAATATGGATCAGTTCATGCTGATGCATGCTTTCCCGCAGCAGATGTATTTCGTCGCTTCCGAGCATCTGCTGCGCCGCGGCTTCGGCCGGCCGATGGCGCTGCTGATGGATCCGATCATCCGCCAAAAGGGGCGGACGGACGCCGATGCGGCGCTCGCGATTCTGCGCCGCCTGCGCCAGGGCAAGCATGTCTGCGTTTTTATCGAGGGCGAACGCTCCTATGACGGCTGCACGGCGCAGATTGCAGAAAGCGCGGCGCATCTGGCCAAGCTGGCCGGCGTGACCTTTGTCACCTACCGGCTGGAAAACGCCTATTTCAGCGGGCCGCGCTGGGCGCGCCATGTGCGGCGCGGGCCGGTAAGCGGCGATATCCGCCACATCTATTCGCCGCAGGAACTGGCCGGGCTCAGCCGCGATGCGCTGCAGCAGGCGCTTTGCCGTGACCTTTGGCTGGATGCCAGCGCGGAACAGGCGGCGCGGCCGGCGGTATACCGCGGCCGGCGGCTGGCAGAATATCTGGAGACCACGCTCTTTCTCTGCCCGCGCTGCGGCCGTATCGGCAGCCTGAAGAGCGCGGACGACCGCTTTGCCTGCAGCTGCGGGCTGGCGCTGCGTTATACGGAATATGGCCGGCTGGAAGCGGCGGAAGGCGGCGAACCGCCCTTTACCACGGTGCGCGACTGGTTTGCCTGGCAGCGCGACCGCGTGCAGGAACTGGCCCGGGCTGCGCTTTTACCCGGCGCGCCGGATGCGCCGCTGGCAGCGGATGCCGGGCAACGGCTTTATGCCTGCAGTGGGTTTTCCCGCCGCCTGCAGGGGCGGGGCTGTTTTGCGCTCTATGCCGACCGCATCGTCTTTACGCCGGAGAGGGACGGCAAAGCCTGGACGCTGCCCTTGCGCGCGCTGGACGATTTTTCCTGCCAGGGACGGCAGCTGCTCAGCTTTCTGAGCGGCGGTCAGCTTTACGAACTGGTTTCGCCTTATCCACGTTCTGCGGTCAAATATCAGCTGCTGCTGCGCGCGCTGCGCCGGGCTGAGGGAGAAAAGGAGGTATAGCCTGTATGGATTACTCTGCCGCAAATATCCCGCTTTGGAATGGCATGATGCAGATCGCGCTGCTGTGCGCGGTGCTGATCGTTGCCAATGTCCTGCGCCGCAAGGTGCCGCTGATCCGGCGCAGCCTGCTGCCCACCGCAGTGCTGGCCGGCTTTATCGCCCTCCTGCTGCGTTCTGCCGGCCTGTTCCATTTTGATATCGAATTCATGGACGTCATCACTTATCATGCTTTGGGACTGGGCTTTATCGCGCTTTCGCTGCGCGTGCCGGACAAGCCTGCCGGCAATGAACGGCAGAACATGGTGGGCGCGAAAAGCGGCGCGCTGATCGCCAGCTGCTATGTGATCCAGGGCATACTTGGCCTGCTGATCTCGCTCGCGCTTGCCTATACCGTGATGCCGGGCATGTTCAAGGCAGCCGGCATCCTGCTGCCGATGGGCTATGGCCAGGGGCCGGGCCAGGCGAACAATATCGGCTCCACCTATGAGGCGCTTGGCTTTGCCGGCGGGCGCAGCTTTGGTCTGGCGCTGGCAGCCGCCGGTTTTCTCTGCGCCTGCATCTTTGGCGTGATCTACCTCAGCATCCTGCGCCGCCGCGGCGTGTTGCGGCCGGCGCAAAGCGCGGCCGAGCTTTCCGGTTCGCTGACTGTCGATACCTTCCAGAGCAAAAACGAGGCGCCGGTTTCGGAATCTGTCGACCGCCTTTCGCTTAATGTCGGGCTGGTACTGGTGGTTTATGGTTTGACCTATCTGCTTTCGCTCGCGCTGACCACCCTGCTCGGCCTGGCCGGCCTGGGCGGCCTGGCCGATACGCTGACTTCGCTGATCTGGGGCTTCAATTTCCTGATCGGCGCGCTGCTCGGCCTGCTGGTGCGCAAGCTGATCGCCCTGCTGCGCCGCAAACGGCTGATGCATTATCAGTACCAGAACAACTACCTGCTTTCGCGCTGCTCCGGCCTGGCTTTTGACCTGATGGTCGTCTCCGGCCTGGCGGCGATCCAATTCGAAGACCTGCAGGGGTTATGGCTGCCCTTTGCTCTGATGGCGCTGGCCGGCGGCTTTCTCACCTTCTATTATCTGCTCTGGATCAGCAAGCGGCTTTACCCCGACTATTATTATGAAGGCTTCTTTTCCATGTTCGGCATGATGACCGGCACGATCAGTTCCGGCGTGCTGCTGCTGCGCGAGATCGACGGCGAATTCACCACGCCGGCCGCGAACAATCTGCTGCTGGGCAGCAGCTTTGCCATCCTCTTCGGCGCACCGGTGCTGGCGCTGGTTGGCCTGGCGCCGCTTTCCGACGGCATGTGCTGGCTGACGCTCTTCCTGCTCGTCATCTATATGGCGCTGCTGCTGCTCTTCCTGCTCTATGCCAAACGCCGCCGCGCCTGAAGCCGGCCGCGCCTGAAGCCGGCTGACCTGGCAGATGGGGACAACTGCTGAAAAACTTGATGTGACAAGATGACATAAGCTTTTACAAACATCTAGCAAAGCAAATTTAAGGAGGTTATTCCGATGGCAAAAGATCGAGACAACTGCCTGTTTTGCCGCATTGCCGACCATACGGTGAACAGCCAACTGTTGTATGAAGATGACCTGGCCGCCGCTTTTCTGGATATCAACCCGCGCGCGCCGCAGCATGTGCTGATCATCCCCAAAAAGCATATTCCCAGCCTGGCCGAGCTTAAGCCGGAAGATGCGGCGCTGATGGGGCATCTGGTGAGCATCGCCAGCCGTATCGCCGCCGAACAGGGGTTGGCGGAAAAGGGTTACCGCCTCGTCTGCAACTGCGGCGAAAATGGCGGCCAGGAGATTCCGCACCTGCATTTCCACCTTCTGGGCGGCCGTTTTCTCGGCCCGTACACCTTCCCGCTGGAAAGCGACAACTTTAACCTCGCCGATATGGAAGACGAATAAACTGTTGACAGCTTCCTCCGGATGGTATATAATAAATCGGTGCGAAAGCGGCGCAGGCCGCCGCTGCCGATCGTCTCCATGGAGGGAGGGATACAAGTGAGTGAAGTGCGCGTAGGGAAGAATGAATCATTGGATAGCGCATTGCGGCGCTTTAAGCGTACTTGCCAGAAATCCGGCGTGATGGCCGAGATCCGCAAGCATGAGCATTATGAAAAGCCCAGTGTAAAACGGAAGAAAAAAGCTGAGGCTGCCAGAAAGCGTAAATGGAATTAAGGTTCTGCAACCGCAAAAGCTGCTCTCCGGAGCAGCTTTTTTTTCCAGGCGGCACCCGGCCCGCAGTTCCGCTGCGCATGGTCCCGCTGCGCATGGTCCCGCTGCGAAAACAGGAGGCAAACGATGGGAGCAAAACAATCCATACTGCCATTTTTCATTCCGATGCAGGGTTGCCCGGCGCTTTGCGTCTATTGTGACCAGCGGGCGATCAGCGGCCAGAACGCGGCGCCTGCCGCGGCAGAGATCCTGGCTGCGCTGGCGGCATTTCCGCCAGACCCCACGGCAGAGCTCGCTTTTTATGGCGGCAGCTTCACCTGCCTGCCAGAGGCAGAGCAGCTGCGCTATCTGCAGCTGGCAGAGGATGCTCTGGCTGAAGGCCGCATCGGCGGGCTGCGCGTATCGACAAGGCCGGATGCGGTGGACGCCGCAGTCTGCGCTTTTTTGCGCCGGCATCATGTCGTTACCGTAGAGCTGGGCGTCCAGAGCTTTGATGACCATGTGCTGGCGGCCTCTGGCCGCGGCTACACGGCAGAGCAGGCGCTGGCCGGCTGTGCGGCGGTCCGCGCCGCCGGGCTGCGTCTGGGCATACAGCTGATGACCGGCCTGCCGCAGCAGGATGCGGCAACGGCGCGCGCCTCGCTGCAGCAGGCGCTGGCTGCCGGCGCGGCATTGCTGCGTATCTATCCCACCCTGGTCCTGCGCGGCACGGAACTGGCCGCGCGCTATGCGGCAGGCTGCTACCAGCCGCAGACCTTGCCCGAAGCGGTGGAGCTGTGCGCATTGCTGCTGGCAGAGGCGCTGGCCGCCGGCGTGCCGGTGACGCGGCTGGGGCTGAACCCCTCGCCGGAACTGGAAGCCGCGCTGCTGGCCGGGCCATATCATCCGGCTTTTGGCGCGCTGGTGCGCGAAAAGCTGAAGCAGTGGCAGGCGGAAGCCCTGCTGGCCGGGCTGGATGCCGCAGAGCCAGCCATGCTGCGCTTTCCGCGGCAGGATCTGCCGCTTGTCTTTGGCCATCAACGCCAGGGCATGCTGGCGCTGGCCAAACGCTGGCCGCAGCTGGCGCTGCTGCCGGATGACGATCTGCCTGCCGGCGAACTGCGCCTGCAGACGCAGGCGGGCGAGCGCTGCCTGCCGGAACGCGATTTTTGCCAGCAACTGCGCGCATAACCAGCGCAGCAGGGCAGGGCAGAAAACGTCTTCCTCAACTAAAAGTAAATTATATTGATAAAATTGAAAAATATTTTGAATAATTATATTTTCACCTACTGCAAAATAATTTTGTTGTAGTTTTGTTTTGTCGCTTAACCAGCCGCCAGCGAGGCGGCAGGGTAGACAAATAGCGAAACAGGCTTTCCGCAAGGCTTTATGAATTTTTATCAGTAGAAATAATTTTATATACTAAAACCTTTAGCAAAAGAGCAGCTAAAAATGCGGATTAAGTATTTTATTTGTATTAAATATCACATAATTTTCATCTTGTCAATTGAATCGCAGGAATCGTTCTGCTATAATGACAAACACCAATACTGTCAAAATCTTAAAAGGGGGAGCAACATGAAAGCTTTGCAAATGAACTTTGGGCTGATTTTGCTACTGGCGCTGCTGATCGCGCTGCTGATCAGTCCAGCGGCGCTGGCCGCAGAAGACTGGAGCCTGCCGGAAGGCAGCCCGGAACCGATCGTCTACACGGATGCTGACAAGGCATTTTCCTATGCCCTGCTCAATCCGGAAAATGTGGACGTGCCGAACGACAAGGCGGTGATCATCACCGTGCTCGGCGACGGCTTCACCACTGAGGATCAAGATAAGTTCAATTATTATGCGCAGCTCTTCGCCAACCATGCGCTGGCGATCAAGCCGTTTGACGAATATGCGGACTGCATCAAGATCTACCGCATCAACGTGATCTCCAATGAAAGCGGCGTCACCCGCGACCAGAGCACGGACGGCGAAAACGTGCCCGGCCTTGACCCGCGCGATACCTATTTCAACAGCTCGCTTTGGAACGGCGGCATCCAGCGTTCGCTGCGTGCGGATACGGACAAAGCGATTGAACTTTCCTATTCCTATTTCCCGGACAGCTGGGTAATGCTGCTGCTCAACAGCACGGTCAACGGCGGTACGGGCGGCAAGCTCTCGCTGACCACGCTGAACGATCAGTTCATCGATACCTGCATCCATGAGCTCGGCCATACTGCGGCCGGCCTGCCGGACGATTATTTCACCAGCACGCGCGTGTTTGACCGCTGCGAAGAATCCTACGACGCTTACCCCAACCTGATCGCCAAAAAGTGGATCGACGACCCGGAATGGCAGGAGAGCAGCATGTGGTACCGCATGCTCGGCCGCGACGGCGTGACCTTCGACCCCTTTGACGAAAACCCGAACTATTTCCGCTGCCACCCCAGCTGCAAAATGCGTTACCTGGGCAACAACGACTATTTTGAAAACTATGGCACGGAGCAGTTCCCCTTCTGCGAAGT
>CALXRV010000007.1 GCA_944390945.1 uncultured Clostridia bacterium
AATCATTAACCATATTCTTAACAATTATAGTTTGCCACGCCTAGCCATTTTTACCCCGATCCATCGCATTAATAATAAACTCACGGAACCGCTTTGCCATCTCACCTAAAGTTTTATGCCGTTGCCAGAAAATAAAGTACGGCCGGTACAGCTTCGGTTCACTGATCTCCAAGAATACGGCATCCCCCAGCGAACCCGTCTCCGCCACCGAACGCGTGGTCAGCAGAACGCCGCGGTTGGCCGCCAACATGGAAGCGCGCAGCGAAAAATGGCATTCATTCGATTCCTGCGGCTGAAAGCCGGCCAGGCGGAACATATTATCCTCCCAGCCGCGCGAGGAAGCATCCTGCGTGATGCGGATGAAGATCTCGTTGCGCGCTTCCACCAAACGGATGCGCTTTCGCCCGGCGAATGGATGCTTTGGATTTACCGCCAGCAGAGGCGGGTTTTCATAGCAGATACAGACCGCATCCCATTCGTCATAGGGCAGGTCGCCGCTGGCGCCAAGCACCAGGTCCAGCTTGCGGCAGCTTTCCGCGTCTGCAAGCAGCGCGCGGCTCAGCATGCGCTGTTCCAGCACCACGCTGGGGTTCTCGGATAAAAATCCCTGTATCTCGCGGTACCACAAGGTCGGGCTAACGACACCCAGCCGCAGGCGTGTATCATCCGGCGCTTGCATATCCATACGCAATTCATTTTCCGCCTGATCCAACTCATTAAAGATCACGTTGACATGGGCAAGTAGCGCGCGTCCTTTTTCATTGAGCACAATATTACGCCCGACATGATCGAACAGGCGGCAATGATATTCCTCTTCAATCGCCCGGATCGCACCACGCAAAGCAGGCGGCGAGATCATCAGGATCTTGGAAGCATTCGTCAAATGCCCTCTTTCCGCCAGTACCTTAAAATACCATAAATGCCGGAGTTTCATCTCCAATTTCCTCCTGCCCGTCAGCTCTGCAAATCATTTTACTGTAAAGCAGGCGCCGCGTCAAATCGGCTGCCAGCCGCCCCTGCCGAAGCATTGATGGCATTGACAAGCCTGCAGGCGTCGATTATGATGGAATGGAGAGCAAGAAGAAAGGAGAATGCCTATGCGGCCTGAACAACGCTTCCTGAATTATGTCAAAATTTGGTCTACCAGCCAGGCGGGAGCAGATTGTGTCCCTTCCACCGAATGCCAGTTTGCACTGGCGCGCCAGCTTGTTGCTGAACTGAAGGAACTGGGTATCGCTGATGCGGAAATGGATGCGCACGGCTATGTTTACGGCCATATTCCCGCCAGCAGCGGTTATGAAAATGCGGTACGGCTCGGTTTTATCGCACATATGGATACCAGTCCGGATTGCCCCGGCCGCAATGTACAGCCACGGATGATAGAAAACTATGATGGCGGTGATGTCGTCCTTGGTGAAAGCGGCCAGGTAATCCGCACTGCGGATTTCCCGCACCTTAAGCAAATGCAAGGGCGCACGCTGATCTGCACCGACGGCACTACCCTGCTCGGCGCAGATGATAAAGCAGGCATTGCCGAAATTCTGACGATGGCGGAACGCGTGCTCCAGGAAGGCATTCCGCACGGCCCGATCAGTATCGCTTTCACGCCGGATGAAGAGATCGCCCATGGCGCGGCGCTGCTTGATCTGGAAAAATTCAACGCGCAATTCGCCTATACCATGGATGGCGACCTGGAAAACGAACTGAATTACGAAACATTCAATGCCGTGGCCGCTACTTTTACATGCCATGGCTTTATGGTCCATCCGGGCTATGCCAAGGATATCATGGTGAATTCTCAGCTAATCGCCGTGGAATTGGCCGGTATGTTCCCGCCTGCGGAAACGCCGGCCAATACCGAGGGCTACCAGGGCTATTATCATCTGTTCAGCATGGAAGGCAGCGTTGCCCTGACCAAGCTTTCCTACCTTGTCCGCGATCATGATGCCGCCCGCATGCAGCAGCGAATCGAATTCATGCAGTCCATCGTACGTTTCCTCAACCAGAAATATGGCGAGGATACCGTGCAGCTGAGCTACAAAGTCACCTGCCGCAATATGGCGGAGGCGCTGCAGGAATATATGTTCCTGCTTGAAGATGCCAAAACAGCCATGCGCCGTGTTGGCCTGGAACCGGTGATCGTACCGGTGCGCGGCGGTACGGATGGCGCGCGGCTCAGTTTCCGCGGCCTGCCCTGCCTGAATATCGGCGTTGGTGCGGGCGCAAGACACAGTTTGCGCGAACATATCTCCGTCGAATCGCTGGAGCTGGATACCCAGGTAGCGATCGAACTGGTTAAGATTTTTGCCGAAAAGCGCAACAGCGATAAATAATCTGCTCCGCAGCCAGACCGCCACAGGCGGCCGCTTCTGCAGCAGAAAAGCAAAAGCCGGCGACAGGAAATCCTCCTGCCGCCGGCTTTTCCGTCAACAAGCCCGCTTTTCGCTATGCCATTCCACATGCATTGCTTTCCGCTGTCGGAAAGCAACAATGGATCAACCGCTCTGCCGCTGCTTCCGCCAGCGGACGTACTTCACGCATCGCCTGCTCCAACGGCATATTCGCCGTATCAAACGGGAAGATGGCATCGATACCGCTGCTCAGCACCATTTCCGCGCCGGGACCAACGCTGCCGCAAAGCGCGACGACCGGCAATGCTGGCTGACAGCGCCGCGCACGCTGGGCAAGGCCAATCGGCGCTTTGCCATATGCCGTGGAACGATCGATCCGCCCTTCGCCCACGATCAACAGCGATACGCCCTGCAACATCTGTTCGAAAGAAACGGTATCCAACAGCAGATCAATGCCGCGCCGCAGTTCAGCATGGCCATAAGCCAGCAGGCCAAAGGCTACTCCGCCGGCAGCGCCCGCACCGGCAGAGGCGGCAAGATCGCAGCCAATATTGCATGCCGTCAGCGCGGCAAAATGCGCCAGCGCGGCGTCCAACTGCTGAACCAGGGCGTCATCCGCCCCCTTCTGTGGGCCAAAAACCGCCGCCGAACCCTGCGCTCCGGTCAGGGGATTCGTCACATCACAAGCCAGCAGAATACGGCAATCCGCCAGGCGCGGGTCCAATCCGCTGCAGTCCAGCTCAGCCAGGGAAGCCAAAGCCAAACCGCCGTACGGCAACTCGCGGCCAGCGGCATCGCGCAGCGAAAGCCCAAGCGCCTGCAACATGCCGGCGCCACCATCCGTACAGGCAGAACCACCCAGGCCCAGGATAATTTCACGGCAGCCGGCATCAAGCGCTGCGCGCAACAGCTCGCCTACGCCATAGCTGGTTGCGCCGCCGGCATCCAGATGTCCGTTCATCGCAGTCAGCCCTGCAGCCTGAGCCAGCTCCAGCACAGCCCGACCATCCGGCAGATACAGCCAGCAGGCATCGCGTGGTCGGCCGTCCGGCCCGGTCACGCGCTGATAGCGGCGCTCGCAAACCAACGCGCCGGCCATCGCTTCGCAGAATCCCTCGCCACCATCGGATACAGGCAGCAAACGGCAGTCCAGATCCGGCCTTGCCCGTCGTGCGCCGGCGGCAATAAACCCTGCGATCTCCGCCGCAGAGGCGCTGCCTTTGAATGAATCCGGCGCGATTACGATCTTGGTCATCGTCATCTCCCTTTCCGCAAACATGCGATTAAGAATTCGCGAAAGAAGGGAGCTCCCCTGCTGGCAAACTGCTGGAAATGGGGGACCAACGCCCATGCATTCCGCATCCTGCGCTGAGACAAAACAACAGGCAGCGGAACGAGCTTACCGCTGCCTGAAATCCTCTTCTTTTCCCGCAGGACAAACCGCCTGGCAAGGCAGGCTGCCGCCTGGAATGCCGCTCAGTCCAGAGTATCTCTTTGTGGAATGCCGACATAAAGCAGCCGTGCCGGCCGGCTGGAAAAATTGGTGACGCGATGCGGCTTATCCGAAGGAAAATGGAAGCAGTCATCCGGATAGAGCTCATATTCTTCGCCGTCATAGAACAGCGTCACCATGCCTTCCAACACATAACCAAACTCTTCCCCCACATGCGGACGGGGCACGGCATCCTCCCGCTGCATGCCGGGCAACAGCAACAGCAGATACGGCGCCAGCGCCACGCTGTTCTTTCCCAGATAAGCACGCAGATCAAAGTAGACCTGCTTGCCGGCGACATAGCGCCGGGCAGAACAGCGGTCATGAGAACGGAGCACATTGCCGCCTCCCTGCAGCGGAATGGCAAAAAACTCGCTCAACCCTAGTCCAAAAGCCGCCGCAATCTTCTGCAGGGTACTGATTTTCACCGTCGTCAGGCCGCGTTCGATCATTGAAAGATATCCAGCGGAAAGAGCCGTCTTCTCGCCCAGTTCTTTCAGGGTCATTCCACGCATTTGACGACAAGTCTTGATAATTTCACCATATTGGTCATCCATGACGCACCATTTCTTTCTGCCCATGCTCCCGTAACAGGATCAAAGCTCCTTCCGCAATTTGGGATCAAGGAAATCACGCACGCCATCACCGATAAAATTCGCACCCATCGACATGGTCAGGATGCCCAGCCCGGGGAAGGAAGCCATCCACCAATGCTGGAAATAATCCGAGCCTTCCGAAACCATCAGCCCCCATTCCGGCGTGGGCGGCGGCGAGCCGAGACCAAGATAGGAAAGACCGGCAAAGAGCAGAATGGCATTGCCAAAATCCACCGTACCCAACACGACGATAGAGCCGATACTGTTGGGCAGGATCTCTTTGAAAAAGATGCGGAAGCGACTGGCGCCAAGCGATTTTGAAGCTTCCACATATTCGTTCGATTTTACCTGGATTACCATGCTGCGCATGACGCGTGCATAGTTTGGCCACCAGACGACGACCATGGCGATCAATGCATTATACAGGCTGGGGCCAAGCGCGGCGCAGATCACCATCGCCAGAATGATGGTGGGGAAAGATTGCACCAGCTCGCTGCCACGCATCATCAGCTCGTCAATCAGGCCGCCGGCATAGCCGGAGATACCGCCATAGATCACGCCGACGGCCGCGGCAAAAACAATGGTCAGCAGGCCGGCACCGATACTGATGCGGCTGCCGGTCATCACCCGGCTGAAAATATCACGACCAAGCGCATCCGTTCCAAACCAATGCTCTGCCGAAGGCGATGAAAAACGCGCCGTCAAATCCTGATAGAGCGGGTCATATGGCACAACATATGGCGCAATTACTGCGATGATCAGCCAAATCGCACATAAGGTCAAGCCGATAGCAAAAAGCCTGTTTTGTTTGATTAGCCGCCTTATCATTTATCTATACCTCACTCTGGGATCAAGCGCACCATAGAGAACATCGACGATTAGATTGAGCACAACATAGTTCAGCGAGATCAACAGCGCAACGCCGACGATAGCGGGGAAATCGAGCATCTTGGCTGCTTGGAAGGCATACTGGCCGATGCCCGGCCAGGCGAAGATCGTCTCCACCAGCACCATACCGCCGAGCAGATTGCCAAAGCCAACGCCGATGACCGTGATCACCGGGATCAGCGCATTGCCCAACGCATGTCCGACGATCACCGCCTTTTCCCGCAGCCCCTTGGAACGTGCGGTGCGGATATAATCCATCGAAAGCACTTCCAGCAGACTGGAGCGGGTAGTACGGGTGATCAGGCCCATCGTGAACATGCCCAGACAGGCGCCCGGCAGCAGCAGATGTCGCACCGCATCCCAAAATAGCGGCCAATCACCCATGATCAAAGCATCGATCGTATAAAACCCGGTCACTGCCATTGGCGCAGCCAGGTGGGTGGAAATCCGCCCCGGCCCGGGAACAATGCCCAGCACCAGATAGAAAATATAGAGCAGGATCAACGCCAGCCAGAAGCTGGGCACAGATACGCCGAACACCGAAACGCCGCGCAGGATCTGATCCACCACCGTATTTCGTTTAATCGCGGAGATCACGCCGAACAACATGCCGAAGATGACGGCAAAAACAATACCGAATAAAGACAGCTCGATCGTCGCCGGGAAATACAGCTTCAGGTCATCGATCACATTGCGTTGCGTGCGGATGGAAATACCCAGATCCCCCTGCAGCAAACCTTTCAGATAGATGAGATACTGCTTATAAAGCGGCTGGTCCAAGCCCCACTTTTCCTTAAAGGCGGCCACCATTTCCTCATTATCGAGATTGCGCTGGCTGAGATTCGCCACGACAGGGTCGCTCGGCACAGCATGGGAGATCAGGAAAACCACCAGCGAGATCCCGATCATCAGGAAAAAGAGGAAGAACAGTCTTCGTACCACGTATTTCAACATATCCATACCAGGAATCGCCCCCTTTGGCAAAAGCGATAGCAGGCGCAGGCTTCAGCCGCCGCCGCTGCGGCGGGGAAAGCCGGGCTTTCCCCGCCATCAGCTGTCTACTGCTTATTCGCCGGAAATCGCTTTCAGGTCAAATTTATAGCGGTCGATATATTCCACGCCCTGCAGGCTGGAATCGATGGCATACTGACTGGTATGTTGCAGCAGGCAGGCAAAAGGCGTATCCTCCTGCATCATTTCCTGGATCGTGGCAAACGCTTCCTCACGCGCATCCTCATCTACGATAGAGGCCGCCTCGATCGCCAGTTCCGCCAGTTCCGGATTCATGTCCGCAGTCCAGTTGGCGCGCAGGCCGACGGATTGACCGGGCAGGAAGGCAAGCTGGCTGTTGTTATCCGGATAATCCGGGTTCCAGTACCAGAGGCCGAGCGGCTGTTTACCGGTGCGGTAAGTTTCCAGCGAGATCGTCACATCTTCGGGGATGATGTTCGTCTGAATGCCGATCGTATTGAGATCGCTCTGGATCTTCTGCGAAAGCAGGCTGAAATCCACGCCGGCAACGATGGTGGTCGGCACATAAAAGTCCACCGTAAAGCCGTCAGCATAGCCCGCTTCTTCCATCAGGGCCAGCGCTTCTTCCGTCTTCGGATATTCGCTGACATCCATCGCCGGCAGCGAACCGAAGAGGCCGATCGGGAACGGCGCGACCGGCGTCACCATGCCGGGACCGGCAATGGTTTGAATGCCCGGATAATCCAGCGCCAGGCGAATCGCTTTCTGTACGGTAGGATCTGCCACCGGGCCGCCGACTTCCGGATCGCGGTTCATCAGTAGGAAGCTGACCGTCAACGACTGCGCATCTTTGACCTCGATGCCTTCCACGCCTTCCAGGCTTTTTGCCTGTTCCGGATCGACGTTCATCGCGATATCCACATCGCCTGCCTGCAGCATCATCACCTGCGTGTTGGAATCCACGACGGTTTTAATGCTGATCTTGTCATAATAAGGTGCTTCGCCATAGTAGTTCTCATTACGCGCCAGCACAACTTCCACTTTCGGCGTGTAGGACTCGATATAATACGGGCCGGAACCTGCGCTGTTGCTGTCCAGCCAAGTCTTGGCCGTATCCACTTCTGCCGCGTTCTCCGCATTGGTGGCGCCGTGCTCTGTGGCCAAAGCGCTGTCCATGATGCTGAACACATTATAGGAGAGCTTGGTCGGGAAGGAGGGATCCGGTGCAGAGAGCTGGATGACGACCGTCAGGTCGTCCGGCGTCTCGATCGAGACGATACCGTCGCCCATGAAAGCACCATTGCCCTTCATATTGATGCCGCGCTCGAAACTCCACTTTACATCAGCGGAAGTCATCGGATTGCCGCTGGCAAAAACCATGCCCTCTTTCAGCTTGAAGGTATAGGTCATGCCGTCTTCCGATACCTCATAGCTTTCCGCCGCCCCTAGTGCGAGGTTCTCCAGGCTGTCCTGGAATTCAAACAAATTGTCATAGCAGGCATGAAGTACCAGCATGCCATAGACCTCATAGGCGATGGCCGGGTCAAAGCTTTCATAGTCCGGGTTGACGGCAATGATCAGCTGCTTTTCCCCGCCGGCAGTTGCCTCTTCCGTTCCTTCTGTCCCCTCGCTCTCCGGTGTAGCATCCCCCCCATCCGGAGGCGTCGTCTCCGCCGGAGCGCAGGCCGCAAACGCAAACAGCAGCAGCAACAAAAATACGAGCAGCAGTGTTTTCTTCATGAAGCATCTCCTCCCTGTTTTTCTTTTCAGGCTTCTCCCTGCAGTTGCAACACTCTGAGATCAAGCCGTTTTCAACCATGACCGTATCACCGGAAGCGCAGCCTCAATCCCCACTATAAAGATGGCAGGCCACGAAATGATCCTCGCCCACCGGCAGCAGCGGCGGTTCCGCCTTGGCGCAGATATCCTTCGCATAACGGCAGCGCGTATGGAACCGGCAGCCGCTGGGCGGGTTGGCCGGCGAAGGCACATCGCCGCTGAGCAGGATACGCTCCTTGCTCTCCAGCGGATCGGATTTCGGGATAGCAGAGATCAGCGCCTGCGAATACGGATGCTTCGTATCATCGTAAATCGCGTCATGCGCGCCCACTTCCACCATTTTGCCAAGGTACATCACGCCCACCCGGTTGCTGATATGGTGGACGACGGAAAGATTATGCGAGATGAACATGTAAGTCAGGTGGAACTCTGCCTGCAGATCCTCCAGCAGGTTGATCACCTGCGCCTGAATGGAAACATCCAGCGCTGACACCGCCTCGTCGCAGATGATCAGCTGCGGATTGAGCGCCAGCGCACGCGCTACGCCCACACGCTGCTTCTGCCCGCCGGAAAGCTCATGCGGATAGCGGGAAAGGTGATAAGAAGAAAGCCCCACCCGCTCCAGCAGGTATTTGATCTTTTCATTCCGTTCCTCATGCGTACCCACGCCGTGAATGCGGAACGGCTCCTGCAGGATGGAAGAAACGGTTTTACGCGGATTCAGCGAGGCGCTGGGATCCTGAAAAATGAACTGCATCCGTTTGCGGAAGCTTTTCAGCTCGCGCGGTTTCAGCGCGGAAATGCGCTGGCCGTCGAAGATGACCTCGCCCGAGGTTGGCGGATAAAGATAGATCATCGCGCGGCCAAGCGTGCTCTTGCCGCAGCCGCTTTCGCCGACCAGACCAAAGGTCTCGCCGCGGAAGACCTGAAAGCTGATATCATCAACAGCTTTGATATACTGCT
>CALXRV010000008.1 GCA_944390945.1 uncultured Clostridia bacterium
GAAAGAACAGCAAACTTATTCAATTTTCGAACCGGGTAAAACCCGCATGGTTACAAGGTTTTTGGTGGACGAAACGGACAGCTCCCCGCAAGATTTCGAGTCAGCCCCGTTATGACCACTTCGATACCTCTCCGCGTACAACAAAAAACATTCAGCCCTACAAATATACCATAAACTGTTTAAGGTGGCAAGCGGTTTTTTGATTTTCTCCTTGCTTATGCTTGCTGATCTGCGGACTGCTGTTTTTTATTGCTGTTACGCCCGGGTAAGGTCAGATTGAGCAGAATGGAGACCAGCGTTGCCAAGACAACGGGCGATTTGCCGAATACCGTAGTTACCCAGGCAGGGAAAAGTGCCAGGGCTTGCGGCACCAGGGTGATGCCAACGCCCATCGCCACAGCCAGTCCGACGATAGAAGTATTGCGGTAAGAGAGTCCTTCGCTGGCAATCAGTTTCATCCCGGTCATGGTGATTGAAGCGAATACCGAAAGTGTCGCGCCGCCCAGGACGCAATAGGGGATGGTGGTGAGCAGGGCTGAGAATTTTGGAATTAGTCCAGCGACCAGCATGATAACGGCAGCCAGCAGAAAGATCATGCGGTTGACAACTTTGGTTGTCGCCACGATGCCGACATTCTGACTGTAAGTGGCTGTCGGCATGCCGCCAAAGAACGCACCACCGAGATTGAGCAGGCCGTATGCTACGATGCCGCCTTTCAGCTCACGATCTGTGGGCACACGGTCCAAACCGCCGGAAGTGGTCGCGGTCAAATCACCAATCGCCTGCACAGAATTGATGATGAAGAGCAGGGCAATGGTGACGACCGCGGATACTTCGAATTCCATGCCGAAATGGAGGAACTGTGGCAGCTGGAAATAGCCTGCGCTGGCAACTTCCTCAAAGCCGACCATGCCGAAGCAAGCAGAAACAAGATAGCCAAAGATGAGGCCGATCAGGAGCGAGGCCAACTTGACCAGCCCCTTGCCCCAGTGGTTAAGCACCGTGACCGCAGCCAGCGTGATCAGGCCGACCAACCAGTTCTGCCAGGAGCCATAATCCGCACTGCCTGTTCCGCCGGCAAGATAGTTCATCGCTGTTGGGTACAGCGAAAGACCGATGGTGAATACCACCGTGCCGGTGATCAGCGGTGGGAAAAAACGGCGTAGCTTGTTGACGAAGAGGCCAAACACCACGGCACAGGCGGCTCCGGCAACCTGTGCGCCAAAAATGGATGCGATATTAAACGTGCCGGCGATTGCCTGCATGCTTGGCAGGTAGGCAAAGCTGATGCCAAAGATTACCGGTAATCCGCAGCCAAAGCGGCCGCCGATCGTACAAACCTGGATAAAAGTGGTCACTGCGGAAACGACCAACGACGCCTGGATCAGAATCACACGGTCTGCCTGCGGCA
Source organism: uncultured Clostridia bacterium (assembly GCA_944390945.1). Taxonomy (GTDB): domain Bacteria; phylum Bacillota; class Dehalobacteriia; order UBA4068; family UBA4068; genus CALXSV01. Next base: position 1,412 of record CALXRV010000008.1, read on the forward strand.
GGCCCACAGTGCCTGCTACGATGATCGCAGGGGTGACACAACCAACGATCATTGCACAGACATGCTGGAATGCGAGCGGCAATGCCTGCCCGAGCGGCGGACGTCCATTTAGTGAAAAAATTGAGCCGGACAGCGCCTTTTCTTTGTTTGCCATGTGAGCGGCCTCCCCGAATAAAACAATTCAACAAATGCGTGGACAAAAATCAGCAGCAGGGACGAACGGCAATCGCTTCAACTTCGACCAGGCCGCCCTTTGGTAATTGGGCAACCTGCACGCAGGAACGCGCCGGCTTGCTGTCGCCGGAAAAGAATTCACTGTAAATCGCGTTTACTGCAGCGAAATCATTCATATCCGCCAGGAATACGGTCGTTTTGACGACATCACCAAAGCCAACACCTGCAGCTTCCAAAATAGCTCCCAGATTCTGCAGCGCCAATCTGGCCTGTGCTTCCACGCCTTCTGCCAGCGCGCCGCTTTGCGGATCCATCCCTAGGCTACCGGAAGTGAAGATCATATCGCCCGCCTGCACGGCATGTACATAAGGGCCTACGGCTGCCGGGGCTTTCGCTGCGTTGATTGCTGTCTTTTTCATCATCGATCATCCTTTCTATAAGTGTTCAGTTATAGTTTTCCAGCAGTATGCAACTGGCTAAAACAGATAGGCATATTCCTTTTCCAGCTGGCGCAACAACATGGCGATACGGCTGTTTTCTTCCGCTGGCTGCAAGTCCCGTGTTTCTCCCTCAAGCCGCAGCCGGTATCGGCCAGAGGTGGCATCGATACGGAAGAACCCATTGTTTTTGCTATGATCAAAATCCGCCGCGTTGGCAAAAAGGGTGAGCTTGTCAAGATATGGTGCACTGTCATAAGGGCAGAAAGCTGCACAGTTGCCGCATTCATTGCACATGGCATCGACATGCAGGATGACGGGCATATGTTCGCCCGGCACGCGAATCGCAAGATTTGCACGGTTGGGGCATACTTCGGTGCAGGCTTCGCAGACTGTGCTGCAGGCGAGACAGCGTGTCGCTTCGTTGCCGCCACGATACTCCGCAAGTATACCATGCCGCGCCGCTGCGGTTTGCACATCAGTCGCGGCTTCAATCGCAGCTGCCGGCGCTGCCTTCAGGATAGCCTGCGCCGCTGCAGTCGCATCAGCGATCGCTTCAACCACAGTGGCCGGACCGTGCGCACCGTCGCCGATCACATAAACATGGGGCAGGGAAGACTCCATTGTCTTTGCATTGTAAAGTGGGGCGCCCCAATGGTCTGTTTTCAGGCCGAAAGCAGTATAGATCCCGCCGTCAACGCGTTCACCCAGCGCGGCAATGACGCTGTCCGCCGCCAGTTCTTCCAGTTCTCCTGTGCCGACCGGGCTGCGGCGACCGGAAGCATCCAATTCACCTAGACGCATTTTTTCGCAGATCAGCCTGCCCTTTGCCTGCTGCCGCGGTGCAAGCAGTTCACGGAAGCGCACGCCTTCTTCCTCGGCCAGGCGCAACTCTTCTTCTTCCGCAGGCATCTGTTTTACCGTACGGCGGTAAACGATGGTGACGTCTTTAACATGCGGCAGCATTTTCGCTGCACGCGCGGCGTCCATTGCCGTATTGCCGCCGCCGATCACCACAATATGTTCGCCCAGATCCAGCCCTGCTGCCGTCTGGCCGTCGAGGATGGCGATGGCATCCGGGCCATCCGCCTGTTCCGGCAGTTCAGCCAGTGACTGCATCGCGGGCAGGAGCTTGAAACGGCGCAGGAAGTCGATCGCGTTTAGTTCGCGTTCTGTCGGAATGCCCAGCTGCGTACTGCGGCTGGCGCCGATCGCGATCACGATATCATCAAATCCCGCGCGGAACAGCTGTTCCAGTTCGGTGATTTCCTTGCTGCAGCGGAATTCCACGCCTAATGCCTTGGCAAAGGCAATATCGCGATCAATCGCCTGATTACGGATGCGGAATGGTGGGATGATGTGGCGTACTACGCCGCCGAGCGCAGCCGTTTTTTCGAATACGACAACAGATGCTCCGCCTTTGGCGAGTAGATATGCGGCGGCGATACCGGCTGGCCCACCGCCGATGACCGCAACGCGTTTGCCGCTTGCCGGCTTTGCCTTTAATTGCGGCAATACGGTATCAGCGCCTTGCTTGGCAGCCTTCAGCTTGCTTTCGCGGATGCGAATCGCTTCTTCATAGAAATTGCGTGTGCATTTATCCGCACAGTGATGCGGACAGATCGTGCCAGTGATGAAAGGCAATGGGTTCTTTTCCAGAATTACGTTCAGCGCATCTGCTGGTTTTCCTTCGCCGAGCAGCTGCAGATAGGCAGGGATATCCTGATGGATGGGGCAGGCTTCGCGGCAGGGCGCGAGAAAACAGTCGAACAGCGGTACCTTTTGTGCCAACTTGCGCGAAGGCAGCGGCTTGAGCGGTTTGCGATAGTGCGGCAGCTGGCGAATGGTGGCGAGCAGCTTGTCCAGTCCGGCGATATCTACCGTCTGTCGCACATCATAAGATTCTGCTTCCAGTGCAGCGGCGATCTGGCTGCAGCGCTGATAGCCACCCGGCTTGAGCAATGTCGTAGCAACGGTAATCGGCCAGATCCCCAGGCGGAAGAGCTGACGGATATTGTAGAAATCTGCGCCGCCGGAATACGAGATGCGCAGCCTGCCATCAAATGCCTGGCTTAGCTTTTGCGCTACAGCGAGCGAAAGCGCAGCCAGCGGTTTGCCTGAAAGGTACATTTCATCGCTGGGCAGTTCATCCTGTTTGACATCGACCGGGAAGGTGTTGGTCAGCTTAACCCCAAAATGCAGGCCGCACCGTGCGGCTTTCTCTTGCAGCCGTTTCAGCATGGGAACCGCTGCCTCGAATTGCAGGTCATCGCGGAAATGGAAATCTGTAAACGCGAGATAGTCATAGCCCATTTCATCGAGAATCTGTCGGGCCTGGGGATAGCCAAGCAGAGTCGGGTTGCATTTGATAAAGGTATGCAGCCCTTTTTCTTCCAATAGATAGGCGGCGATGCGTTCGATCTCATCTGCCGGGCAGCCATGTAGAGTGGAGAGCGTTACGGAATTGCAGATCTGCGGGTCAAGCGCAGCAATATCTGCGGCGCTGATGCGAGAAAAGCGGCTGAGGTTTTGCTGTAGCCAATCCTGACATTCCTGCCAGGCGGCTGTGCCAGCAGCATTCCGCATCCCTTCGATGAAGCCATCGATCTTTGCCGAACGGATGCCATCCAGAGTGTAACCGACGCTCATGTTGAACTGAAAGCCGTCGGCTGCACCAAGCTGCCATTCCTTTGCCAGCAACTGTAGGGCGACGGCAGCCTTGATATATTCGCCCATCGCCTCGCCTACGGTCAGCTCGGTAGACCATTCGCAGTTATAGCATTCGTCCTCTGCCAAAATGCAGGGCTTTGCCACATGCAGGTCTTCGCCATCCAGCGTCTGAACGGTCTTCAACTCAAAAAAACGGCTTCCTGCCGCATAGGCGGCGATGATGTTTTGCGCCAGCTGCGTATGCGGACCGGCTGCCGGGCCGAATGGAATCTCCAACGGCCTGTTGAACAGGGATAGGTTCTTTTCGCTTTGTCTCTGATAGGGCTGGCGCAATCCGAAAACATGGCCGGTTGCCGCCTGCTCACGAAGCGCCCAATCCATCAGTTTGCCAAAGGGGATCGGCGTCATCCTGTCACCCATGAACAATCCTCCTCGCTTTCCGTGACTCATTTTTTATCGTCAAGAAGCCAACAAGAAGCGGCTGCAGCAGCGGACCGCCCTCAACCATTGATATCCTGCCAAAGCCGTGCTGCGGCCTCGCGGCAATGCGCAAGCTCGGCTGCCTCATCCGCTACCAAGAGCTCGCGATCCTGCATCAGGAGGCGGCCGGCGCACATTGTGGTGATTACGCGGCTGCCATTGACGCCAAACAGCAGATGGCTGTTGATATTACTGCCGTCAAGCGGTGTCGGCGGGTCGTAATCGAGCACGATCACATCCGCAGCTGCACCGGGGCGCAATACCCCCAGCGGGGTCTTGAAATAGCGGTTGGCAATACGTGCATTATTTTCAAACAGCATGGCCGGCACTTCGCTCCAGGCAGCTCCGGGATCACAGAGATGATGTTTATGCAGCACGTTTGCTACTTTGTAGGATTCAAACATGTCATGCGTATAGCCATCTGTCCCCAGGCCGGTCAGAATGCCGCGGTGGCAGAGTTCCATCGTCGGTGGGCAACCGCAGGCATTGCCCATGTTTGATTCCGGATTATGCACAACCATGGTATCGGTCTCACGCAGTAGATCCATCTCATGCGGATTGATATAAACGCAGTGCGCAGCCAGGGTTTGCGGGCCGAGTATCCCCTGATCCATCAGCCGGTCTACCACCCGGCGACCGTATTGCCGCAGGCAGAGATGAAGGTCGTCGATCCCTTCTGCCACGTGGATATGGTAGCCGACGCCGGCCGGCGTATGTTCGCGGCACAGCGCGAAGGTCTCATCCGAAATAGTGAACTGCGCATGCAGGCCCATCATCGCCTGCAGCATATCATCGCTGCGGCTGGCTGCATAGCGAATGAAGGCGGCATTCTCTTTCACCGCGGCCTGCGCCTTGTCCATGCCGTCGCGATCGGAAACTTCATAGCAAAGGCAGCTGCGCACCCCAAAGCGCAGCGCTTCTTCTGCAATGGCAAACAGACTGCCTTCGATCTGTGCATAGCTCGCGTGGTGGTCAAAGATAGTTGTTACGCCATATTTGATACATTCCAGATAGGTGGCAACCGCGCTCTGCCGGGTTAGCTCCAGATCCAGCCGGCGGTCGATATTCCACCACATGCCGTCGAGAATATCGATAAAGCCTTTGGGCGCATAGCCCTGCACGGAAAGGCCCCGTGCCATTGCGCTATAAATATGTTCATGTACATTGATCAGACCTGGCATGATCAATCCGCCATGTGCATCAATGCACGTTGCCTGTGGGTAACTTTGCCGCAGCGAGGCTTCATCGCCTACGGCTACGATACGTTCATTTTCCGTCACGACCGCGCCATGTGGAATGCAAAGAGCGTTGTCGCGCGTGATCACAGTTCCGTTTGTGATAATGTACATGCCGGACATCCTTTCCTAAATTCCTAATTAATGTATGGTTTGCATTGTTTGTGATCAGCCTAGATTGCGGTTAGTTTTCCGCAAGGGTTTTTCTGAGTTTACTTTAGCACAGCACGGCGGGGAAAGCAAGCGTTTTCTAAAAATTTTTTATGTAACAAAAAAATTTTTTAGAAAAATGCTTGCTTTTTCGAAAAGCTGTGTTATGATGGACTTGTAAGCGCCGAGAAACGATATATCAGCAGGGAGAGGGAGGCGTTGATATGGTGGATGCGGCATTAAAAATGCTAAAACAGATGGCAAAAGCATTGGCTGTGCAGTTTGGTGAAAGCTGCGAGGTCGTAATTTATGATCTGAAGAAAAAAGACCCGGCACGCTCCCTGGTGCATATTGAAAACGGTCAGGTTTCCGGCCGCAGCAAGGGCAACGCACCTTCCCGCATCGTATTGGAAGCGATGCAGCATGAAAAAACGCGGCTGCGTGATCAACTTGGTTATCTGACGCGTTCAGCGGATGGTAAAATCTTGAAATCAAGTACTGTCTATATTCAGGATGACGAAGGCGGACCACGGTATCTGTTTGGCATCAACTATGATATTACGCAGCTGCTTTATTTGGAACAATCCCTGCATTCTCTGGTCAGCGAAAAGGCAAGGACAGAAAAAAAGGAGCCTTCACGCATTGTAAATAATGTGAATGACCTGCTGGATGATCTGATTGAACAGTCGATGGCGATTGCCGGCAAGCCGGTACCGCTGATGACGAAAGAGGATAAGATTGCAGCGATTCAATTTTTGAACGATGCCGGCGCTTTTTTGATTACCAAATCCGGCGATAAAGTATCACAACATTTTGGGATCTCAAAGTTTACTTTATATAATTATCTGGAAAACGGCAGCAACGGAAAAAATGGAAAAGAGGAGGCGCAGCATGTTTGACATCAAATGGACGGCCAACCGGCTGGAAAAGACGGCGGATGCGAACCTGCAGATTATGAGTTTGGAGAATGTTGGCAAAGCGCGCGCTTTTCATCGCAGCTTCCCGCAATATGCGATGACGCCGCTGGCTAAACTGAAAGGTATGGCGCGCACGCTGGGTTTGGGTGGTGTTTACGTCAAAGACGAGTCGTACCGTTTTGGTTTGAATGCCTTTAAGGTGCTTGGCGGCTCCTTTGCGATGGCGCGTTATATCGCTGACGAACTGGGACGCGATGTTTCGGAAGTGGACTACCTTTATCTGACTTCACAGAAACTGTGGGAGGAATTCGGGCAGGCCACCTTCTTTACGGCGACAGACGGCAATCATGGCCGTGGCGTTGCCTGGGCGGCGAACAAACTGCGGCAGCAGGCGGTGGTATTGATGCCCAAGGGCAGCAGCGAGGCGCGTTTCCGTGCGATCGCCGCTGAGGGCGCGCGCGTTAGCATTGAAGAAGTGAACTATGATGAATGCGTGCGTATGGCAGCCGCGCAGTCTGCCGCCACGCCGCGCAGTGTGGTCGTCCAGGATACGGCATGGCCTGGTTATGAAAAGATCCCGTCCTGGATCATGCAGGGTTATGGCACGATGGCAGCAGAAGCAGCCGAGCAGTTTGACCTTTACGGGGTAGAGAAACCAACGCATATTATCGTTCAGGCAGGCGTTGGTTCTCTCGCCGGTGCGGTGGAAGGATATTTTGCCAACCTGTTCCCGGATGCGCCGCCGAAAATGGTGGTGGTAGAAGCCTCTGCAGCCAATTGCCTCTACCGTTCCGCGCTGGCCGGCGATGGCAGCGCCCATGCGGTGACTGGAGATCTGAGCACAATTATGGCGGGTCTTGCCTGCGGTGAGGCAAATACGATCTCCTGGGATATCCTGCGCAACCATACGAGCGTTTTCGTTTCCTGTCCGGATTGGGTGACGGCAAAGGGCATGCGCATGCTCGGCGTGCCGGTAAAAGGCGACCCCACGGTGATCTCCGGGGAAAGCGGCGCAGTTGGCTTCGGCCTGCTGGCAACGGTGATGGAGAATGACGATTACCGTGATTTGCGCGAAGCGATCGGGCTGGATGAGCATTCGCAGGTGCTTTGCTTCTCAACGGAAGGGAATACGGACAGCGGCCGCTATCGCCGTGTGGTTTGGGATGGCGCATATCATTATCCCTATCTGGATGAAGCCTGAGCCAAACCAAGATCGGATATTCATCGCTTCATTCATGGGTTCATCGGAAGGAAACTTAACAGCGGATTACGGATCAATGATCCGATAGGAAAGAAAAATTTTGGGAGGTCATTATCATGGATTTTAACAAGATCAAACAGGCTGCGGAAGGTTATCAGGCCGACATGACGCGCTTCCTGCGCGATCTGATCCGCATCCCCGGCGAAAGCTGCGATGAAAAAGGTCATATTGAGCGGATTGCGGCCGAGATGCGTGCGGTTGGTTTTGACCGCGTAGAGATTGACCCGCAGGGGAATGTGCTTGGCTATATGGGCAGCGGCAAGACGCTGATCGGCTTTGACGCACATATTGATACAGTCGGTATTGGCAACCGTGAAAACTGGCAGTTCGACCCCTACGAAGGTTATGAAAATGAAGAAGAAATCGGTGGTCGCGGCGCTTCCGATCAGTTGGGCGGTATCGTCAGCTCGGTTTACGGCGCAAAGATCATGAAAGATCTGGGCCTGCTTTCCGACAAATATACTGTGCTGGTCACCGGTACGGTACAGGAAGAAGACTGCGATGGCCTTTGCTGGCAATACATCATTAAAGAAGATCAGGTAAAACCGGCCTTTGTCGTTTCGACCGAACCAACGGACGGCGGCATTTATCGCGGCCAGCGTGGCCGTATGGAGATCCGCGTTGATGTGCAGGGCGTATCCTGCCATGGTTCTGCGCCGGAGCGCGGAGATAATGCCATCTACAAGATGGCGGAGATCCTGCTGGATATCCGTGCGCTGAACGAAAACGACGCTGCGGATACGACTGAGATTAAGGGTCTGGTCAAGATGCTCGATGAAAAATATAATCCGGAATGGAAGGAAGCGCGTTTCCTCGGTCGTGGTACGGTGACCACGTCGGAGATCTTCTTTACCTCGCCCAGTCGTTGCGCGGTCGCGGATTCCTGCTCGATCAGTTTGGACCGCCGTATGACGGCAGGCGAGACCTGGGAGAGCTGCCTGGATGAGATTCGCGCCCTGCCCGCAGTTAAAAAATATGGCGCCAAGGTCAGCATGTATCAGTATGACCGTCCCAGCTATACCGGTCTTTCTTATCCGACGGAATGCTATTTCCCGACTTGGGTCATCCCGGCTGACCATGCGGTGACGCGTGCGATGGAGGAAGCTTATCGTGGCCTTTATGGCGAACCGCGAACGGATAAATGGACCTTCTCGACCAACGGTGTTTCGATCATGGGCCGTTTCGGTATTCCCTGCATCGGGTTTGGGCCTGGTAAAGAGAAGGAAGCGCATGCGCCGAATGAAAAGACCTGGAAAGCAGATTTGGTACGCTGCGCCGCTGTTTATGCCGCTCTGCCGACAATCTATTGCAAATAAGATACTACTGCTGAGCTAACCGTATAAAGGAGTCATTGCAGACCAGACAGGTGGCGTGGCGACGCCGCCTGCGAGATAAAAGCGAAAGGAGCTTTATCATGAGCAAATTTGATGAATATATCAGCCGCTTAAATCACCTGAATGCCAAGTCCCTGTATCAAAATGATTTCTTCCTTACTTGGGAAAAGACGGACGATGAGCTCGCTGCCATCTGGACGATCGCCGATGCCCTGCGCGATCTGCGTGAGCGCAATATCTCCACCCGCGTTTTTGACAGCGGTCTGGGCATTTCCCTGTTCCGCGACAATTCCACACGCACCCGTTTTTCCTTTGCTTCGGCCTGCAATCTGCTCGGCTTGGAAGTACAGGATCTCGATGAGGGGAAATCGCAGATTGCGCATGGTGAGACAGTGCGTGAGACCGCGAATATGATCAGCTTCATGGCAGACGTGATCGGCATTCGCGACGATATGTATATCGGCAAGGGCAATGCTTATATGCATGAGGTTGCGGAAGCGGTACAGCGCGGTCACCTCGACGGTGTGCTTGAACAGCGGCCCACTCTGGTCAACCTGCAATGCGATATCGACCATCCGACGCAATGCATGGCAGATGCGCTGCATATTATTCATCAGTTTGGTGGCGTGGAAAACTTGAAAGGCAAAAAGCTGGCGATGACTTGGGCTTATTCCCCCAGCTATGGCAAGCCGCTTTCCGTACCGCAGGGGGTGATCGGTTTGATGACGCGCCTGGGTATGGAAGTTGTGCTCGCACATCCGGAAGGCTATGAAGTAATGCCTGAAGTGGAAGAGGTCGCCAAGGCCAATGCTGCCCGCTGCGGCGGTTCTTATCGCCGGACGAACAGTATGGCGGATGCGTTCCGCGACGCCGATATCGTTTACCCCAAGAGCTGGGCGCCGTTTGCCGCTATGGAGAAACGTACTGACCTCTACGGCAAGGGTGACAGCGAGGGGATCAAAGCACTGGAAAAAGAACTGCTGGCGCAGAATGCCGGACATAAGGACTGGGCTTGCACGGAAGAGATGATGCGTTTGACCAAGGGCGGCAAGGCATTGTACCTGCACTGCCTGCCGGCTGATATTACCGGCGTCAGCTGCGAGTCGGGTGAGGTGGACGCCAGCGTGTTCGACCGCTATCGTGATCCGCTCTATAAGGAAGCGAGCTTCAAACCTTATGTGATCGCAGCGATGATCCTGGCAGAACGTTTTGCTGATCCAGCCGCTTTGCTGCGGAAGATCGAGGCTCGCGGCTTGCAGCGCGTTTATTGCTGAGGCGATACCGCATCGCTTGCGGTTGTGCGGCCGGGTAAACTGATTGATAACCAATAACAGGGGGGAGGACTGCTGCAGGAGCTGCAGTCCTTCTCCCGCAAACAGGCGCGGCCGCTACGCGGAATGAAGCGGCAAGATGACAACAGACAAAAACAGGCGGGGACAAACGGGAAAAAGTGTGATATAATGATCATAGTATGATCCCGATATGGAAAATTGATCCCGATACAGCAAAGCGCGCTGCGGCATGGAGGAGGATTCGTATGACGACTTTCCTGCTGAACGGTATTTCTGTAGAAACTGAGAGTACGGGAAAACTGCTCGCCTATCTGCGCGAGGCCGGTTTGACCTCGGTAAAGGATGGTTGCGACCAGGGCGCCTGCGGCGCCTGTATGGTGCTGATCGACGGTAAGGCCGTGCGGGCCTGCACTGTGCGCCTGCCCAAGCTTGCAGGATGCAGTGTGCTGACGCTGGAGGGACTGGAGCCGGCGGAACGCGAGCTGTATGCACGCGCTTTTGCTGCCTGTGGAGCCGTGCAGTGCGGCTTTTGTATTCCTGGCATGATCATCTCTGCCAAAGCGCTGCTCGATAAAAACCCGGCGCCGACACATGCGGATGTGCGTCAGGCTATCCGCGGCAATATCTGCCGCTGTACGGGCTATAAAAAGATCGAGCAGGCGATATTGCTTGTCGCTGCCATCCGGCGCGGTGAGACGACTCTGGAGGCTGCAGAGGCGGAGCATGCCGAAGAAGCGCCGCTGCGCGTTGATGCTTTTGGCAAGGCGCTGGGAACGGCACATTATGCGAATGATATCCAGGAACCGGGCATGCTGTTCGCCACTGCGCTGCGCTCTGCATATCCACGCGCCAGGATACTTTCCCTTTCTACTGCCGCGGCTGCGGCATATCCCGGCGTGGTTCGCATCTTGACGGCGGATGATGTGCCGGGTGCGCATTGCATCGGGCATTTGAAACAGGATTATCCGGTGATGATCGGCATTGGTGAGATTACGCGTTTTCGTGGAGACGCACTGGCTTTGGTCGTTGCGGAGAGCGAAGCCATCGCGCGCGAGGCGGCGGCGCTGATCGAGGTGGAATATCAACCATTGCCCGCTGTTTTTTCGCCAGAAGAAGCGATGGCAGAAGGCGCACCGCTGGTGCACGAGAGTGCCGGCGCGGAAACAAATTTGCTTTCGCATGAACGGCTGCAGCGCGGCGATGCTGCGGCAGCGATCGCTGCTGCGGCGCATCAGGTGACGCAAAGTTTTGATCTGCCGCCGACAGAACATGCTTTTCTGGAACCGGAATGTGCTGTAGCCTGGCCGGATGGTGGAGGGGTGCGCATCGTTTCCGGAGATCAGGGCATCTATCAGACACGGAAAGAGGTTGCCGCCATGCTTGGTCTGCCGCAGGAGCGGGTCCGCGTGCAGGCGGCAGAAGGTGTTGGCGGCGGTTTCGGCGGCAAGGAGGATATGAGTGTGCAGCATCATGCTGCACTTGCCGCCTATCTGGTACAGCGACCGGTCAAGGTGCGGTTGAGCAGGGATGAAAGTTTGCTCATCCATCCGAAACGGCATGCGATGCGCGTCACGGTGACCGTTGCTTGTGATGCCGAGGGATACCTGACTGCGATGCGGGCGCGTATCATCTCGGATACGGGTGCTTATGCCAGCCTGGGCGGTCCAGTGCTGCAGCGAGCCTGTACACATGCTTCCGGCGCTTACCGTTATCGTAATTTGGATATCGAAGGGTTTGCTTATTATACCAACAATCCGCCAGCCGGCGCGTTTCGCGGCTTTGGCGTGACGCAAAGCGTGACTGCGGCGGAGATGTGTCTGACCCTGCTTGCGGAGCAAGTTGGGATTTCTCCCTGGCAGATCCGCTGGCAGAATGCCTGTCGACCGGGCGACCGTTTGCCAAACGGCCAACTGTGCGGGCCGGATACCGCGCTTGTGGAAACACTGGCTGCTGTGCGGCCGTTTTGCGAGGAGCATCCCGGCTATGGCATCGCTTGTGCAATGAAGAACAGTGGCCTGGGCGTTGGCGTGCCGGATGTCGGCCGTTGCCGCATCATTGTGGAACAAGGACAGGCGGTGATTCACTGCTCTGCTGCCTGCATTGGACAGGGCATGGGTACGGTCTTGCTGCAGATGGCAGGTAAGGTCTGTGGTCTGCCGGCAGAATGCCTGCGCTATGCGACGCCGGATACGCGGCTGGCGCCGGACAGCGGTAATACGACAGCCAGCCGGCAGACGCTGTTCGCCGGCGAGGCAGCGCGCCGCGCAGCCCATGCTCTGCGTGAGGCTCTACAGGAATCCGGTTCTCTTGCAGCGCTGGAGGGCCGGGAATTCTATGGGGAGTATGCCGGGATAACCGATAAGATGAACAGCGATAGCCCAGACCCGCGTTTCCATGTGGCTTATAGCTATGCCACTCATGTCGTATTGCTTGATGAGGCGGGACGTGTGGAGAAGGTGATTGCTGCGCATGATGTGGGACGTGCCGTCAATCCGATGAGTATTGAGGGCCAGATTGAAGGTGGCGTAACGATGTCGCTGGGCTATGCGCTGACTGAGGATTTCCCGCTGCAGGAAGGACGGCCTTTGTTGAAATATGGCCAGCTTGGCCTGTTCCGTGCCACAGAAACGCCGGATATTGTTCCCATCCTGGTAAAAAGTGATATGCCGGATGAGGAACGCGATGCACAGCCTGCAGGCGGCGCAAAGGGTGTTGGCGAGATTGCCAGTATTCCGACGCCAGCTGCGGTACTCGGCGCTTATTATGCCCGTGACGGTATCTTGCGCACCGGGCTGCCGATGGCGGATACGCCATACAGCAGAAAGAAATGATAACCTGTCTGCCCGTTTTAGTGGAAAATTGCCCGCGGCTATTTACAGGCCGAGCAGGCTGAAGTATAATATGAGCAGGTAAGATGGATACTTTGGACATGCGCTGCGGTGCGAATGGATCGTACCGGCTTTCCGCTAAAACAGAGGCGATCCTTCGGCTGGGCTGGTTTTGTCGGCTGTGCGGTTTGCGTGCTGCAAACGGATGTCTGCCTGCGGCCCGTCTGGCCAGTCTGGTCTGATCGATTCGACAGTTGACAACTTCGCAGCGAAATGCTGCGAAGTTGTTTTCTCTTTTATTTCTACTGCGGACTATTTCGCAGCTCCGGGGTTAGCGGGGCGGCAGACGGCTGGCCTGGGCCAGGAGAGAGAATATGGATGTTTTGGTTTATCCTTCTCGGCTGTGCGGCACGCTGATCGCACCGCCGGCAAAATCTACATTGCATCGCGCGCTGATTGCTGCTGCTTTTGCCGATCGACCGACGCGGCTTTGTCTGCAGCGGCAGGATGGAATCAGCGATGATATCGCGGCAACGATCCGTTGCCTGCAGGCCCTGGGTGCGAAGATCGTTGTGCAGCGGCAGGAGATCTATGTGCAGCCGGCAAAGGAAACGCCGCGACAACCTGTGCTTGATTGTGGGGAAAGCGGATCTACGCTGCGTTTTCTGCTGCCTGTAACCGCCGCCCGCTGTGATGCGTTCCGTATCCATGGCCGCGGACGGCTACTGCAGCGGCCTTTGGCGGATCTGCAGGCTGCCATGTCGGAGCATGGCTGCGTTTTCCACAGTGATGCGGGCTCTCTGCTGGTTCGCGGACAACTGCAGGGCGGGGATTTTTCCCTGCCGGGCGCAGTCACTTCGCAATATGTTTCCGGCCTGCTCCTGGCTGCGCCGCTGTTTGCAGCCGGCTGCAGGATCCGCCTTTGTTCCGCTTTGGAATCGGCGGGTTATGTTCTTCTGACCTGCCAGGTGATGCAGGCTTTTGCTGTGGCGGTATCTTCTGCGCCAGACAGGTTTATTGTACAACCCGGCGCCTATCATTCCCCGTCCTGCTTTATTGTGGAAGGGGATTGGTCAAATGCCGCTTTTTGGCTTGCTGCGGCGCATTTGGGCCATGCGGTGGAAGTGAAGGGGCTGACAAATGCTTCCGCGCAACCAGATCGTGTTTTGCCTCGCTTGCTGCCGTGCCTGGGAAAGGGGGCGGAGATCGATGTTTCCGCCTGCCCAGATTTGCTGCCGGTGCTTGCTGTGCTGGCAGCTTGTGCTGAAGGCGAGACGCATTTCATCCGTGCTGCGCGTCTGCGCCTGAAGGAAAGCGACCGTTTGCATGGGATGGCCTGCGGTTTAACAGCGCTTGGCGTACATGTGGTGGAAACTGCGGATGCGCTTTCTGTTTCTGGCGGACAGCTGCACGGCGGCGAGGTCGATGGCTGTGGGGATCACCGCTTGGTCATGGCCTGGGCGGTTGCGGCTCTGGCTGCAGATGCCCCGCTGCGTATTTGCGGAGCGGAAGCGGTTGCAAAGTCTTATCCCGCCTTTTGGCAGGATTATCAACAGCTGGGAGGTAGATGCGATGTCCTCTAGCTTTGGAGAGAATATACGATTGATGATCTTTGGGCAATCACATGGTGAGATGGTCGGGGCTGTACTGGATGGTCTACCACCGGGCGAACCAGTTGATCTTGCAGCACTGCAGACTTTTGTTGACCGGCGTGCGCCGGGCAGGGGTGACGGAAGATCGGCGCGGCAGGAAGCGGATCGCGTGCAGATTGTTTCTGGCCTTTATCAGGGTAGGACCTGTGGTGCACCGCTTTGTTTATGGATTGCGAATACGGACGCCAGGCCGTCAGATTATGCACCGCTGCTTAGCGTTCCGCGGCCATCGCATGCCGATTATACCGCAGCGCTACGTTATGGCGGATATGCGGACCCGCGTGGCGGTGGTCATCTTTCCGGTCGTTTGACTGCTCCATTCACCGCAGCCGGTGCAATCTGCAGTCAGATCCTGGCCCGGCGCGGAATCGCGGTCAGCGGCCATATCGCTGCATTGGGCGGGGTTGTGGATCCCAGCCCGGAAACGCATTCTCTGGCCAAAGAGGAGCTTGCTCTCCTGACGAAACGTAGCCTGCCGGTTTTCCATGATGACGTTGCGCTACGGATGCAGCAGGCAGTGGTCGAGGCGGCAGCAGCGGGGGATTCGCTGGGCGGCGTTCTGGAAGTTTTTGCCCTGGGCGTCCCGCCGGGACTGGGCGGGCCAATGTTCGGCGGTGTAGAGAACCGTCTTGCCGCGGCGGCATTTGCTATTCCCGGGTTATGCGGCGTGGAATTTGGTTGCGGTTTTGCAGCGGCAGCCATGCGCGGCAGCGAATACAACGATCGCTATTTTCAGGCTGTTGACCATAGCGTGCGGACGTATACGAATCATCATGGCGGGGTTCTGGGCGGGATTACCAGCGGTATGCCGTTGGTGATGCGAGCGGTGGTAAAACCAACGCCTTCGATTGCCCTGCCGCAATGCACATTGGATTTGACAACAGGCAGGGAGACAGAGCTGCGCATCCAGGGGCGTCATGACGCTTGCATCGCTTTGCGTGCTTTGCCCTGCCTGGAAGCGGCCGTAGCTTTTGTGCTGCTGGATCTGATGCTGGATGGCGAATACCGACAGCCGCAAACAACTGGACGGAGAAAGGGAGAAGACGAGAAAAATGGCGAAAACGGATGAGCTGACTGCTCTGCGTATGCGGATTGATGAGATCGACGACCAGCTGTGCGACCTGTTTGCCGCAAGGATGGCATTGGCACGGCAGATCGCCACATATAAGCGCGAGCAGGGCCTTCCTGTGCAACATCCCGGTCGGGAGCAGGCGGTGTTGAACCGTTTGTGTGCACGTTGTGATACGGTGCTGACACCGCATCTAAAGGCGCTCTATCAAACGATATTTGCGGTAAGCCGCAGATATCAGGAGCAGCTGCTCGCTGCAGCAGAGGCTGAGCCAGGCAAAAGCGGCATAGCGCACGCCGGATCTGCGGCTGAAACTGAAGTCAATGTTGTTGCCGCCGGAGAACCGGTATTTGGCTTGCTGGGGGAAACATTGACGCATAGCTTTTCCCCGCGCATCCACCAGCTGCTGGGTGGCTACGCATATTCTCTGTTTGCGCTGCCGCCGCAACAGCTGGGAGATTTTTTGACTAACCGCAGCTTCGACGGCCTGAATGTAACCATGCCATATAAACAGATGGTGATCCCTTACTGTGATGCGCTTTCGCCGGCAGCCAGGCGTACTGGCAGTGTAAATACGCTGCTGCGGCGTAGGGACGGCAAGCTGTATGGCGACAATACCGATTATGGCGGATTCAGCCGGCTGTTGGAGAAAAGTGGGGTCTGCCTGCGGCGGAAAAAAGTGCTGCTTTTGGGCGGGAATGGCGGCGCAGGGCATACCGTGGCAGCGGTGGCGGAGGATCAGGGCGCCGCGCAGGTAATCCTTGTCTCCCGCAGCGGGCCGGTCGATTATGAAAATGTTTACCGCCTGCATGCGGATGCAGAAGTGGTGATCAATGCTACGCCTTGCGGCATGTATCCGCAGAATGCAGCGCAACCGATCGATCTGCGCCATCTGCCGCAATGCCATGCTGTGCTGGATCTGATCTACAACCCCCTGCGCACGCGCTTGGTGCAGCAGGCGCAGGAGTTAGGCATGATCACGGCGGGCGGGCTTTTGATGTTGGTTGAGCAGGCGCGTCTGGCCGCCGGTCTTTTCCTCGGCCGCGATCTGCCGTTGCAGCGTACGCAACAGGTGCTGGCGCAGCTGCTGGCTGAAATGGAAAATATCGTACTGATCGGTATGCCGGGTGCGGGAAAGACGTCGGTGGGTACGGCGCTAGCAGAGATGCTGGGGCGGCCATTTTTGGATCTGGATGAGGAGATCCGAACAGAAAGTGGCCGCAGCCCGGCTCAATGGATCACCACCTATGGGGAAGAGCGCTTTCGTGGGCTGGAGATTGCCGCCGCGCAGGCATTGGGGAAAAAACAGGGATTGGTGATCGCCGCCGGCGGTGGCACGGTGTTATGTAAGGAGAGCATGTCCGCCCTGCGGCAAAACGGCTGTGTTTTATATCTATCCCGCGCGTTGGAAAGTCTAGCGACAGCAGGACGCCCGCTTTCACAACAGGGCACGGCGCTGCAGCAGCTGCAGCAGGAGAGACTGCCGCTTTATCTGCAGGCGGCGCGACGGACAATTAACAATGATACGACAATCCAGGCGGCTGCCGCAGCAGCGGCTGTTGCCTTTCAGGAGGTGCTTCATGAAGATACTGGTAATCAACGGACCGAATCTGAACCTGCTGGGCTTGCGTGAGCGGGAAATCTATGGCAATGAGAGCTATGAGGATCTGCTCGACTATATTCGCCGTACCGCAGCGGAGCTTGGCGTGGAAGTAGAGCTGTTTCAATCGAATCATGAAGGCGCGTTGGTGGATGCGATCCAGCAAGCCTATGGCAGGGTGGACGGCATTGTCATCAATCCGGCTGCCTATACGCATACCAGCATCGCCATACTCGACGCGCTGAAGGCGGTATCGATCCCTGCGGTAGAAGTGCATCTCAGTGATGTCTTGCAACGAGAAGACTTTCGCCATATCTCCTATGCCGGCATGGCTTGTATAAAAACATTCAGCGGCATGGGCTTTGCCGGCTATGCGGCTGCGTTACGCTTTTTAGCCGAGCGGCGGCCAAGCTGAGGCTGAAGCGGAGTCTTGGAAAATGTTTTGAAGCTTTACGGAAAGGCTAGCCTTTAGCTGGTTTTTAGCCAGTCTGGAGCAGGCCGTTTTGCTGGTTGATGGGGTGTTCACTATTGACCGCGGCAGAACGATTGTCATTCGCTATGATGAAAAACAGGCCTGTATTCGACAGGCCTGTTTCTTTATGCGTAATAATATAGGCAATGATGTCGGCAATTTGCTTGTGCCGGTAGGTTATTGTTCTGCCATCAGCTTATTGCTCCATCTGTTTTGCCATCACGCCGGCAGCGGACATCGCGACCTTTCGTTCGACATCCCCTAGCGCATCCCGGGTGCAAATGACGACGGCGCCGATCGGATCACCCTGCGCAATAATCGGTGTGACCAGCTCGCCACGGAAACGGTAGGCGTCTTCGCCGCGATCCTCTGCGATGATATTCCCCCCTGTTGCGTTTGCATCCGGATAATTGTTCAAATAGATGCGCCGTTCTTCCATCGAACGTTCGATCAGTTTGCCGACCGCTTTGCCGAGGAAGTCTTTTTTTGATGCCCCGGAAACCGCAATGATGTTGTCGCGGTCTGCGATCATCACCGGCTGGCCCAACGTTTCGTTGATTGCTTCAGCATATTCACGCGCCAGAGAAGCCAGCTCACCGATTGGTGAATATTTTTTCAGGATGATTTCCCCTTCGCGGTCAACAAATATTTCCAGCGGATCTCCTTCACGGATGCGCATATTGCGGCGGATCTCTTTGGGAATCACCACGCGTCCCAGATCATCGATACGGCGTACAATGCCCGTGGCTTTCATGTTCTTCAACCTCCCGAATAAATAGGTTGCCGTCTTTGTCTCTGCCGGCAGGAGAGACGCCATTCGCCGGCAGCGCGCTGCGGCGGCTGCTTTGCGCCGTCGCGCCTTGTACAGGCGGACGGTAAATATCGCCAGTTCCATTTTCCGCATTTTGCAGGAAATTATACACCGCAAGGCGGCAGAACACGAATCCATGCAGAGAAATTTACCATGCGATGTCATTTTCAAATGGGAGATCCACTCGCCATTATTTTCGCCATATCAAATGCTATCTATTGGGGAGGAAATGGAATATTTTTGCCAAGCGCACTGGTCGAATCTTGCATAATTTGCAAAAATAGGATAAAATAAAGCGTTAAGTCGCAAAATGCGTTTGATACCAGACATTTTGAAAAGCAGTTCAAGCAGAAGGTGGAGAATATGAGCGAAAGACGGATCATCAGCCGCGATGATGCGGAGCATGTGGCGCGTTTGGCGCATCTGCGCTTTACAGAAGCGGAAATGACGGATTGCATGGAAAAGTTGGGCTCAATTTTGGAATATATGCAGGAATTGCAGAAAATCGATACGACCGGCGTTGCGCCGACCACGCATGTTCTGCCATTGACCAATGTGTTTCGTGCCGATGAGCCGGGCGAGACATTGCCGCGCGAACGCGCGCTGGCTAACGCACCGGCGCGGGAGGGCGGCAGTTTCAAGGTGCCACGCATTATCTGAGCACGGCAGGATTTGCAGAGAGCGGGGTTTGATATGATTACGGAATTGACGGTGAAACAAATGGCAGCTGCCCTGGCGGCAGGAGAATTCAGCGCGGAGGAAGCGGTTGCAGCGCATTTGCAGCGCATTGAAACTTTGGATGCCAAACTGAACGCTTATATCACGGTTACGGCAGAGCAGGCGTTGGCGGCAGCGCGCGCTTCTGATGCGCGCCGCGCCAGAGGCGAGAACCTTTCGCCGTTGGACGGCGTGCCAATGGCACTGAAGGATATCATCTGTACGGATGGCGTGGCGACGACTTGCGCCAGCCGTATGCTGGAGCATTATTTGCCCCCCTATAATGCGACTTGTTGGCAGCGGCTGGCAGACGCAGGCGCGGTTTTGCTTGGCAAATTAAATATGGACGAATTTGCTATGGGTAGTTCGACGGAAACAAGTGCTTTTGGCGTAACGCGTAACCCGCATGATAGGGAACGCGTGCCGGGCGGGAGTTCCGGTGGCTCGGCTGCCGCGGTAGCGGCGGATATGGCGGTTTATGCGCTTGGTACCGATACCGGTGGCAGCGTGCGCCAACCTGCACATTTTTGTGGCGTAGTCGGCATCAAGCCCACCTATGGCCGCATTTCCCGCTTTGGCGTGGTGCCGTATGCCAGTTCGTTGGATCAGGTCGGTATCCTGGCCAAGGATTGCTGGGATGCGGCGGCTGTGCTGGAGACCATTGCTGGACAGGATAAGATGGACAGCACTTCAGCACCGGCAGCCGTGGGCCCTTATGCCGCGGCCTGCGCAGAGGATATCCGCGGCCTGCGTATCGGTCTGGTAAAGGAATTTATCAGTGATGCAATCGCCCCGCCGATCCGGCAGGCGCTGCAGGCAGCGGCAGAAAAGCTGGCTGGCCTGGGCGCTGAGGTCGAGGAGGTCTCCCTGCCGCATAGCAGCTATGCTCTGCCCGCTTATTATATTCTTGCGACAGCTGAGGCATCTTCCAATTTGGCGCGCTATGACGGCGTGCGTTATGGTCTGCGGGCGGAGGCAGATAATCTGCATGAGATGATCGTCGCCACACGTTCGCTGGGTTTTGGTGCTGAGGTGAAACGGCGGATTATGCTTGGGACCTATGCTTTGTCCAGCGGTTATTATGACGCTTATTATAATAAGACCCTGCAGGTACGCACATTGATCAAACAAGATTATGACGAGGTATTCCAAGCCGGTTTTTCTTGTCTGTTGACGCCAACCGCACCAACGACAGCTTTTCGCCTGGGCGAGCTGTGCGATGATCCTCTAACCATGTATATGCAGGATATTTGTACGGTACCGGTCAATCTTGCCGGTCTGCCGGCATTGGTCGTACCAGTAGGGCAGCAGGAGGGGCTGCCGATCGGCTTGCAGTTGATCGGATGCAGCTTTGGCGAAGAAGCGCTGTTTGCTGTTGGGACAAAGCTGGAGTGCGCACGCATCCGGCCGGCGCTGGCATAAGGAGGGAAAAGCATGACGGAATATTTGACCACGATCGGCCTGGAATTCCATGCCGAACTGAAAACCAAAACAAAAATATTCTGCAGCTGCCCAACAGATGCAGGCGGGGAGCCCAACACACATGTCTGCCCGGTCTGCCTTGGTCTGCCCGGCGTACTGCCGGTGCTAAATCGGCATGCGGTGGAATTGGCGGTGATGGCAGGCCTGGCGCTGAATTGCCAGATTGCGGAATATAGCAAATTTGACCGCAAGAATTATTTTTATCCGGATTTGCCAAAGGGGTATCAAGTGACGCAGTACCCGATGCCGATCTGCCATGACGGCTATATTGATCTGCCGTTGGCAGACGGTGCGGTGCGGCATGTGCGCATCAACCGGATCCATCTGGAAGAGGATGCCGGCAAATTGGTGCATAGCGGTGAGCATATCCAGGATAGCCATTATTCGCTGCCGGATTATAACCGAGCGGCTGTCCCGTTGATCGAGATCGTGACCGAGCCGGATATCACTTCTGCGGAGGAAGCGCGCAACTTTGGTGAATCACTGCGGCTGATCCTGCTTTATGCCGGCGTATCCGATGTGCGGATGGAACAGGGAAGTTTGCGCTGCGATGTCAATATTTCGGTGCGGCCGGCAGATTCAGCTGCATTGGGGGTGAAAGTGGAGATAAAAAATCTCAACAGTTTCCGCTCTGTCTATCGTGCGATCCAGTATGAAGAGCAGCGCCAGCGTGAACTGCTGGCGGGCGGTGGCAGCGTTGTGCAGGAGACGCGGCTGTGGGATGAGGCAAGTGGTGAGACACGCGCCATGCGCAGCAAAGAGGATGCGCATGATTATCGCTACTTTCCGGAGCCGGATCTGGTGCCGGTAGTCATCGACGCGGCCTGGCTGGCGGAGATCGCGGAAAAGCTGCCGGAATTGCCGGCTGCACGTCAGCAGCGTTTTGAGTCTGAGCTGGGACTTTCACATTATGACGCCGGTCAGTTGGTGATCAGCCCGCCGCTTGCACGCTTTTTTGATGCGGTATATACTCTTTTCCCGGAGGCGAAAACCGTGGCCAACTGGCTGTTGGGTGATATCTCCCGCCTGCTGAATGAGAGTGATGCTGAATTGGATGCGGTGCCGCTTGATGCGTCGGAATTTGCCTATCTGTTGAGTGAAGTAAAGAAAGGCGCGATCAATCAAGCCAGCGCCAAGACTGTATTGGAAGAGATGTTCCGACAGGGCGGTAAGGCAGCGGAAATTATTGCGGCGCATGGTTTCGCGCAGATCTCGGACAGCGGCGCATTGCAGGCACAGGTAGAGCAGGTATTGATCGCCAACGCACAGCCGGTTGCGGATTACCGTGCCGGCAAAAAAGCGGCTTTGGGCTTTTTGGTTGGCCAAGTAATGAAGCAGACGCGGGGGCAGGCCAATCCTGCCATGGTTCGGGAATTGCTGGAAAAAGCTTTGGAAAGCGAGAACTGACCGCTGCCCTTTGCCTGGCGGATAGCGGCAGGATGCGCGTTGCGGTGTATCATACAGGTAAAGAAAAAGGCGCGATGCGCCTTTTTCTTGGTTTATCCATGTTATCTCACCCCTGTGAACAGCGGAGATCTGCTGCCTGGCCTGGCTGGAGAAAGCAAAGCCGGGCGGCATATGCCGCCCGGAATAAGGGGGAGGTGTGCATCCAACCGTCGAGTGACGATCGGATACGAGAGGAAATGCCTCTATCGGAACGCGCTGGATTATCAGCGCAGAATTGTCTTAGATCAATGCTGCATTGGGAAAACAGGTGCAGATGATCAAAATGGCGAATACCGTCAAACCAACGAGATAACCGCGCAGTTGCGAAGAGGTTTTGTTTTTGGAAGACTGTTCTTCCATCGGGAATGCTCCTTTCTTTTGCAGCTTGCTGCGATTGGATTTTTGGGGAGGGGTACTTCCTTTCCCCGATGGACATAATATAACAGCCTTATCTAAAGGGAGAATGATTGCCGGGTGAAAAACACCTGAATATTTTCTGACAACACAGCGACGCCGCCCAGGCGGAGCGGCGTCGTTTTGCGGCAGCAAGTATTGCGTTTATCCTATTTTTGATAGGGATCCTTCCGGTCGCGGAAGCATTCGATCATTTCCTGTGTCAGGCTAATATGGTTCTGCCCGACCGGTATTTCATCGCGGGAGAACCATTGCGCTTCTGCCAATTCATTGCCGTCCGGATGCAGCGACAGGCCGCCCTGTGCACGGCAGAAAAAGCCGAGCAGCAGGGAATCGGTGAATGGCCAGGGTTGGCTTTTATAATAGACCAGGCCGTCAACAACCAGGCCGACCTCTTCCATCACTTCCCGGCGGACGGTATCTTCCACCGTCTCGCCGACTTCGCAATAACCGGCCACCAGTGCCCAGCGGCGGTAAGGCCGGCCGGCATAGCGTGTGAGGAGCAGCCGGTCGCCATCCGTTACCGCAATGATGACTGCCGGGGCGATTTTGGGGTAGACAATATTGCCACAGGAGCAGGTGAGAGCACGCTCGGTTTCGCTGTGCTGCATTAGGTTGCCGCAGCAGCCGCAGAAGCGGTGTTCGCGGTACCAGCGGGCGAGCTGCGTCGCAGTAGCGCCAGCAAAGGCGAGGTGAGACGGGGTGGCTTCGCGAAAACCGGACGCATCATAAGCATAGCCGGCAATCTGCGGTTTTCCCTCCCCACAATAAAGGAAAAAGCGTTGGTCGTCAATGACGAAAAGATAACGCAGCGTTTCTGGCGGCAGGTTACCCTCAGCACAGCTGGGGAAGACGATTTCCGCTTTATTACGGCAAAGCAGCACCGCATCGCCATCAAAGCAGAGCAGCGTATCCTGCGGGCGCGGCTGTGGCATGGCGAATTCATTATGAAAATGGTGCGGCGCAATGTCTTGAATCATGTTTGCATAGCCTCCATCCAAGCATGGTTTTCATTCATTGTAGCACGCAGGAACGGTTTTGCAAAGGGGAGGTATGCAGGTATGTTTTTTCTGCGCAATGGGCAAAAAAAATTTGCAATTTGTATCCTACTGTGTTAAAATAAAACGTAGTCGTTGTCTGTCGGAAGTGGGTATAGCCCACTTTTTGTTTTGTTGGGGGCTGGAATGGCAAAAAAGAAGCGTATCGTTGTGGATTATAATCGGATTGAGCAGCAGGTATGGCAGCTGGCGGAACCATTGGTCGCTGCCTGCGGGGCAGAACTGATCGACGTGGAATATGTACAGGAGGCGGGAAACTGGTATCTGCGCCTCTACCTCGATCGTGAACCACCGGTAGACCTTGATCTTTGCGAGCGCGTCAGTAACCTGGTCAGCCCGGCATTGGATGAGAATGATCCTGTTGGCGGCAGCTATTTTCTGGAAGTCAGTTCGCCTGGATTGGAACGTCCGCTGCGTCGTGAAGCGGATTATCGCCGTTTCAGCGGCCAGTTGGTTTGCGTGCGGCTTTATGCGCCGCGTGATGGGCAGAAGGAGTTTTCCGGCACATTGTTGGGTTTGCGTGATGATGGGCTGGCGATTCTGGCGAAAGATGGAAGCGAACTGGTTTTCTCTGCAGATGAAGTTGCACAGTGCCGTCTACAGGCCGACATTTGACCGTTAGAGCAGCAAAAGCAAGCGTATGGATAAAGGAGCGTTAAAATCATGAATGCTGAATTCATCGAAGCCCTGCGGGATCTGGAAAAAGAGCGCGGTATCGAGATGGATGTGTTGATCGAAGCCATCGAAGCTGCACTGATCTCCGCGTATAAGAAGCATTTTGGCTCTTCGCAGAACGTCAGGGTGGAGATCGACCGCACGAGCGGGGATATCCATGTCTATTATCGCAAAGACGTGGTGGAAGAGGTGGAGAACCCGACTTTGCAGATGTCATTGGCCGAGGCGCGGGAATACGACCCGGAATTCGAAGTGGGCGATGTCTTTGAATCCGAAGTGACGCCGCGCAGTTTTGGCCGTATTGCGGCTCAGACGGCCAAACATGTGGTCGTGCAGCGTATTCGCGAAGCGGAGCGCAATATGGTCTATGGTCAGTTCTCCATGCGTAAGGACGATATTGTCACGGCTACGGTGCTGCGCGCAGAAGGGCGCAATATTTATATTGATATGGGGAAAACAGAGGCTTTATTGGCGCCGTCGGAACAGATCCCACGGGAAAATTATCGTCCGGGCGACCGCATCAAGGTCTATATCCTTGAGGTGCGCAAAACGACGAAAGGCCCGCAGATTATGGTCAGCCGGACGCATCCTGGCCTACTGAAACGGTTGTTTGAGCGCGAAGTGCCGGAGATCGGCGACGGCACGGTGGAGATCAAATCCGTCGTGCGGGAGCCAGGTTGGCGGAGTAAAATTGCGGTTTACAGTCATAACGCAAATGTTGATCCGGTTGGCGCCTGCGTGGGCGCAAAAGGTATGCGTGTGCAGGCGATCGTCAATGAACTTTCCGGAGAAAAAATTGAGATCGTGCGTTGGGATGAAGATCCGGCAGTTTACGTTAGCAATGCGCTTTCGCCGGCCAAGGTCGTTTCGGTGGAGGTCAATACGGAAGAGAAATTTACTCGCGTTGTTGTTCCGGATTTCCAGCTTTCGCTGGCGATTGGTAAGGAAGGGCAGAATGCACGCCTGGCCGCGCGCCTGACCGGCTGGAAGATCGACATTAAGAGCGAGAGCCAGATGGCAGAGCTGGAGACTGCCGCACAGGCGGAAAAGGCTGACCCGGCAAAAGAGGCAGCTGCCGAAGAAGCGGCGGATAATGTGTCGCCGGAGGTATCGGATGAGCAGTAAGCGGAAAACGCCGGAACGAATGTGCGTGGCTTGCCGTGAAATGAAGGATAAACGTGGTTTGCTGCGCGTGGTACGATCTCCGGAGGGCGTTGTTGCCATCGATGCCAGCGGCAAGGCGCCGGGACGCGGTGCATACCTTTGCGCGAACGAGGCATGCTTGAAGCGGGCGCAAAAAGCGCATAATTTGGAAAAAGCGCTGAAAACGCAGATCGACGAGACGGTTTTTACGGCTCTGGCGGAGGAGATTGCCAGGCGGGAATACTCGACGGTATGCACTAACGCAGGGGGAAACGATGCAGGATAAGGTACGGGAGAGGATCGCTGGTTATCTGGGGATCGCCCAGCGCGCCGGCAAGATCGCGGCGGGGGATGCGGCAGCGGCGGATGCGCTCGTGCGGAAGAAGGCATTCCTGCTGGTATTGGCAGAAGATGCCGCTGCGCAGGTAAAGGCAGAGCTGACTGAGCTGGCTGGTGATCAGCTGCCCGTGCTATATTGGCCAGATAAGGTAGAGCTGGGACGTATCGTCGGCAAAAGCCGTCGGGGAGCAATCGCTGTACTGGATGAAGGTTTTGCCCGTGCAATCAAGCGTGTGCTGGTGGAGGAAAGCGAGCCGTCGGCATGAGGGAAAATTGATAGATCGGTAAACGTAATGATAGTTGGGATCGACTGACTTTGGAATTTTCAGCCCGGTGGATGCGCCGGCAGTTAGGGGTGGTTTGTTTGCCAAGGATTAAGGTTCATGAGTTAGCGAAGGAGCTTTCGCTGGAAAGCAAGGATATCCTTGCGCAGCTGCGCAGGATGGGCGTGGATGCGAAAACGCATATGAGCACGATCAGCGAAAAGGACGCCAATGCTGTGCGCGGCCTATTTGCCAAAGGCAAGGCGGGCGCTGATGGTTTCGTGCCTCGTGTCAAGCGCATCCCGCGTGCGGTGATCGAACAAGAGCAGGCTGCGATGGCAGCTGCAGCAGGCGAGGCTGGGGAGGAAAAGCCGGAACCCGCTGCAGAGCAGGCGGCCCCGCCGCTTCCCGCGCAAGCGGAGATATCGAAATCCGAACCTAGTGCGCAACCGGCAACTATGCCATCTGAGGGATCCGCTTCTGTTTCGGCGGCAGAAAGAGCCGTGCCGCCGGCAGCGGCCGCGGAACAACCGCCTGTTAGCCCAGTAGCGGAAAAGGCTGCTCCGACGCAGGAACAGAAAGCGTCCGCTACATCAGAGAAAACGCTGGATATTCCAAAGATATCACCAGTTCAGCCTGTAGAATCGCCTGCTGCTGAACAGCCGACAAAACGGGATGAGAAAACGGCTTTAGCAGAGGAGCCTGGCCAGCAGACAGCGTCTGCTCTGCCGCAGGATATGCCGCAGACGCGTACTGAAGTGCGCGAAGCCCGCGCTGAAGAGTCGATGCCAGCGAAGCCGGTTGCAAAGCGGCTGTTGCAGGAGCAGCAAGACGGCAGCCATCCATCGCAAGAACAGCGTGACGGCAGCAACCGTTCGCCTCAGGGGCAGCGTGACGGCAACCGTCCGCCGCAGGGCCAGCGTGATGGCAACCGCCCGCCGCAGGGCCAGCGTGATGGCAACCGCCCGCCACGCGGTGGGAAGCCAGCGGCAGAGGTGAAATTTACGCCGACGGAAAAACCCACGTCGAACTACAGACCGAACAACAATAAAAAAGTCTTTGTCAAAGATATGGTGTTTGAAAAGGCCGCAGAGGCGGAAAACCGCAGCAAGGGCTTGGGTAAGATCAAGGCGAATAAACCCGGCAAGGGGAAAAACGCAAAGGGGAAAAAAGAAGTCAAAATGGTTATGCCTCCCGTGACACCGAAAAAGATCACGATCGGCGAGACCGTCATCCTCGGCGAGTTGGCGAAAACGATGGGCAAGACAGCCGGCGAAGTGATCAAAAAGCTGTTTACCATGGGCATTATGGCTACGATCAATCAGGAGCTGGATGCGGATACGGCCATCCTGGTTGCGGAAGAATTTGGCGTGACTGTCGAGGTGCGTACCGACCGCGCGCAGGAGATTTTGGAAGATGTTGCAGATGATGAAAAGGACATGGTCGAACGTCCGCCGGTTGTTACGATCATGGGCCATGTCGACCACGGCAAAACATCGCTGCTCGATGCGATCCGCCATACGAATGTCGTATCCGGTGAAGCAGGCGGAATCACGCAGCATATCGGCGCTTATCAGGTGGAGATCAAAGGCAAGAAGATCACCTTCCTCGATACGCCTGGCCATGAAGCATTTACTGCGATGCGCGCGCGTGGCGCCAATATGACGGATATCGCCATCATCGTAGTGGCTGCGGATGATGGCGTGATGCCGCAGACGGTGGAGGCGATCAACCACTCCAAGGCTGCTGGCGTGCCGATTATCATTGCGATCAATAAGATCGATAAACCCGGAGCAAATCCGGACCGTGTGAAGCAGGAGCTGATGGAGCATGGCCTGGTTAGCGAAGAGTGGGGCGGCGATACGATCATGGTGCCGGTTTCCGCAAAAGCACGGCAGAATATTGAAGGCCTGCTGGAGATGATCCTGCTGGTGGCTGAAGTAGCTGAGCTGAAGGCGAACCCTGATCGCGCGGCGCGCGGCGCTGTGGTCGAAGCAAAGCTGGATAAAAACCGTGGCCCGGTGGCAACCTTGTTGGTGCAGAAGGGCACGCTGCATGCTGGCGATAATATCCTGGCCGGCGCGGTATTCGGTAAAGTGCGCGCCATGTTTGACGATAAGGGACGCAAAGTAAAATCTGCCGGACCATCCACGCGGATCGAAGTGCTGGGCTTCTCGGAAGTGCCGCCGGCCTGTGAGGTATTCATCGTGGTCAAGGATGAAAAGGATGCGCGCCTGGTCGCGGCCAAGCAGCAGGTCAAGCACAGGGAAGAGACGATGCGCAAGACTTCACGCGTCAGCCTGGATGATTTGTTCCAGCAGATTGCGGAGGGCGAGATTAAAGAGCTGAATCTGGTGGTCAAGGCAGATGTACAGGGTTCTGTGGAAGCGTTGACGCAGAGTTTGGTGAAGCTGAATACGGACGAGGTACGGGTCAATGTGATCCATGCTGGCGTGGGCGGCGTCTCGGAAAGTGACGTAATGCTTGCCTCTGCCTCCAATGCGATCATCATCGGTTTCAATATCGTTGCGCCGCCAGCGGCCCGCGCTGCGGCGGAGGCGGAAGAAGTGGATATCCGACTCTACCGCGTCATCTATGATTGCATTGAAGATATCAAGAAAGCGATGAGCGGCCTGCTGGCGCCGGAATACAAGGAGAATATTATCGGCAATGTCCAGGTGCGTCAGGTTATTCGCGTGCCGAAGGTAGGCGCCGTGGCGGGTTCTTATGTGACCAGCGGTAAGGTGACGCGAAATGCCAACGTGCGGGTAATTCGTAACAGCGTTGTCGTGGCGGAAGATAAGATCAGCAGTTTGCGCCGCTTCAAAGACGATGTCAAAGAAGTCCTGCAGGGTTTTGAATGCGGTATTGGTCTGGAGAGTTTCAACGATATTAAAGAAGGCGATGAATTGGAAGTCTTTGTGATGGAAGAGATCGCCAGGGAGATTTAACGCAAGCCGGTCGCCGCCCGCCAAGCGGGCGGCACGGATTGCCGGGGGTAAAGCTATGACGAGTCATCGAGTGCAACGTCTGGGCGGCGAACTGAAGCGTGAGCTGGCGCAGATTCTGGATCGGGAAGTTAAGGACCCAAGGCTGGGCATGGTCAGCGTCGTTTCCGTGGAGATGGCGCCGGATGGCTGTGCCGCGCATGTTTATATCAGCCCCATGACCAATGATGCGGACCTGAAAGGGATTGCGGCGGCGCTGGAGAGCGCAAAGGGGTATATTCGGTCTGAGGTGGGGAAGAGATTAAAAACCCGCGTTGTGCCGGAATTGTTTTTCCATGTGGATACCAGCATTGCCTATGGTGTACGCATGATGCAGATTATCGATGAGCAGATCGCGGCGGATGAAAAGGCGGCAGCTGGCCGTCCGCCCGAGAATCCGGATAAGTATAAGGAATGAATGGGATGAGTAATCAAAATTACGATATAATGCTACAGATGCTGGATACACAGCATAATATGCTGCTGGTTGGGCATGAGGATCCTGATTGTGATTCGCTGGCTTCCCTGCTTGCGCTTTATCGCATGTTCCGCGGGGAAGAGAAGAACTGGCGCATGGTGCTGCGGGATGAAGTACCGCAGAATCTGCGTTTTTTGCCGCATCTTGAGGAGATGGTATCGCCGGATACCCTGCGGCCTGCGGATTATGATGCGGTATTGCTGGTTGATTGTGGTGAACCGCGTCGTACAGGCGCTTGGCTGGCAGAGATGTTGCCGGGGAAAAAGCTCTATTGCATCGACCACCACAGCAGCAATGCTTTCCAGGGGGATCTTTCGCTGGTAGAGCCAGATGCCGCCGCAAGCGGGGAGATTATCGCTGCGCTGTGTGAATATGCCGGCCTGTTCCCGGATGATGATACGGCGCTTTGCTTGTACAGTGCGATGGCTGGAGACACCGGATGTTTCCGCTACCAGAATACGACGCCGCGTGCATTGCGCTTGGCTTCTTTGCTGCTGCCGCAGGTGGATCTGGAAATGGTGCGTGTGCGTCTGTTTGAAGACAGAAGCTATGCAAACCTGAAGATGATGGCAGCCTGTCTGGAAAATATCCGCACGGATTGTGGCGGCCAACTGGCTTACAGCTGGCTGGATCGCGCAACCATGCTGCGCTATGGTGCGACGATGGCAGATTGCCATAACATCGTCAACTATACGCTGGTCCTTTCCGGCGTGCGGCTCGGCATCCTTTTTGAAGAGCATGCCGGGCATGTCAAGATGAGCTTCCGTTGCCGGCGCGGCTTGCGCGTGGATGAGTTGGCGCAGCGGCTGGGCGGCGGCGGCCATGTGCTGGCAGCTGGCTGCAAGATTGAAGGCGAGCTGGATACGGTGATGCCGCGGGTTCTGGCAGAAGCAAGAACACTTTTTCAGGTGGAAGAAAACTGACGCGACGGGGATTAGCATGGATGGATTTATCAATCTGAACAAAAAAGCCGGTGAGAGCTCGCACCATGCTGTGGCAGCGTTGCGCCGGCTTTTTTCCTGTAAGGCGGGGCATTGCGGAACCTTGGACCCTGCGGCGACCGGCGTATTACCGATTGCGCTGGATAGGGCGACGCGACTGGCAGAATATGTGACTGGTGGGGAAAAGCGTTATATCGGCGAGATCTGTTTCGGCGTGACGACGGATAGTTATGACGCTGCTGGTACGGTGACCGCAGTGCAGGATGCCTCGGGCATTACTGCAGAAGCTGTTACTGCTCTTCTGCCGCATTTCCAAGGGGAGATCATGCAGGCTCCACCGCCGGTTTCTGCGCTGAAGCGCGGCGGAGAGCCGCTATATAAAAAGGTACGGCGCGGCGAGACCGTCATCACCGAACCGCGGCGTGTACAGATCTACCAATTACGCTTGCTGGATTTTTGGACAGAAGGGATGGCGCCGCATTGTCGGTTGGAGATCGTCTGCGGCCAGGGTACTTATATTCGTTCTTTGGCGCATGATCTTGGCCGTCTGCTTGGCTGCGGGGCGCATCTTTGCGCATTGCAGCGCACGCAGGTTGGCAATTTCAGGCTGGAAAACAGTTATACGCTGGACGAGATATCTTCTTTTGTGGCGGCCGGGCGCGAGGATTTCCTCATTTCGATGCGGGAAGCGCTGTGTGGAATTCCCATGATAGAGGTGCCGGATTCTGCGGTGCAGCGGCTGGCGCATGGCAATCCGGCACATTTGCCGCATTTGGCAGAGCAGCCGCTGGTCTGTGTGCTGGATACAACCGGAACGCCGCTTGGCGTTGCTGCGGTTGAGAACGGTATGATCGCAATGAAAAAAGTGTTGGTCGATGCAGCAAAGTATGATGCCCAGCCATTGACCGCCTGTGCGATTGGTTATTTTGACGGGCTGCATCTGGGACATCGCGCCTTGATGAGCGCGCTGTACCGTTGTAAATGTGAACAGGGCGGCCGGAGCGCGGTGGTGACCTTTTCGCCGCATCCGTTAGCTTTGCTGCGCGGCAGTGCGCCAGCCATGCTGACCAGCACGCGCCTGAAGGCAGATATCCTGCAGCGTTACTTTGCGGTAGATGAGATCATTACCCTGCATTTTGATGAAAAACTGATGAACAGCACGCCGGAGCAGTTTGTTGAAGAAGTGATCGTAGCTAAGCTGGGCGTGCGGGACGTCATTGTTGGTTATAATTTTACTTATGCTGCGCAGGGAAAGGGTACGCCGGCTCTCTTACGGGAGCAGTGCGCAGCGCGCGGCATTCGGGTAACGGTGATCGACGAGGTGTGTTCACCGCATGGTACGGTCAGTGCCAGCCTGATTCGTCGCTATTTGCAGGCAGGGGATCTGGCTGCGGTCAACGAGATGCTGGGCTACTGGTATGCCCTGGAAGGGGAGATAGAATGCCTCATGCGGACCAAGAGCGCCGCCTTTCCGAACCAGGATCTGCCGGAATATGTGTTTCGGCCTGAAGATGGCTTGGCGCTGCCGCCGTCAGGCGTTTATGCCGGGCGGTTGGCATGCGGCAAAGATGCACTGGACTGTCTGTTGACGCTGACCTTGGATGCGACCGGTCATTCCATTGCTGTGGTTCAGCCGCTGGAGGCGGAATCGCAGCGAGATGAGGGCTGGTTGCGGGTCTGGCTGGGCAAGTATTTACGGCCTTTGTCGACAGATGGCTCTTCTGCATGCGATCAGCAGACAGCGGACCGGCAGGCGGCGATGGATTTTTTGTCGCAGATTCTGCCAAATCAACACTTGCCAAAACAAATCGAATAAGATATAATTATTTTGTTCGGCTTCATGCCGAAAACAAACCCATTCTGGGAAGAGCGATGCTCCGACGCTTTCTCGGTTTTGGGCGTTTAGATGAAAAAGGAGGATACAAAAATGGCAATGGATGCAGAAACCAAACAGAGTATCATCGAGAAGTATCGTGTGCACGAAACAGATACGGGTTCACCGGAAGTGCAGATCGCACTGCTTTCCTGGGAGATTGCGCATCTTACCGAGCATCTGAAGGTGCATAAGAAGGATTTCCATAGCCGCACTGGTCTGCTGAAGATGATCGGCCGTCGTCGTTCGCTGCTTAACTATCTGAAGAGCAAGGATATCGATCGTTATCGCAAGATCATCACCAGCCTGGGGCTGCGTCGCTAGCCTGCCTTTGCGGCCGGTACGAAGAAAAACAAAATAAAAGCCGATGCCTCTACAGGCATCGGCTTTTTATTGATTGTGAGCGATGCGCATGTTGTTGGATTCACCGTTCTATCTTTTCTTTCATGCTTGAATGATTGCCAACAGCAAAAAAATATAGTACAATTACAACAACATTCGGTTTTGGTATTTCAATAGTTTGTTGACGTAAATGTAGATAAAGGGAGGACAGAAAGATGACGCAGCACCCGATTGCAACGATCGAAATGGAAAATGGCAAGCGGATCGTAATCGAACTTTATCCGGAAGCAGCGCCTAACACGGTGAATAGCTTTATCTGGCTGGCAAACCAAGGCTGCTATGATCATCATGCGATCGAGCGCATTGTGCCTGGCTGGGTCGCGGATATGAGCTATGCTGCCTTTCATCAGGAGATCTGCAAATACCTAATTCCCAATGAATCACGCTGTATGGGGTTCCCCAACCAGCTGCCGATGGGGCCGGGCACGATCGGTATGGGCGGTTATGCGATGGATGAGATATCCGGAGGAGAATTCTTCTTCCCCTTTGTTTATAGTGAAAAGCTTGACGGTCGCTATCCCGGTTTTGGCTTGGTTGTGGAAGGCCTGGAAGAGATTCAGCGCTGGGAACGGGTGGAGCTGGAAGCGGTGGAATTGCCGGAAAGCATGAAATTCAAGGTGAACCGGCCGTTGGTGCCTTTGGTCATCCGTTCCGTACGCGTGGAGACCTTTGGTGTGGATTATCCGGAGCCGGTACGTTTGGAAGGGCATCCCTTGCCGCCGGGATGGTCTGGTATTGTTTAAGCGGGCGCACGGCAGGGAGGTTTTGCTGCAACGGCAGGTGGGATATCCAAAGCAACATGAAAGCTGGACGCGAAAGAAGCAGGCGGCATTCACCGCCTGCTTTTGGTATCTCAGATCACTTCATCATGCCGCTTCAGCCATTGCGCAAGTACGGAGCAGCGCGGTCATCTTATTTGGTTGTTTCCCATGCAGCATATTTGTGTAGCGTATCCTATACGCTAAAGCCTGTCGCAGCATAGCATGTGCGATTGTTGCTTTTATTGGTTTGATGCGATATAATAGCAGCACAGAGAAGGAGTTTCTC
The DNA here is from genome assembly GCA_944390945.1 of uncultured Clostridia bacterium. GTDB lineage: Bacteria > Bacillota > Dehalobacteriia > UBA4068 > UBA4068 > CALXSV01. Next base: position 35,059 of record CALXRV010000008.1, read on the forward strand.
GCCCCATGTCGTGCATGGTTGGCGTGCAGATAAAGAGATGAAACAGTTGAGGGATTATGCGTAGACTGACGGCTGTCCTTTTGACAATTTTGATTTTGCTGATTGCGCTGGGCGCGCTGATCGTGTTGCGCTGGGTGCAGGACATTCCGGATGAACTGTTGGCAGAGGCGGAATTTTCTGCAGCCATATCTGATCAGGGTGGAGTAGATGTTTCTTCCGCTTTTCTCCTGCAGTTTCCGGAGAATGTCAGTGCAGCATCCGTTAACCGCGCGCTGCAGGTGGAGCCGGAGATCACTCTGGGCGTGCACCAGGGCAGCAGCCGCAATGAAGTATTGCTTTCTCCTGCAGAACCGCTGCAACCGGATACGCAATATACTTTTACAATCTCTTCAGAAGAACAATCCTATCAGTGGGCATTCCAGACAAAATCCCCGCTGCAGGTAGTGGAGACACGTCCTCAGGCACAGGAGATCGGCGTAGCCGTGAATGCGGCGCTAGAATTTGTACTGGATCAGATGTTGGATGTGGATCTGGAACTTCTGGCTTCATCCGTGCGTATTTTCCCGGAAACAGAGGGCAGCTTCAGCCAGAATGGCCGTGTCATCCGTTTTCAGCCAACGCAGGGCTGGTTGCCAGCCACCGTCTACACGGTGGAGATCAACGCTATCCCGCTGCTGGCAAGCGATGTGGAACTGGTGGAGCCCTGCAGCTTCTCGTTTGAGACAGCCGCTGCTGCGCCTAGCCGCTGGTATGTGGAAGGAGAAAGCGCGTTCCTTCCTGAGGAAAAGCCGGTATTCCGGGCTTGGATCAGTGATCAATTGCTGTTTGACCGGTTTGCTGCATTGTCCGCTTCGGCAGATGCTAGCAGCAGCGATTTGGCATCTGCAGAGATGGCGGCGTTGACAGTACAGGCAAAACTCTATCACTTTACGGATGCGGCGGACTATGCGGATGCGTTGCTGGCCATGGCCTGGCAGGACCCGTATTGGGGGGATCCTTTACTTACACGCACAGGAAATACGGAAAAGGCTGTGCTGGAGAAAACGACGATGTTGCAGCTTTCGCCGCAGGCAGACGGCAGCTTCCATTTCGAATGGCCTGAGCATTTGGCGGATGGCCATTATCTGCTGCGCGTTACGTATTTGAACCAATCCTGCGACCTGTTCTTTTCCGTCAGCGCCTTATCCGCCTGGATGACGGCAGACAGCGGGCAGACTTTGTTTTGGCTGCATGATACATCTACCGGCGATGCTGCAGATGGCGCGCAAGTGACGGACTGGCAAGCTTCGATCAGCAAACATGCGGACCGTTCCGGACTGGTTCAGCCGGAACGGGAAGCGGATATTGCTGTTTATCTAATCGAGGATGATAACAGGACACTGGTGCTTCCGCTGACCCGGACACCAGAAGAGGAAGAGGATGCCTTTACTACCTGGCGCTATCTCTATACGGATCAGGCGGCATATCAAAATGGCGATACCCTTTATTTCTGGGGATTGGTGCAGCCGCGTGATGGTTCGGAACTGGAATATGAGCGCGTTTCTGTCTATATTTATCCGGCGGAAGGCGGGGAAGAAGTCTGGTTCGGCTATGCGCCGTTGACGGGTGATGTTTTTAGCGGTAGCGTTGCTTTGCCACAGTTGTTGAGCGGGACATATAGTTTACAGATTTGGCAAAGTGGACGGTTGTTGGTTGCGCGTGAATTTACGGTTGGAGATGCATCGGTATCCCTGGCTGAGCCGCTGGAAGATGATATGGTTACGCCGGCCGTTTTGCCTTCTTTGCTGTTGGAACCAGAGGGGGGATTTCGCTCAGGAGAAAGTTTTGCCGCGACTTTTCCTCAGGCAGACGGAGAATGCCTGTTTTTGGAATTAGCGGGCGGTATCGTTTCCGCTACAGCTGGCGGCGGAAATCTTTATCTTGGCGAATTCTCCCCGCAGAATGGTTTGAACAGTTATCTTGCCGCAGTCTGTTTTGATGGGCAGGATTATTGGCTGTCGGCAGCTTCTTTGTTGCCGCTCGCTGTAACAGACTGTGCATTGCAGCTTTCGCTTGCTTGCGAACCGGCGATTTCTGCCGGCGAAGCGCAGACGGTGACGATTACCGTACAGGATGCAGCTGGCACGCCTGTCTCGGGCGCAGCGGTCGCGTTGCAGCTTATCACCGGTGGCAGTCAGCCGGAGGCAGATCCTTTGTCGGCGATCTATGGCGATTATCAGGGCAGCGGCATGCTGGAATGGCCATCTGCAAGTGATGATCCTGACGCAGAAAGTGCGGGAGAAACCGTATTTTTCCTCAGCGGCACGACAGATGCAGAAGGCGTTTTTGTTGCGGAGATTCCGGCATTGGCGGTAATGGATAGTAATGGTTGGTTGCTGGCGCAGGCAGTTTGTGGCGGTATGGCAGTGCAGGCCGGCGCGGCTTGTCAGCCGATTCTGCTGCGTGGCGATGTGCCGTTGGCAGAGGAAGATGCAGCGCAACCGGCGGTCTATACGCTGGAAAGCGGCATATTGGCAGATGAAAAGCTGTTTTCAGATGATGGCAGTAGCTCGCTGATTGTGCTGTCCGGAGAGGAACGTTTTTATTGGATTTCTCTTTTGTTGAAAGCTGCGGCTGCTGGCTGCAACACCGGGGAAACGTCGGTGGCATCCCCCGCTGCTTATGCGGCAGGGCAGCAGCTGCTGGATATGTTTGGGGATACGGGCGGCTTGCAGAATCTGCTCCGTTTGTTATCGGACCAGCCGCTGCAGACTGCGGATGGCAGTACAGGCACACTGCAGGAAAGCGTATTTATTGCTGCACTTGATCTGCCTGGGGTATCGGAATCCGGCCTTAGAATGTATTTCAACAGCATACTGCGGCAAGACAGCGACCGCCTGTCGCAGATTCAAGCGCTGACTGGCCTGGCTGCCTGCGGTGATTCCGTGCTTAATGAATTGAAACAAATGCTGGCACAGACTTCCTTGCAGGTGGACGAGATGCTTTGGTTGTGTTGGGGGCTTTGCCTGAGCGGGGATATTCAGCCTGGGCTGCGTGCGGGCGAACAGGAGCTGGCGATGACGGAGCAATCCGCGGCATGGCAGGTTGCCGCCGTGTTGGCAGCCGGGCAGGGGAAAGCGGAAGCCGCGCGGCAGGCCATAACGAATAATGGGGGCGAAGAAAGTTTGGCAGCCGTAGCAGCTGCCAGTCTGCTGCTGCCACAGTTGCAACAGCAGCAGAGTGGACTGTCTTATGGCGACGGCGAGCAAATGCATGCGACTGCGCTGCTGTCAGATGGTGAGTTGCTGTACCCCCTGTCTGCCGGCGACACACTTCGTTTTGAAACGGAAGATACGGCAATCTGGTATGGCTGGTTGCGTGCGTGGCCGCAACCGCCGGATATGACGGAAAACAGAGATTGAGGTGATCATATGGCACAGGCAGTTGTAGTGGCAATGGCATGCATGGGGATATACAGCATATTCCTTACGGTTCGCGGCTTGATTCGGCTTTACCAAGAACGTGAGCTGCGGATGTTGATTTGTGTAGCGGCATTTTTCCTGCTTGCTCCGATTCTTTTCCTATTGGCGGTGGATTACGGCGATGGCATCTGGACGATTTGGCTTGCCTTGCCGACTTTGCTGCTCGGCATCTGCTGGATCTGTACCGGCTTTTTTCTGGAAAGTTTCCTTCGTCGGCAGCAAAAATTGAAGTTGGATGGGCGTAAACGAGAAATTCCAAAAGCGCCGCCGCACAACAGACGCAATAATTTGCTTTTGTTGCTGCTTTCCTTAGGCATTTGGATCTTTGGCGCCTTTGTCGGCATCAAAGATGCGACAATTGAGACCTGTGCACTTTGTATCTGTCTGTTTTTGTTTGCGCGCGCCGTCGGTGCGCTGTGGAAATATCGTGGTTTTTGATGAGAAAGGGAGTGTCTGGAATGACGGAATGGCAACGGATGCAGAAAGCGGCAGAACAGTTTCAAAAGAATGGCTTTCAGGCGATATGCTTCGCCAGCGGTGCAGAAGCAGCCGCCTGGCTGGCAGAACAGGTACAGCCAGGGGAGAGCGTCGCTTTTGGCGGCTCGGTAACATTGGCGCAGATCAGCCTGCATGAGCAGCTGCAGGCGCGTGGCGCGAAGTTCATCGAGGCTGCGCCCGATATGGATGCGGCGGCCAGGCGTCAGGTTCTGCTGGAGAGCGAACGTGCGGACGCCTATTTTTGTTCTGCCAATGCCTTGATCGAAAAGGGATGGGTATTTAATGTGGACGGTATTGGCAATCGTGTGGTTGGTACGATCTTTGGCCCGGGACGCTGCTATATCGTAGCTGGCGCCAACAAGCTGGTGCCGGATGCAGATGCAGCGGAAGAACGTCTACATAGCTGCGCGGCGCAGAATTGCCGCCGCTTGCAGAAAAAAACGCCTTGCGCAGTATCCGGCGAATGTACGGATTGCGAAAGTCCGGACCGCAGTTGCCGCGTTTATGTGACGATGAAAAGGCCTGGGCGGCAGATGCCGACGACGATCGTGCTGATCGATGAAACGCTTGGCGTTTAGGGTGGCTGCAGTTTTGCCCCTGCACGGTCTTCCTACGCCCGGCAAGGCAAACGAGATCGGGTAGGGTAAACGGGGACGCAGTTCCTGCAGCAGCGCATCTGGATGCATCTGTATGTGGATTGCAGAGGAAGTTCCTGTTTTATCCCAGCAGCTGTTGAGAATCATAAAACAGGAAACATGCCCGCACGTCAAAAGAAATAAAAAGAAACTGTCGCCTGGTTAACAAGCGACAGTTTCTTTTGGTGGGCCATCAGGGGCTCGAACCCGGGACACCCTGATTAAGAGTCAGGTGCTCTACCAACTGAGCTAATGGCCCGAACAATTAAAGATTATATAGTGTTGCGCCGGATCTGTCAATAGGAAAACACAAAAAAACCACTAAAAAACTTCCAGATCCGGCGGTAGGTCACCCAGATCTGCAGCGCGTGGCGGCGGCGCTTCCTCATCGCCCGCCCAGCTTTCCGCGTTGTCGGCAAATAACGTATATTGTTTGATGAACTGCATCATCACGGAACCGGTTGGCCCGTTTCTGTGTTTCGCCACGATCACCTCCACCTGGTCGCCATCTCCGCTTTTCTTCCAGCTTTCGTCCTCTTCTGCAGTTTCTGCGCCAGTCGCATTTTCCTTTTGCCGGTAGAGCATCAGCACAACGTCAGCGTCCTGCTCTAATGCGCCGGATTCACGCAGGTGGGCTAGACCAGGCGCCTCTTTGCCGATCTCCGCCTGGCGGGAGAGCTGCGAAAGCGCCAAAACAGGTACATCCAGCTCTTTGGCCATTGCTTTTAACGAGCGGGAGATCTCCGCTACTTCCAGTTGACGGTTTTCCACTTTTCTGCCAGCAGCTGCCTGCATCAGCTGGATATAGTCGATCACGACCAGATCCAGCCCCCGCTCGGTTTTCAGTTTACGGCATTTGCTGCGCATTTCCGATGCGCTGACACTCATTGTATCGTCGATATAGATTTGTGCCTTAGACAATGCGGAAACGCCGTTTTTCAGACGGACGAAATCGCTTTTCGAGGCCATGCCTTTGCGCACGCGGGAATGATCCACCTTTGCCTCGGTACAGAGCATACGCTGAACGAGCTGTTCTTTCGGCATTTCCAACGAAAACACAGCAACGACCTTGCCATGCCTTGCCGCTGCGTTTTGTGCAATATTGATTGCCATTGAGGTCTTACCGCAACCAGGGCGCGCTGCAAGTAAGATAAGATCGCCTTTCTGCAGGCCAGAAAGATATTTCTTATCCAGATCGTTAAACGTGGGGATGCCGGTAACGCCGCCAGCTGCTTTGATCTCACTCATCAAAACGTAGACCTGCGGCAGGAGTTCTGCGAGCGGATGCAGCTCACCTTGTCGGCGGTCAGTCGCGATCTGAAATACGGAGCGTTCTGCCAGCTCCACCAGTTCTGCAGCGCTCAGACCATCTTCATAAGCGCTGCGCTGCACCTGCTCGATCGCAGAAAGAAGGCTGCGTGCCTGCGCTTTTTCCGCCACAATGCGCGCATAGTAAGGCGCAGCTGCCGGCGCAGGCACGGCGTCCAGCAGGCCGCTCAAGTATTCCAACCCACCGGCTTGATCCAAATCGCCGGAAACGCGTAGCGCGTCACCTACGGTCACCAGGTCACAGGGTTTGCCTTCATCTACCAGGGCAGCGATGCATGCAAAAATCAGCTGGTGACTTTGGCTGTAAAAATCATCAGCCCGCACCAACTCGCGTACCTGATTCGCCGCCTGTGCATCCAACATGCAAGCACCAAGCACCGCGCGTTCCGCTTCCAGGCTGTGCGGCGGTTGCAGATGGACAAGCCCACTATTTTCCGGCATCGCGAACCTCGATCTTTATTTTCACCTGAATATTGGTATATAGCTTGATGATAGCAGGATATTCGCCAAGCGTTTTTACAGTTTCCGGCAACTCGATTTTTTTCTTGTCGATGGCATAACCAATCTCGCGCAGCGCTTCGGAGACATCTGCCGTTGTGACAGAACCAAATAAACGTCCCGCTTCTCCTGCTTTGGCCAGCAAAACGACGGTTTTATCCGCAAGCTCAGCCGCCTGCTTTTCCGCCTGCGCTTTTAGCGCAGCTTCCCGCTGCATTTTCAGCTTCAGTTCATGGTTCAAACTGTTTAGATTCGCTTTATCTGCCGGCTGCGCCAACCCCTTTTTGAAGAGGAAATTACGCGCATAACCATCTGCCACTTCTTTCACTTCATCTTTGCGTCCCAATGCCTTGACATCTTGTAATAAGATAACCTTCATCCTTATCCCTCCTTGGTTGCGTGCCTTTTGCATTACCGCATAATGCGGTCATTTTTTTTCTTCTCTTTTTCTTCTTCTGTCTGTCCACGCCGACGTGCGGCTTTTGTGGCTATGCGACTACGCAGATTATAGATGGATTCCAGCACGGCAAGCAACATAATAAAATAAATCGAAAAGCCGCTGAACTGGATCAGTAAAATGACGATGATTACACGCAGAAACAGACTGATGCCGGAATGTTTGATATACCAGATAACAAAAGAAAGGCCGCAGATAAACAATACGGGGCAAAAAACCCACAGCACGTTCCCGCCCAGCGTTTCCAGCCAGACGAGACCGAAGCGTTTGCCGCCAAATTCCAATGCCAGGCCGGCAATCACACCCCAGGCAATGCGCCAATCCATACGCCAGAGTGAAAACGGTGGCAGCTGCGGAATATCATAGCGCATACGGCGCAATACTTTAGCTGAGATGATATAGGTGAGCATGCTGAGCAGCATCACGGAAACGATCAGAAATGCCGGTGTTAGCCGGGTAGCCAGTTCAACCATCTGACTGGCATATTCCTCCGCAGAAAGACCGCCCAGCATAGTATCAGTAAGTCCCTGTGCTTCCGCCATCTCCGCCATCTGGCTATAAGTGGATTCGATCATCTCCAACATCTGATCAAACATGGAGCTGAGCGGTAGTCCGGAGATAAATGAAGCCAGTAACAGTGCGACAACCATGCCGGCAGCTGCGATCATGGTTGAAAAACCAAGCGTAAAGAGGGGCCTTTTTTTATTGCGGAAACAAAAGCCGAGAAAAAGACCAAGAGCCCCGAACTCGACCAGCATCAGCGCAGCCTGCGCGATGCCAAACAATACAGCGGAAAGGGCAAGTTGCGCTACGGCCGCGGCAAGGCCAACCTTGACACCACGCCGCAGGACAAGCACAGCCATGGGCAATGGCGCCAGCAACTGTCCGATGAAGCCAGCGACAGGCAGATAGAGATAAAGCAGGCTAAACAGCAACCCCAGCGCCACCATCATCGCACCTTCTGCCAATGCGCGGGCAGTAAAGCCCTGGTCCGGCGGTATCTCCCGGTAGCGCAGTGGCGGGGGCGACGGCGGAGCGTATTCCTTGTGCTGCGGCTGCCCCTCTAAAATGCTCTGCCGGTCCAACTGCTTTTCCCGGCGCGCCGAAAGTGGCAGCGATACGGCTTCATCGTCTTCTTCCTGCACCGTCTGCCCCGGCTGTAGAGGCAGAATAGTATCAGTATCCGTATTTGCCTCTGGTTCCATGTGTTCAAGTTGGGATGGATCGTTTTGTCCTTCCCATAGGCGTTTTTCATCCATTCCGGTCAAGGGAAGCCTTCTTTCTCCGTTATTCCGCCTGGGTTCCTGGTTAAAGTTTTCTGGCTAAGTTTATTCGCCGCTGTATAAGCCACGACGATGTGCTTTTAGATATTGCCCGCAAAACCGGTCCTGCCCGGCCAGTGCCCGGCTGGCATAATATGCGCCCATCAGTTTTTGGTCTGTCGGGTCAAGAATGAAACTGTCCATTCCGGCAGAAATCGCCTGCGCCAGAAAATAACGGTTGATCAGCTTGCGGTTGGGCAGTCCAAAGGAAATATTGGACAGGCCGCATACGGTATGTACGCCAGGATAGAGCTGCCGAATACGACGAACGGTCTCGGTAATCACGCCTGCGCCGGCCTCAGAAACGGAAAGCGGCTGTACCAGCGGATCCAGATAGATATCATCAAGCGCCACGCCGGCTGCAGTCAAATCTTCGATCAATTTGCCGCCGATCATCACACGGTCTTCGGCGGTCTGCGCAATCTCGCCATCCGCCATGCACAACGCGACCACTTTCGCTCTATATTCCAATATTAATGGCAGCAGGGCGCGAAAACGTTCCTTTTCCGCGCTGATCGAGTTGATTAGCACCTGTTGGCCGGCAGCGGGCAGGGCTGACGCCAGCGCCTGTGGGTTGGGAGAATCCAGAGAAAGCGGCGCATCGACCGCCTGCCGAACCGTTTCCACCAGCCAGCGCAGGCGTTCTGGTTCCTCTTCCAAAAAAGTACCGCAATTAAGGTCAATATAATCTGCACCAGCCTTAACCTGTGCGGCGGCCACCTCGCAAATCGCTTGCGCATCGCGCTCTGCGATCAACGGTCGTACCGCTTTTCGGCTGCTGTTGATCAGCTCGCCGATGATCATGCGCCCACCTCCATCAAACGGCGGCAGAGTTCCACCGCTTCCGTTGCATCTTCGCTATAGCCGTCTGCACCGATCTCAGCTGCATAGTCTGCAGTCACCGGTGCGCCACCAATGATGATCCTTACGCTATCCCGCCGCCCGGCTGCGACAAAAGCCTCGATCGTAGCGCGCATATTGCTCATTGTTGTGGTCAGCAGGGCAGAAAGGCCAACAATATCCGCCCGATGCTCTTCTGCGGCCTGCAAAAAACGCTCTGGCGCCACATCATTGCCCAGATCGATCACCGTAAACCCATTGCTGGAAAGCAACAAAGCGACCAGGTTTTTGCCAATATCATGCAAATCGCCTTTTACCGTACCGATCACAATCCTGCCACGGTTTGCTGCCTCAGCGCCCAGATGGGGTCGTAGTGCCTCGATCACACCAGCGACAGTATGTGCGGACATCATAACTTCGGGGACAAAAAGATCGCCTTCTTTGAAAAGCCTGCCGACCTCAGACATGGCGGCAATCAGCCCGTCATTGATAATCGTTAGCGGTGCTTTCCCTGCGGCAAGCAGTTGTTCTGCCTCTGCCAGCGCCAGTTCGTCTTCTCCATCCAGCACGGCATGGCAGATTTTCTCAAAATCGCTCATATGCTCTCCTATCTCTCCATATCAATAGAATACGATGCACTAGAATACGGTGCGGTTGGGCAGCGTAGCCGCATACATAGGAATAGTCGCATTCAGCATCAAACATCGGCCAGCTGCCGGATCGCCGTACGGGCCAGCAGGTCACAGCGCTCATTTTCGCTGTTGCCGGCATGCCCCTTTACCTTAAGCCATTCTACCTGATGCAACGCGGTCAGCGCAAGCAGCTTTTGCCACAGGTCCTGATTTTCCACCGGCTGTTTTTTGCTGTTCAGCCAACCGTTTTTTTGCCAGTTGTGCAGCCAGTTTTGACGAAAGGCATTGATCAAATAAGCGCTGTCGCTATATAGTAAGACATGGCAGGGACGTTTCAGCGCCGAAAGGGCGGCGATCGCCGCAGTCAGCTCCATACGCTGATTCGTTGTCTGACTGGCGGCACCGGAAAGTTCTTTTCTGCGTTCGCCATGCAACAACACACAGCCCCAACCGCCCGGTCCGGGATTGCCAGAGCATGCGCCATCCGTAAAAATCGTTACTGTCTCCACATAAACCTCCATCAAACCATATCTTATTATTATTAGGCAATCTTCAGCTGATTCCTTTCTCAGATTCTCTGCGGTTGAAGAAACTTTTCCTTTCGGGAAAAATCATGCAAGATAAGAAAATACAAAGGTTATCTGCAACTTTTACTTTTCAGCTTTGAAAAAGAATGGTATAATTGATGCATTAGCATAAAAAATAAATGCGGGTGAAGATATCGTTCTAAGAATGACCAAATAATAATAAAGGAGGAAAAGGCCGACAGTATGGAATTGGAAAGTGATAATCGTGTAATGCCGGATAATGAAGAGCCAGAGGCGAAGACCTATTATCGCCTGCCTTATGAGAATTCCGCCGTTGAGCCTTTTCTTGCCGTTGCAGATCAGGCGATGCGCCGTGCAGAGGCAACGGCGGCTTTATGCCAGCAGGCGGTGGGTAACCAGGAGGAGCCATCCTCAATCAATATTACGGAAGTCGCACCCTATGGTCAGGATGCTTTTCAATCCGGTGCGATCCGCAATCTACGTTCGCTTGTTCTTTCCGCAGAATCTGCCGCCCAAGCGCAGGATGCGGTTTGCGAAGCATTAAGCGGAGCGCTGGACATGGCGCGAAAGCAAAAGGAGTTGCTCACCCATCGAATAGATGAAGTAAAAGAAGATATTGCGAAGCTAGATGAGGAAGCAGCCGCGCTGCGGCAGTCATTTACGCAGGCTGCCGATGATGCCGCACTGGTGGACGCATATGCGACTGGCGAGGCGCAAAAGCTATTATCATGTCTGGAAAGCGCTTATCGGAAACATGGACTGATCAAGGTCCTGTACCAAAATGTAGCGGAAACGAATGCCAACCTGGAGTATCTGGAACATGAATATCACTTTGCTACTCAGAAACAGGCGGGTATGCGCGAACTTGCTGAGCGTGCGGGAGCGGAGTGGCAGAAAACGCTGCAGCAGCTGCATGTAGATGCGGCGGATGTGCAGCAGGCGAAGCCTTTTGTACCGGAAATGGTTTGGCAGGACAGCGCACCGACAACGACATGTGAATCCGTAGGATCCAAGGAGCAGTCGTCTGGTTGTCGACAGTCAGCGGGTAGCCTGATCTGGTCGTATTTGAAGATCATTTTTATTGCATTTCTAATTGCGATATCCTTGCGGGCTTATGTATTTGATGTTACACGAGTAGAAGGTCTTTCGATGTATCCGACTTTGGCGGATGGCGACCACCTGATCACGCTCAAGGTCGCGTATTTGCTTGATGAGCCCCAGCGCGGGGATATTGTCGTTTTGCAGGCGCCGGATGTAGCTGATGAAGATTATATCAAGCGCATTATTGCCCTGCCAAATGAGGAGCTGGAAATCCGCGATGGGCAGGTCTATATTGATGGTATTTTGCTGGATGAGCCATATCTTAACGGGCTGGAGACAGAAGGGGATCTTCATACCATCGTTCCCGACGGTTTTTATTTTGTCATGGGCGATAACCGGGGGGAAAGCAGGGACAGCCGTATCGAAGCTGTTGGCCCGATCAATGCCGGCAGCATTCATGGCAAGGCGGTTCTTCGCATCTGGCCGCTTGGCCGCTTGGGTTCGCTCGATGAATAACTTTAGCGGTCACCGTACAATGGCATGTTAAATGGATAGTGGTTGTGAGACTGTATACCGGATGGTATACGGTCTTTTTATGCCGTGGTTTTGTGCTTGAAAGAAAAGATGTACTGGGTAATCCTGATGGGTGTAGTTTTGCTATGGAAAAGGGAATGCAGGCCGCTTCTGTGCTATGCGCTCATTATGCTGTTTCACGGTTCTGCTGAGGTATGCGACAGGGGTTAAAATATAGTTAAATATTATAGATAAAAATTATAACAATATGTAATTTTTATTTGAGATGCAATAGATCGATCTGCGTAGCTCAAGATGATGGCTAGAAATGGGGAGACTGTAGTTGTTTTTTTGCAAATAATAAATGTTGCAGCGGTATAGGAAAAATTTACTTGAAAACTAATGATATTCAAAAAAAATGAACTAATATGCCAATATTGATTGTAAACTGCATTTGTGGTATGCTGACCGCACGCGGAAATCAAAGCATCTGTCACGTTTGTCGCTATATCGAAGTTGTCGGCTATTGGTTTTCCGGTCTTATCTCCATCTTATTTTAAGGAATCGTTGTCTCTACCTGTTTTTAGACAAGGTTTTGATTGCCGTAAAAATGGTCTGCTATCATCGGTTTTGGGCTATCCATTCCGGTTGGCGGGGAAACTGTTGCGGGTTGGCGGCGCGGCTGTTGAGACGTTCGTTTAACCGGAGCTGGATCACCTATTGGAGGCAGGCTTTGTTTTTTCTCGGAGTTGGATCGATTAGCGACTGCGTACGAACACTTTGCTCTGAGCGGAGATTTCTGCAGAAGGCGGGAGGGTGCGTGCGCAGATTTTGTGTACGCAAATTTGGCAAAGGAGCAATGATTATGCAGCAATTCACGCGGCGTTTGCATGGCATTCAGGTGAGCCATCATAAAGAGACCGCCAATATCCCCATCATCCGTATGCCTGTGCCTGAGCAGGTGACCATTCCGATGATCCAACAGATTGGTGCAGAGTGTCAGCCTTTGGTGAAAAAGGGCGACCATGTCTTGCTGGGGCAGTGTATCGGTGACTGTGAGCATAAACTGAGTGCGCCGATTCATGCATCTGTTTCCGGGACAGTGACAGACATTCGCGATTTTGTCACTGTGCAAAATGTAACAACCAAGGCAATCGTAATCCAGGCGGATGGCAAACAGGAAGTTGCGCCCACCGTTCAGCCGCCGCAGGTTGATAGCTATGAAAGCTTTATCGACGCTGTTCGTCGCTCTGGTCTGGTGGGATTGGGTGGTGCAGGGTTCCCCTCGTATGCGAAATTGATGCCGCGTCAAAAAGGTAGCATCCATACCCTTGTTGTCAATGCGGCAGAATGCGAGCCATATATCACGGCGGATAACCGTGCAATGCTTGAATATGCGGATTTTCTGTTCTATGCGATCGAGACGGTGATGCAGTATCTGGAACTAAAGCAGACGATAATTGGTATCGAGCGGAATAAAGCAGAGGCGATTGCGCGCCTTAAGCAGCGACAGACCGACCGGATCAAAGTGCAGACCTTGCCGACTCGCTATCCGCAGGGCGGTGAGAAAGTGATGATCTACGGCCTGACCGGCAAAGTGGTGCAAGAGGGCATGTTGCCAGCTGATCTGGGAATCCTGGTGATGAACGTCTCTTCGCTCGCCTTTTTGGGCATGTACTTAAAAACCGGTATGCCGCTGGTCATTAAATGGATGACAGTTGCCGGTTCAGCGATTCTCATTCCGAAGAATGTTTTGGTACCGCTCGGGGTTTCCTATCATGATGTGATCGAGTTCTGTGGCGGTTATGCATCCGAACCTGGTGAGATTTTCATGGGTGGCCCGATGATGGGCATCGACGTGTTCGACGATAGTTTCCCCGTGCTGAAGAATAATAATGCGATCATCGCTTTAGCCAAAGATGACGTCTATATGCCGAAGGAATCCCCGTGCATCAACTGTGGCAGATGTATCCGTGCCTGCCCTCTGGACTTGATGCCCTGCATGTTTGACCGTGCAGTACAAAGGGGGGACGTGGCTGCCTTGCGTAGCTTGAAGGTCAATCTCTGCATGGAATGCGGCTGCTGTGCTTATGTTTGTCCGGCGGACCGCTATCTCGTCCTGGCAAATCGGCTGGGCAAGAAGCTGCTGCGAGAAGCGGATAATAACGAAAAGGGAGGGAAATAGGCATGAGCAAAAATTTGGTTGTACAGGCTCCGCCGCATATCCATTCGCAGGAATCAACACGGCGGTTGATGCTGCTGGTGCTGATCTCTCTTCTTCCGGCGCTGGTCGCGGCAACTTGCCTGTTTGGATTGCGCGCGCTGTTGCTGAGTGCTTGCTGTATCGTCTTTTGTGTGGGATTTGAGTATCTGGCCTGCCGCATGTGGAAACGGCCAAACTCGATCGGTGATTTGAGCGCTGCGGTTACCGGTTTGCTGCTGGCTTTGAATTTGCCGGTTACGCTGCCGATCCCAATGGCTGCGATCGGTTGCTTTTTTGCCATTGTCATTGTTAAACAACTGTTCGGCGGCATCGGCCAGAACTTCGTCAATCCCGCCCTTGCTGCCAGGGTAATGCTGCTGGTCTCTTTTGCACAGCCGATGACACATTGGGTTTTGCCCGGGCAGCCGGCTTCTCCGGATGCCGTCACCTCCGCCACGCCGCTGGGCATGTTGGCGCTGGAAGGAAGCGGTGAACTGCCCTCCTATTGGCAGCTGTTCATTGGTATGCACGGTGGTTCGCTGGGCGAGACTTGTATTGCCGCTTTATTGATCGGCGGTGTATTTTTGCTGCTGACAAAGGTAATCCGCCCGGTAATCCCGCTTACCTATCTCGGTGCGGTGGCTGTTTTCTGCTTTCTCTTGGGCGAAGACCCGCTTTACCATCTGATGAGTGGCGGTGTGGTGTTGGGTGCCTTCTTCATGGCTACAGATTACAGCACCTGCCCGATCACAGATAAAGGGAAATTCATTTACGCGCTTGGCTGCGCGGTGATCACGGTTGTGATCCGCTGTTTTGGCAGCTATCCGGAAGGCGTTTCGTTTTCTATCCTGCTGATGAACCTTTGTACGCCGCTGATTGACCGCCTTTGCGTCACGCGTCCTTTCGGCAGCCATCTGGAAAAGAAGAAAGAGGAGGTGGCGTGAAATGAAGCGGACAGGAATGGTCAAACCGCCATTGGTATTGACGCTGATTTGCCTGATTGTTACAGCTGCCTTGGCAATCGTCTATCAGGTAACGCTGACGCCAATTCAGGAGGCAAAAACAGCTGCGGCTGAAGCCAGTTGCCGGGAGTTGATGCCGGATGCAGATGCTTTCAGCGAATTGGTTTTGCCGACCGAGACGACGACAGACAGCGGCGCACAGTTGTTGGCGATCAGCGAAGCTTCGGCCGGTGGTCAGACGATCGGTTGGGTATTCACAGCGGCTGCCAGCGGTTACAGCGGCCAGGTTACCGTGATGTGCGGCATTGATTGTGACGGGCTGGTGACGCGGGTAAAGATCAGCGAACATACAGAAACACCGGGCCTGGGCAGTAAAGTGGCGGAGCCGGATTATACGGATCAGTTTATCGGTGCAGATGCTGAGACCAGTGCTGCCATCGACGGTATTACGGGCGCCACCTTTACCTCGGTTGCATTAAAAGAAGCGATCGGAGCGGCCTTCCTTGGCTATCAACAGATTGCGGAGGTGGAATAGAAATGCGTGCGAAAGAAATTTTCCTCAACGGCATCGTCAAAGAAAACCCGGTGCTGGTTTTGGTGCTGGGCACCTGCCCAACGCTTGCTGTGACGACGATGGCAGTCAACGGTCTGGGGATGGGGTTGGCCACTACCGCGGTGCTTGTCTGCTCGAATATTGTGATTTCCCTGTTGAAACGTGTAATTCCTAATCAGGTGCGCATTCCCAGCTATATCGTGATTATTTCCGGCTTTGTTACCATTGTCAGCCTGCTGATGGAGGCATATGCCCGCGAACTGTATCAGGCTTTGGGGTTATTCCTTTCCCTGATCGTGGTCAACTGCATCATCCTGGGCAGGGCAGAGATGTTTGCTGCCAAAAACAGCGTTTTTCATTCCATGCTCGATGGCGCAGGGATGGGGCTGGGTTTCACGCTGGCGCTGACCTTGATCGGCAGCATCCGCGAAATATTTGGCTCTGGCACCTGGTTTGGTTTGCAGATCCTGCCAGAAGCTATTTCGCCGGTTACAATTTTCCTGCTTGCACCAGGTGGCTTCTTTGTCTTTGGTTGCATGATTGCGGTAGTTAACTTTTTCCGCCGCAAAAGCGATCGTCTGGTGCGTAATGCATGCATGAATTGCCCCAGCATTGGAGCATGCCAGAATGGCAGGGAAGGAGAGTTCTGATATGGAGTTCTATTTTGCACTTTTGCTGGACACGATACTCGTCAGCAATGTTGTTCTGGCGCAGTTTATGGGGATCTGCCCTTTCCTCGGCGTTTCGCGTAAGCTGGATTCTGCTGTCGGCATGGGCTGCAGTGTGACTGTCGTCCTTGTGTTGGCAACCGCAGCCACCTGGGTGATCAATACCTATTTTTTGTTGCCCTATGGGCTGGATTATCTGCGTACGCTGATCTTTATTCTCGTGATTGCAGCGTTGGTACAGCTGCTGGAGATCACGATGAAAAAATATCTGCCGGCATTACATCGTGCGTTGGGTATCTATCTGCCTTTGATCACGACCAACTGCGCGGTACTGGGCGTGACGATTTCTGCTGTGGATGAGGGGCTGGATTTTCTGCCTGCGCTCGTTTTCGCATTGGGCAGTGGACTTGGCTTTTTGTTGGCGATGCTCCTGTTTGCCGGCGTTCGCTCCAAATTGGAGAATTGTGATATTCCACCGGCATTTCGCGGAATGCCCTGCACGCTGATCGCTGCCTCGCTTGTCGCCATGGCGTTTATGGGCTTTTCCGGTGTGGCGGATGGGATTTTCAGCATATAATGGCGCTTGCCAGGAAAGGGAGACGATATGATTCAAGATTATCTTTTGCCTGTGGGCCTGCTTTCCGGTATAGGGCTTTTAGCTGGTGTGGCGTTGGTCCTGGCCGCTAAATTTATGGCAGTGAGCACGGATGAGAAGTTCGAATTGGTGCGTGCGCTGCTGCCTGGCGCGAACTGCGGCGCCTGTGGTTATGCTGGTTGTGATGATTATGCTGCAAAAGTGGCTGAGGGTAAAGCGGAAGTAAATCTTTGTTTGCCTGGCGGGGATTCGGCAGCCAGGAGGATTGCCTTGACATTGGGCCGAGGTGAAGTCAAGGTGGTGCCCAAAACAGCGGTTGTCGCCTGCTCCTGCGGCTATACTGGTGAAAATACGAAGATGCGTTACCATGGCAGGCATAGCTGTGTGGCAGCCAGTCTGTTCTATAAAGGGAATCTGACCTGCGATCATGGCTGTCTGGGGTTTGGCGATTGCGTACAGGCATGTAAATTTAATGCAATCAGCATTCAGAACGGCCTTGCCGTGGTTGATAAAAAACGTTGCACCGGTTGTGGAAAATGCGCAATGGTCTGTCCGCATCAGGTGATCTGGATTCGGCCGCATGCTGCGCATATCCATGTTGCCTGCATCAATCCGGAAAGCGGCGCTGCGACCCGGCGGGAGTGCAAGTATGGTTGCATCGGTTGCCATAAATGTGAAAAAGTCTGTCCTACCGGCGCGATAAAACTGCAGGGAAATATTGCCTGGACTTTTCCTGAGTTATGCACGAAATGTGGCGCCTGCGTGGAAGCCTGCCCGGTCGGCGTAATCCGCGATTGTTTCCGTGCCGCCATCGAGAAGGCGGATGAGCCAGCAGCGGTTACTGCTGCGCAATGAAATTGCGGCAGGGGGAATACCCCAGGCGTGGAGATGCTTTGCTTGCGGTGGCTTTATTATTGCCCGTTATCCTGCTACTCGTGCATTTTCTGATGCGCGCCAACGATGAAGGGGCATGGGCAGAGGTATACAGCGCAGGCGAGCGAATCGGCATTTATGCCTTGTCGGAAGAACGTGAGATCACCGTTTCCGCCAACGGATATCAGAATATCATCCATTTCGGCGGCGGTCAGGTGATGGTCGTGGCAGCGGACTGTCCGGATCAGTATTGTGTGCGTCATGCGCCGGCCAGCAGGGAAGGCGAGACGATCGTCTGCCTGCCAGCCCGCCTGGTCGTTCGTGTGACGGCAGGGGAAGAGGGGGCGCTGGATGGCATCGCACGCTAAACGTCTGGCCCACGAGGCAATGCTGCTTGCACTGGCATTGATCTGCGCTTATCTCGAATTTCTTTTCCCGCTTTCGCTTGGCATACCCGGTATCAAATTGGGGCTGGCAAACCTGGTGATCGTCTATGCCCTCTATGCCGACGGAGCTGGAGTTGCTCTGCGGGTCAGTTTGTGCCGCGTCCTGCTCAGTGCATTGCTGTTTGGTAATTTATCGATGGGATTATACAGCCTGGCTGGCGCTATGGCCAGTTTGCTGGTGATGATCGGTCTTTACCGCAGGCCGTATTTCAGCCTATGGGGTGTCAGTTTGGCCGGTGGGGCAGTGCATAATATCGCCCAGGTTCTGCTGGCTGCCTGTATTTCTGGCACACCGCAAATCCTGTATTATCTGATCCTGTTGATTCCAGTCGGTATGTTTACCGGCCTATTAATCGCATTTTTGACATTCAGTGTGCGCCGGGCGCTGTATCCTGCCCGGCAGACGATAGGGAAAGGAGGTTCAGGCGGATGATGCTGCTGCGAAGGCACCGCTTTTGCCTCCTTTTGCTTATTTGCGGGGCTTTGCTTCTGCTCTGTACCGCTTGTGGACGGGAGGAGCCGGTCAGCAGCACGCAGTTGCTGCTGGATACCCTATGTACGGTAAAGGTCTGGTCGCCGGCGGATCAGGAACTGGCGGATCGGGCGATGGAAACCGTTGCCGATTATGAATCTCTTTTCAGTCCCAGCTTGCCGGAGAGCGAGATTTGGAAAATTAATCATAGCGGTGGAGAATCTGTTACGATCTGCGCAGAAACGGCAGAAATGTTGAAGCTGGCTTTGGACTATTGCAGTTTATCGGGCGGGCGCTTTGATATTACGGTTGGACGATTGAGCGAGCTGTGGCATTTTAGTGATGGTGGTGCCCTGCCGCAGCCAGATGCGATCGCCGAGGCATTGACCAGCGTGAATTATCAGGCGCTGACGATTGGCGGTGATGCGGATGCTGGTTATACCGCTCAGCTGAGCGAGGCAGGCGCGCAGCTGGATGTTGGCGCGGTTGCCAAGGGTTATATTGCCGACCAGCTTGCCGCATTTTTGCGCGGCCAGGGGGCGGATGCTGCGTTGATTGATCTGGGCGGCAATATTCTCACTGTGGGGGCAAAGCCAGGCGGCGGGCTCTGGCAGATTGGGATTGAAGCACCGTTTTCCGATCGCACGGAGATTATCGGTACATTGCATGTCGAAGAGGCAGCGGTGGTTACCTCAGGCATCTATCAGCGGCAATTCATTGAGGATGGGCAGCTTTATCACCATATCTTGGATCCGGGAACCGGCTATCCGGCTGAGACGGATTGTGTATCCGTGACGGTAGTCGCTTCTTCTGCTGCTGCGGCGGACTGTCTGTCTACCGTCGCTCTGCTATTGGGGCGCGATGCGGGTGGTGAACTGTTGGCTGCCGCAGAAGGGGTTTACGGCGCAGTTTGGGTTGACCACAGCGGCGAGATTTATCTGCAGGGAGATCTCGATTTTTCCAGCGCTGTTTAGGTGAAGGCTGCCGCACAGTGAACAGTTGCGTGTTGTTGATCGGTAAAACGGGAAGTGATATGGGCGATAAGGTTATCCTGCGCGCCGAAAGCAAAGACCACCTGGCGGATCAGGTGGTCTTTGGGGTCCCATAGGTAAAATGTTTCAGCAATAAATCAGGGGGCTCATCTGGTGGGGCTGCATGCGGCTGCGTTCAGCTGGTTACTGAAGCAGGTTTTCGCTGTAGGAAATAAAAAACTAAGATTGCAATAAATTGCGTTGCCTTTGGGCGGCGGCTGAGTGAATATCCAGCCAGCTCGCTGAGTAATTGTGGGTTTGTTTTCCAGGCGACGGCAATCACGGTGCGAATATTGCGCTCTACGCATTGGCAGTTGACGCCGCAGCGCTTTGCCACATCAGGGTAAAGCCATTTTGATGTTGCCAGCAACCGGTCCGGCTCTTGTATGGCAAGAAAGATTGCCTGGCTGCATAGTTTGAACCCCATATATTGCATTCCGATGCCGAGGAGGATCAGCAGACGCTGTATATCATGGAAATTGATCTCCTGGCAGAACGACGGTGACGTTTGCCCGTTCATTTCATCAGCACCTCCAATAATTGATCAATATGGTAGATAACCAGCTCCTGTTTTTCTTCCGGTAAATTGCGGTAAAGCGCAGTTCCTTTCAGCAAATATAAGGTAAGATCAAATTTTTCTGGAAAATCTTTATCATATACCAGTACGTCGAGCGGGATCTGCAAACCTTCGGATATTTGTATTGCGGTATATAGTGAAAGGTTTTCTCTTTTGCGAATCGATTGTATGGTCGTTCGCGGAATTCCCAGCGCAGCGGCGAATTCTGTCGTTGAACGCATATCGTGTTGCATCAATTTCTGTAAATTGGTCATAAATATCCTGCATTTATCCATAGTTTTTCCTCCTCTTATCTATAATAATAAGCTATTTTATCCTGTTTGTAACGGATATTTCCGCGTCATCCCTGCCGGTTTTGCGTCATACTTGTCAATATTGTGCGTTTTTATGACTTTTTGCCGCAAAACGCAATGGCATGGGCGTTACGGAAAAACAGGATAAAAGAAAGCACCCGACAGCAAGTTGCTGTCGGGTGTAGTGCCACTTGTGGGTGGCAAAGATTTTTCCGCACCGGGCACCGCCATTCCGGCTGGCGGGCAGGGGTGGGCGGGATCGTACTGGAAGAGCTGATAGCCAGCTTTTCCAGCCAGCAGATGATAGGAAACGACCGGCTGAGATGGGCTTGGTGAGAGGGAAAGGGCGATTCGCAGTGAAAGATCTGGCAAAGGGCTCAGCATATGGTGTCATCCCAGGCCAAATGCTGACCGCAATGATCGCAATAGGCCTGCCCCTCCTTTTGCAACAGCATTTTACAGCGTGGGCAGGCCAGCGCTGCATCATGCGGATCAGTCACGATGACGCTGCGCGGCATGCGGAAAGAGAGCGCGTCCTCTGCTTCTGTATTTGATGGGCTATGGGGGCTCTGCTTAGGATGGCAGGGCAAAATCAGTTGTTCCAAAGGCTCTTGCATTGCGTTGGCAATGCGTTGCAGCGCATGGATAGTTGGGTTGGCTGACCCCGTTTCAATCCTGCGCAGATAGGAAACGCTCATGTTTGAGTTCAATGCCAGTTCTTCCTGGGTGATACCTTTCCCTTTGCGAAGTCGAATGATATTCTGTCCGATCTCACCTGGAATTGACATAAAATCCCTCCTTAGCAAAAAGCATAGGAAATATTTTCCAGTGTGACCAGACTCTATAAAGGCGGTAAGGGAAGATTTTTGAACAGATTTTTTAACGATATCAGTCGCATACCTTTGTTATGTCTTATCCCTGTCGTTGCGATATTGGTGGCGGCTGTTTATAGATGCACCGTAAAAAAGGCATCCCCGTCCGCTGGACAGGGATGCGGAAGTCAGAATTAAAAGGAGAGGGAAATACGTTGATTCTTTGCAACAGGATATATGCTGATGGCATAATCTGCGCTCCCGTGTTGCGAGGGGAAATCGCTTGGCTGACGTCAGATTAAAACATTGATCCAGCGACGTGACCGCAGCCGCCAGAGACAGATGAAGAGTTTGAAGAATTCATCTGCCAACGAGAGCGCTACGACATAGGGCAACTGCCATTGAAAAACAATTGCACTGAGAAAGGCAAGGGGCACGCCAATACACCAGATGCCGCCAACATCGAGCAGCATACAGAAACGGGTATCGCCGCCAGCGCGCAGAATGCCGATAAATAGAGTATAAGTGAGCATGCGTGGCAATAGGTAGATGACATAAGTGTTCAGTGTGCTATCGAGCAGGGCGCTTGTTATGGCATCAAAATCATAGAAGCGAATGATCGGCGCTTTGGCAAACCAGAACAATACGGTCATCGCAATACAGATATACAAAGTAAATCGCAGGAAATTTTTGGCATATTCATAGGCGCGCTGGGTATTGTGCCGCCCCAGTTCGTTACCGATCATTACCGCGCAGGCGTTGCCAACGCCAAAAAAGATCGCCTGGAAGAGATCAACCGCTACACTTGCGACCTGGACAACCGCCAAGGCTGCACCGCCGGTCTTCCCGTAGGCGATGTAGTAGACGGCATTGCCGATCGACCAAGTGCCTTCAGAAATGACGACGGCATAGGTTGTGTGCAGCACACGACGCAGCATCGTGCGGCCAAAGCTGAATAGTTCGCGCGGTCGGCCTGCCAACGGGTGGTTTTTGGCGCGATAAACATAGATAAAGATAAAAATTGATTCTGCCACACGCGCGATGACAGTGGCAATCGCCGCACCTTCTACGCCCAATTTTGGCAGACCGAAATTGCCGTAAATCAAGCAATAATTGAGGAAGGTGTTGATGCCTAATGCAACGCAGCTGATGATCGTTGGCATTACCAGCCGATGGATGGCGCGGCAGTTGAAGGTCAATACGTAGGTGAGCGCAGTGAAAATATATGAAATCTGCACGATGCGCAGG
>CALXRV010000009.1 GCA_944390945.1 uncultured Clostridia bacterium
TTCTGTCTCACCTGCTGGCGAAATCGCACAGCCTCTGTCCCGTGCATAGGCGACGACAGCCTGTGCCAGCGGATGAGCGCTCCCCTGCTCTACCGCAGCTGCTTCAGTCAGCAATCTGTTTTCGTCATAGGAGGCATCCAGAATCAGGATATCGGTTACTGTGGGATGACCGGAAGTGATCGTGCCGGTTTTGTCAAGAACGATCGTGTCCACAGCGTGCAGGTTTTCTAGGCTTTCTGCAGATTTAATCAAAATGCCCATCTCCGCTGCCTTACCGGTGCCAACCATGATTGCTACCGGTGTGGCCAGCCCGAGTGCACACGGGCAGGAGATGACCAGTACGGAAATGGCATTGGAAAGCGCAAATTCAAAATTTTCCCCAGCCACAAGCCAAACGATCGCAGTCAGGCAGGCGATGCCGATCACGACCGGCACAAAAATGCCGCTTACTTTATCCGCCAATCTGGCGATTGGGGCTTTTGAATTACTGGCATCATCAACCAGGCGGATGATCTGTGCCAAGGTTGTATCTTCACCCACCTTGGAAGCCTGAAAACGAAAAACACCGTTTTTATTGATTGTGGCTGAGATCACCTGGTCGCCAACCCGTTTCTCAACCGGGATGCTTTCGCCAGTAATCGCAGCCTGGTCGACATAGCCATGACCTTCTGTCACAACGCCGTCCACCGGGATACCTTCGCCAGGACGAATCAGAACAATATCCCCAGCGCGCACCTGTTCCGCCGGAATTACCTGCTCCATACCATCACGAATGACGGTTGCAACCTTTGGCGCCAAGTCTACCAATTTTCCTAAAGCATCAGAAGTTTTCGCCTTAGAGCGCGCTTCCAGATACTTCCCCACCGTAACCAAGGTCAGGATCATGGCTGCAGATTCAAAGTACAAGGCATGCGAATAACTGGCTACCAGCTCTATCTCTCCATGACCAAAGCCATAGGCCATTCGGAACATGGCAAAAAGACCGTAAAGGAGCGAGGCACCGGAACCAATCGCAACCAGAGAATCCATATTGGGCGCACGATGAACAAGCGCCCGTAGACCCTTTTGGTAAAATAGCCGGTTAAGATAAAGCACGGGAAGGGTGAGTAGCAACTGCAGCAATGCAGAGACAAGCGCATTTTCCTGACCCTTCAAAATTGCAGGCAATGGAAGATGCAACATCTGTCCCATAGCAATATACATCAGCGGCAACAGGATGGCAATGGAGGAAATCAACCTGCGCCGCATTTGCTGGCGCTCCTCTTCTGCCCCTTCCTGGCGGCTGCGCCACACACTGCGAAAATCACCTTCCTTATCTGTCGGCCGCCCCATCTGTTTTGCGCCATACCCGATGTTCTGCACCGCATCGATGATCTGCGCTGCATCCAGTTTTTCATCATCATAGGTGACTGTCATCTGATTGGCCAACAAGCTGACATTTACATCGGCTACGCCGTTCAGCTTCTGTACGCAGCGCGTAACATTCGCCTGACAGGCGGCACAAGTCATCCCACTGACATCATATTTTTCTGTTTTCATCTCAACCCCGCTCTCTTATTTCAATTTGCGGATCAGCTCCATCGCCTCATCCAAAATGGCAGTATCACCCTTTTGAATTTCTTCGACAACACAAGTGCGCAGATGATCCTGCAATACCAGATAACCAAAGGATTGAATTGCACTCTCTACTGCTGCAACCTGAATTAGGATATCCCCGCAATAACGGTTTTCTTCCAGCATCTTGCTAATTCCATTGATCTGCCCAACCATCCGGCGCAATCGATTCTGCAATCGTCTTAGGTCCGCTTCGCTGCGCGGCGTTGCTTTTTGCCGACAAGCCGGGCAGCAGCCAGAGCCAGCCAACTTCTTTTTTTGCTCTGTCATATATACCTCCAAATACCCCGGTAGGGTATCTATTTGATATAATTATAATACCCCAATGGGGTATTTTCAAGCTTTTTGATAAAAAATATGATTTAACTTTATTTGGCCTCTCTTGCCAGTAACGCACTAATATGTTAAGATATAAAAAACTGACTTGAGCTGGAGGTGAAAAAGTTGCGTATTCAAGAATCTGCAGAGAATTATCTGGAAACTATCCTAATTCTGCAGAAACGGAATGGTATGGTTCGTTCCGTTGATATTGCGAGTGAACTGTCTTTTTCAAAACCCAGTGTCAGTGTGGCAATGAAAAATTTACGTCTGAATGGTTATATTGAAATAGATAGAGATGGGCACATCTCTTTGCTGGAAAAAGGCCAGGAGATCGCTGAAAAAATATACGAGCGCCATAGGTTGCTTTCCGATTATCTGACCGCGCTGGGTGTAGATCCTGCGGTGGCCAAAGAAGACGCCTGTCGCATTGAGCATGTGATCAGTAACGAAACATTTGCTGCGATCAAAGCGCATGTCAATCATCCCTCAGCCGAACAACTTGACGGCAACACACTGCTAAAACATAAATAATCACCTCGTCTGAAAACCCGCTGATACAAA
Source organism: uncultured Clostridia bacterium (assembly GCA_944390945.1). Lineage (GTDB taxonomy): Bacteria > Bacillota > Dehalobacteriia > UBA4068 > UBA4068 > CALXSV01. The sequence continues at coordinate 2,497 of CALXRV010000009.1, forward strand.
GTTCCCCAAAAATAAACCCCTGCAGTAGAAAGCGCAATTTCTACTGCAGGGGTTTTTGACATTCAATTCAGCTAAAATATGGAAAGGTGTGGAGAAATCCAAAAGTTATTACAAAAGCTCCGCCTATTCTTATGCCGATGATCTACGGATCAGATCCGGCCCTTAGTAAAATCAAGACGAACATAATCCGGCAGTCCATCTCGCATCGGCAGCGCAACTTCTCCCTGAATCAGCGGCCGGCAATAACGGATAAACTCTTCTTTCACATCATTATGTTCATCATTAATCCATTCCACCGGAACAGATTTTACGATATTCGCCACCTGCCCCAGCGCGATCTCGCCGCAAACACAGCGATACGGCGTCTCTTCGCTGCGTTCCAACGTCACCATCACACCGCTCTTGTCTGCCAGCGCATATTCCACCGCAGTTTTGCCAACCCGATAAGATTCCTCCGCGTCGGTCGCAGAAGCAAAATGCATTGCCACACGCTGCATCGTACCCGGCGTATTGCAGCGCGCCTTAACGCCGATCTCGCGTTCAACGATATCTTTCAGCACCGCACCGGCGCCGGAAAGCTGTGCATGGCCAAATGCATCGCGCTGACCGCCTGCCGCAATATATTCACCCTTGGCATCACGAATCCCCTCGGAAGCCACGACATAGCAGTAGCCTAGCTGCTCGTAGACGAGTTTGACGTCTGCAATAAACTGCTCGATAGAAAAAGGAACCTCCGGCAGATAGATCAGATGTGGCGCTTCATCCGGGAAACGGCGCGAAAGCACAGAAGCAGCCGTCAGCCAGCCCGCATCACGTCCCATCGCTTCCATGATCGTGACCTTGTTCTTCGTTGAAACACTTTCCAGATCAATCCCCGTTTCACGCACAGAAGCCGCAAGGTATTTTGCGGCCGAACCAAAGCCCGGGCAATGGTCAGTAAACGGCAAATCGTTATCGATCGTCTTCGGCACACCAATCACTCGCATCTCCCAGCCAGCAGACTGTGCCGCCAGCCAGGTCTTATGCGCCGTATCCATGCTGTCATTGCCACCATTATAAAAGAAATAACGGATATTCAACTTTTTCAAAATGGAAACCAACTGTTCCTGGTCTGCATCAGAAACCTTATAGCGGCAGGAATAAAGTCCTGCGCCCGGCGTATGGCGCAGACCGTCGATCAATTCAGGCGGCTGCTGTGCCAAATCGATGATATCCCCTTCCAGAATCCCTTTGACGCCACTGATGCCGGCATAGATCGTGCCGCAGCCGGTTGCCTGCGCGAGCCAGGTCTGGATTACACCGCAGGCGCTGCTGTTGATGACGGCAGTCGGGCCGCCACTTTGTGCGATGATCGCATTCCCCTTCATTGGCATAGTCTTTTCTCCTTCCTGTTCTTGCCCTGCCGCATCGGCAGGAAGATGAAAATCATTTTTTCTCCGGCTCTACCGGTTCCGCTTCATCTATCAGCGTAACGGATTTAATCCGCTGTTCCACGAGCGGCCTATCCTGTGCGCCGGTCTGCGTCGCTGCAATCTCATCCACGACATCCATCCCATTTATTACACGACCAAATGCGGCGTACTGGCCATCAAGGAAAAATCCGTCCGCATGCATGATGAAAAACTGACTACCGGCGCTGTCCGGACTGGCTGCACGCGCCATCGAGACCACGCCACGCGCATGGCGCAGCGTATTCTGGCGAAAGCCGTTTTGCATGAATTCACCTCGGATGCGATAACCAGGGCCGCCCATACCTGTGCCGTCCGGGCAACCACCCTGGATCATAAAACCGCTGATCACGCGATGAAAGATCAGCCCGTCATAGAATCCACGGCTGGCCAGCCAGCGGAAATTGCGCGCCGTATTCGGTGCGTATTCATCCAGCAGTTCGATCTCAATCTTCTTCCCATTTTCCATTTCGATGATGACCATGGCAGATCTCCTTTTATTGATGATGTCTCAACTGCAAAGCCGGTCCGCAATGCGGGCCTGCCCGTTCAGCTATTCAAAAGAAACAAAAGAAACAAGGCAATCCCATTCCATACCATATGGGCGACAATATTGCTGTAAATATCGCCAAACTTGCCATACAGCCAGGCAAAGCCAACTCCACCTGCAAAAAGCGGCAGAAAAACGGCCAGATTCAGATGCATCGCGGCAAAGATCGCACCACAAATTATATAGGCAACCCATTTTCGATAACGCTGAAGCAGCGGTGGCAACAGAAACGCGCGGAATGCTACCTCTTCCCCAAGCGGCGCTAGCAGCGCAGTGAACACGGCGAGCAAAATCAATTCGATTCGGTTTTCCGCCAGCGAGAAGAGCAGCAAAATAGATTGCGGTTGCTGCAGATCTTCCGGCAACAAAGCGGCCGATATTGAAGAAAGCAGGATATTCAGGAGATAAAGCGCTACCCCAGCCAGCAGGCCGATACGAATGCTTCGCCAACGCAGTTTGCCGAAGCCAAGTACAGAAACAGGTAATCCATGCGCCGCAGTCAAGGCCAGCGGCAGCACAAAAAAACTCCCTTCCTGCAGCAAATAGGCAACCAAATTCAGACCGATCAGGCTATCTGCCGATGCGGCGAACAATCCGGGCAATGAAGCAAGAAATGTCGCAGCCAACAGCACGAGCAAGGCTTCCCAAATATGCCAGTCAGCACCCCGCGCTTCAAATTCCGAAGGATTCTCCAGTTCTGTTTTCATGTTTTTACTATACCATACTTTCCGGAGAAAGAATACCCCTGGTCGAAAAAAGAACCATGCAGTGCAATTACGTGTGACAAAAAAGCTCGTCATAGGCTACCACCTGCGACGAGCTGGAGCGGGTGATGGGAATCGAACCCACGTGACCGGCTTGGGAAGCCGACGCTCTGCCATTGAGCTACACCCGCCTGTTATCGTTATCCTCTTGACCGGAAATGTAGATCCGCGTACCGGCAACGGCACGCGGATCCAGCCGGTTGGTGGGGCTAACTGGTTTCGAACCAGTGGCCTCTTGAATGTGAGTCAAGCGCTCTCCCACTGAGCTATAGCCCCGATACCTGACGCTTAAAAATCATACCGCATTCCACGAAAAAAGTCAAGAGCTGATTTCTCTTTTTCTGCTGCAGATATCACGGCAGCATCATTCTGTGCGCGCAGCAGCTTGGCAGGACTGTAAATATTGCGCCGGCGTATCGATATCTTTCAAAATCTCATCCGAAGCGATCCTCAGAAAGCATGTCTCTGCTTCATGTGCCCGCATTACCGATCTGCCGCCGATATCTCCCTGCACCTGACGAAGCGCATCAAATAGCGAGGGAGAAAACAACACTGGATTACCGCGCCTGCCTTCCGCATTACAAGGCACTACAATCAACGCATCACTGCTGCGGTAAGCGTCAACGATCTGCCGTAGTACGGCAGGACGAATCATAGGCTGATCCCCCAAAATGAACAAAGCCGCGAAATACGGCGGCAAGGCATCGATAGCGCACCGCAGCGACGTGCTCTGCCCCTGTTGATAGGCGGGATTATAAACGATCGGAATGCCGCGCTTCTGTGCGATTGCCTCTACTGCTTGCCGTTCTGCACCGCTGACCAGCAGCAACGATGTCAGAGCTGCCTCTTGTGCATGACGGATGGTGACATCAAGCACATTTTCTCCACCCGGAAACGGCAGCAGCAATTTTGGCCTGCCCATCCGCTGCGAGCAGCCTGCAGCCAAAATAACGCCTGCCACCGCTTTCTCATGCATTCCGCCCATCTCCTCCATCTTTTCTATCGGTATTTTCTGCCGGTTGGAAATCAATATTTGCTTTCCGTGCCTGGGCATGCTGTAGACGGCGTTCGATATGATAGATACGGCCATCCTTGCGCAGCAGAGCGCCGGTCTGTTTGAAGCGGAACGGCACGCCAGCAGCCATACATTGTTGCCGCAGCGACAATACCCAGTCAAAATCACAGATGCGTGCCTGCGGACCGCTCTCCCCGCCAGCGATCAATGCGCGCACCCAAGCTCCGAGATAGGGACGAAGATCCAATGCTTCCAACAAAGGCTCGCAGGCGATGCCTTTCCAGTGCGCGGGAATCTCCCGGAATATGGGCAGGCGCTGATCCGCCATCTGCTGATTCTCTATCGTACAACAGATACAAACATTGGCATAGCCAGAACCCCAGTCCGCAGGCAAAGAAGCAGGCAGGCGTTCGACCCGTTTGGTAATGAAAAGGAAATTCAAATCACTGCGGCGCCGCATCATCTCCCAGGCCGCATCCCGCCAGTCATCTGCATCCGCAACCAGAAAATCCGATGTAAAGCATGTCCACACCATACTGCCGGCAGGGATGCGCCAGCTGCCGTCACGTTTTTTCCGCAGCGGCAGATTAAAGCTCTCCGTTCGCCGGACGACAGTACTATCTCGCTGATAACGTGCATCCCCGCGATAAACATAGCAATGCTGGCAGCCCGGTGAAACTTTATGACAACCATGCCAGGGGTTCCAGTTATAATCTTCCATGATCAGAGCAGGTATAGCAGCTCGTCAAAGCTGTCGATCGCATAGTCGAAATCCGTTGTGCTGCCAAATCCATAGCGAGCAAAAATAAACGGGATATCTGCTTCGCGTGCAGCGCGGCCATCAATCGGGGTATCCCCAACAAAGCAAGCTTGCTGGAAGTGATTACGCAGGATAATCTGACGTGCATTTTCCCCTTTTGAACGCCCGGTATCACCAAAACAGATATGGTCGTGAAAGAGATTCGCCAGTCCGGAAAGACGCAGAAAATTTTCGATATAGCCGCACTGACAGTTACTGACTACGCATAATTTATATGTTTTGTGCAGCTCAGCCAAGGTTTCTGGCACCGCGGGGAACAGTATACCGCCTTCCTGGCGCAGCGCCGCATCCTCTTCCATCAGGCACTGTGACAACAATTCTGCGCGCGCATCGTCATCCAGCATGGGAAAAAGGCGGCAGCCCAGTTCGTCAATGCGCATGCCCATGCAACTGCGCACTTCATCCGCAGTGATCGGCGGACGAAGTTCCGGCGCAAAGCGCTGCAGAGCCCGTTGCCAGGAACCGCTCACACTGGGCGCGGAATCCCAAAGCGTGCCATCAAGGTCAAAAAGAATAGCATCTGTTCCAGTCAGCGATCTTCTCTGCATATTACCTCCGGCACTATTTATTATGCGTCATCCGCACCAGGTAAAAGATGATGACGCCGAACATCACGATGAGAAAAATAATCATCAGCAGGCCGGAAAGCGCCTGCCGGCTTGCGGTTGCAAAAGCGATATAGCACAGCAACAGTACGCTTGATGCCTTTGTTGCCGATAACATCTCCTGTCCCAGAATAAACATCTGTTCACGGTTTTCATCCGTTAGCTTAACAGGAAAATTCCATGCCCCTGGGAAAAGGATAACTGCAGATAATCCAATGTAGAATACAATGGCTAAAATTGGACAGAGCAATATGCTGTTTTTACTACCCCAGGCATCTGCTTCGCCGGAAAAGTTAAAATGTGTAGGCACTGTATCCGGGATCTCTGCCCAGGAAAAAACAAGATAGAGTATGGTTGCCAGCAATACGACCCCGCTCAGCAGATCACAAAACAGCTGAACCCGATTATACCTTGCCTTTGCCTCTTCCAAGCGCTGACCCATTCTTCTGCTCCCTTCTGTCACTGCCGGAATATTATCTCTATATCGGAAATGATCAAAATGCGCGTTCGTGCATTTCCCGACGTTCTGCCGCACCAACTTCAGCCTGCCAGATCAGGTGAGTACGTCCCCAGGCCCACAGGGGAACGACAAGCAAACAAAACGGTGGATAAAAGCGGGCAAGCAACAGCGCTTTGCCATAGAGTCCTGATTCTTCTACTGGCGAACCGATAAAAAAGCCCTCTGAACTCCATAAATAAGCGCCCAGCCACCAGATCAGGCCAAAAATGATCCAGACCAGCCAAAAACGGCGGTTACGCTGCTGCAAATATTCCAGATCGATAAATTCTGCCTGTTGTTCCGGCGCAGTGGAAGCAGCACGAAAATAGCGCACGGCAGCAACTGACACCGCACAGATCAGCGCAATGCTGAAAAACGGATTGCCGAATACGGTTAATGGTACGGAAAGCACCAAACCGACCAATAGCCACAATAAAAGTGATAAACTGCTATCATGCAGGTAACGGCCGCTGTAGATCAGAATATTCCCTTCTGCCGGCGCACCGAAAGCATCCAGCGAGGCAAGCACGTTCCGCTCTGCCTCATGTTCGCTTTGCCCTTGTACCTGCAAAGTCTCTTTCTGCAGCAAAAGGTCATTCAGCATTTCCAACCTTAGTCGCTCTGCCGCCTCAAACTGACGATAATCCGCAAACAGAATATCAACATAGCGCTGCAGCTCATCCATATCGGTCCGCCCCCTTTCCTCAATTTCTGCATTCTGCATACCACTGGCTAGTTCATTATATCACAAACATCGGATGAAATCACGGTTCCTGCCTGGACCTGTTAGATTTTCTTTTGCAAGCGTACCTGCTGCCAAATACTGTAGCCGGTCAGAAAAAAGTATCCGCCAACCAGGGGAAGGATCACCCGCGCTCCCTCCCCCATCAGCAAAAAGATAAAGCAGAGCAAACCAAATACATAGGCAGTAAGATCAAAAGCGGCTGCCTTGGCCCGCCGAACGATTTCCTGGTTCCGCTCGTCTTCCGCTTCGACGCGCAACCGTTTGGCCATCACCGGATCGCGCTGTTCTGCGCGATGTGCCAGGAATGCACCAAACTGATGCCCAAACAGGCCGCAGCCAACGCCAATCATGATATAGGGAATCGCGGTATTCGTACGATCGGGCATGAACATCAAAAAAAATCCACCTAAAGCGATCAGCGCTCCTAATGCGGAAAAGAGCAGTTGTCCAGTCTTTTTCTGTTTCATTAATTTTCCTCCTCTTCATACAAAAAGATGTCTTCAATCTGTCGGCCAAAAAAATGGGCGATGCGGAAGGCCAGCTGGATCGATGGGTTATACCTGCCATTTTCCAAAGATCCAACCGTCTGCCGGGAAACACCGAGCAACTCTGCCAGTTGCTCCTGTGTGATGCCGTGCTGTCTGCGCAGTTCTTCCAAACGGTTGCGCATATCGCTGCCTCCCTTGTTGTAAAGTTTACTTTCCATCAAGATAACATATTATGGATATAATGTCAAGCTTACTTTCCAAATCAGATCTGAATCTCTACGGCGTGCACATCCCCAAATTAATGGCCGACCAAGTAAGCTCAACAACTGTATAGAAAATGCCCTGTCGGCACAGAACCGACAGGGCATGAAAATCAGGAATTGCTTTTTGCTTCCGTTCGTTTATCTTTTCGCAAAAGCAGCGCATGGATTAAACGTTCAAGCCAACGCGATAAGTAGCGCGTTCCCCAAAATTCCTTTGGATGCACGACATCCGTCAGGATTGAAGTTAATCCTGCTCGATTCGCCCCGAGAATATCTGTTAACAGCTGATCCCCAACAAACGCCGTCTGCCCTGGGCTTAACCCCAGCTGATCACAAGCATGCAAAATCGTACGAACGCTAGGCTTGCCAGCACCGGATAAAGCTAAGACATCCAATAACTCGCCGACCGGAGCAACACGTGCACGGTCGCTGTTGGATACAATCGCAACGCGAAAACCACGCTGCTGTAATGCAGCGAAAAAACAGCGCGTTTCTTCAGCGACCTCCAGCGAACGCCAAGCAGTCACCGTATTATCCAGGTCAAACAGCAGACCGCGGATCCCCTGCTGCCAAAGCAAATCCAGCGGTAGTTCACGAATATGATGTATATGCAGATCCGCGCGAAACAGGCTTTCTTTTTTCATATTAGCAGCTATGCAGGTCAAAAACAGCGCGTGTTTCTCCGACCTTATCCTTTTGGCAATTATAATTATCGAACGCGGCAAAATGCGCCAATTCATCTTGCTCTGCCCTGCTTAACAGATCGAGCTGCTTCAATGCACGCACCATGACCGGCGCCAGCATCGCCGCATTACCGCTAGTGATCTTCAGCGCAATACCCAGGCCGCCATCTACTGGTGCGCAGCAATAAACAGCATCCGCCCCCAATTTACCAATAATGCGGCCATGGGTGGCTGAGATCAAAGAGGTACAGAACATGCCAAAACCTGCAATCATTTCCGGATTGGCACCCATCGCTCTGGTAATTCGTCTGGCCGCCGCAGCACGCTGTGGCGGCAGCTTCTGCTCCGGATTAGTCAGGTTGCAGTAGGAAAGCGCCATGTGATCAAGCGGCATGGCGAATACCGGTACGCCACAGCCATCCACACCGACAATGATCTCCTCCGGCTGCATTTCACAATACGCAGCCACCGTGGCGCGAATCAACTGCTGTACGGGATGATCCAACCGCTGATAATCCCGGATATCCCAGCCTTTATCCTGACACAATGCCAGCATACAGGAGTGCTTGCCTGAACAGTTGTTGTAAATCCGCCGTGGTGCGACACCGGCTGCCAGGCGTTCGTCACGCAGTTTGCCGCTCATCGATAAAACCGGACCCAGCGTAAATGCATCCTCTGTCAGACCAATTTTCTCTAAAATCGCGGAAACCGCTTCCACATGATAGGTATCACCAATATGCGAAGCGCACATCACAGCCAATTCCCTTTCGCTGATGCCATAACGGTCTATCGTCCCGGCTTCCAGTGCAGCGGAAGCCTGCAGAGGTTTTGCAGAGCTCCGCATGTAGCTCACAAAATGCGGATCGCCGGCATAGGCAATCACCTTACCGCTCGTATCCACCACCGCAATGGAACCATAGTGAACATTTTCTACCAGGGGACCGCGCGTCACCTCCACCAACAGCTCGCACATATTCGATACCCATCCTTTCTCTAAAAGTTTTCCTGCACTAGTACAGATCTATCAAAAACAGAGATTACTTTACTGGTCTGATACGGACATGCTTCAGATGCCTAATCAGCTTAAAGCAGCAAAACGCCGCTTGCCTGCATGGTTCAGACGCCGCCAGAGGATGATCGAAAGCAGCAGATAAATCACGGCAAGCGCGCTACCCGTCAAACTAAAACGAACCTGGGCAAATAGTAGCAGACAGCCGACAGGCATTGCTGCAACCAAAAATCCCCCGAGGAAAAAGCTGAGCATCATCGACATGCTACGCTTGACAACTGCGCTTTCATCCGTCCAATCAAGACGCGGGAACAGCAGATTGAAGCAGAGTCCTACCACCGCAATCAGCAGAGCAGCCAGCAGGGTCGCCAACACCACAGCCAAAGCATCACCAAAAGGCAGAGCAAGCGCGCAAGCGCTGCATACCGTACAAACCAGGGCAACCGGCGCCACAATGATCACATTAAATAATATTTTTGCGGCAAATATATCCCTCACCTGCACAGGCAATGATTTAAGCAACCAAAGAGAGCGTCCTTCCAGGGAGACAGAGACGGCAGAAATGGATACCGTCGAGACTATCCAGCTGTACGCTGCGGTAAGCAGCGGTGCAGCGGCATGGGAAAGCATGGGTACCGCGGCAAGCAGCTCGAGGACACGGCTGCGAAAAATCAGCAATGCCGCAGTCGCGGCAACCATCATCACCAGACCGAAGATCGTGTTGACGACATAAGTCGAACTACCGAAGTAGCGGCGCGATTCCTTACGCAGCAGCGCACGCAACGGCGAATGAGGGCGAAAATCCAATGTTTTATTTTGGGAATGGAAGCTTCGCATCTCCCGGCCGAAAATCCTGGCAGAAAGCCGCACGCCCAGCGCGAACGGCAAAACCGTCAACGCGAGGAAGGCGACAAAACCAGAAAGATCGCCAAATGCGATAAACTGCATCATCCAGGCCGCTGGTGGAAATGAGCGAAACTGCGACTGAATATCCGGCGCAGCAGCAGAATTACCGCTGACCATGAAAACAAACAGCAGATAAGCAACCAAGAGTACCAACGCAAATGCCGTGGCAATATGCTGCGGATTGCGCAGCCGACTGCCAAGACAGAAGAAAAGCCAGCTCAACAAGTAAGAAATGCCAACGGGCAGCAGCGGTGTAAGCAAAAGTACAAGCAAACCGCGCAGGACAACGAGCATGCCTGCCGACATAGTTATGCAATAGACAATAAGAAACGGCAGAAAAAAGACAGCAAGTGGTATCGCCTCAAACAGATACAGCGCTGCGCTTTTAGCAAGTAAGATCACTGAACGCGATATTGGCAAAGAAAGCAGCAAATCCGCATCAGATGATTTCTGAGCGGCACCACTGCGCATCACCGCCATGCTCAGGGTGATGAGCAACGCATAAAGCGAACCGCTAAATAATGTCGCCTGCGGCAGGCCTGCCAGACGATAGAGTTCAGCAGTGGAAAGCGCATTGACAGTCATACAAAAAGCAAGGAATAGTCCAAGCAAAACAAGGCCCGCGCTACCCGCCAGCAGGCTGCCCTTTTTCTGCTTCTTCTTCAGCGAACCCAACATATTTTTTAAGTTCAATCTGATGAGCAACCGGAATTCATGCATGATCGATCAACTCCAAAAAGACCTCTTCCAACGACTGGTCACCCTTGACAGATTCGATATCGCCACAGGCGATAAGATGGCCGGATTTGATGACGGCAATCTTATTGCATAGCTTTTCCGCTACATCAAGCACATGTGTGGAGAAAAAGATCGCGCCGCCAGCTGCGCAAAACTCGCGCATCAGTTCCTTCAACGTGAAGGCGGCTTTAGGGTCTAATCCGACGAACGGTTCATCCAGCACCAACAGCTGCGGTTGATGCAGCAATGCGCCTACGATCTCCAGCTTCTGCTTCATCCCATGCGAATACCCACCGATGATATCATTAAGGCGCGAAGTCAGCTCCAGCATATCTGCATAGCGGCGCACACGCGCTTCCCGCTCCGTTTGCGAAACACGAAAGATATCCGCAATAAAATTAAGATATTCCATGCCGCTGAGCCCATCGTAAAGCTGCGGGTCGTCTGGAATATATGCCAAGCGCTGCTTTGCCAGGAGCGGCTGCTCTCGGACATCCAGTCCGTCGACCAGAATACGCCCCTCTTCAAATGGCAGTATGCCGACGGCCGCTTTGATCGTCGTCGTTTTTCCCGCGCCATTGGCTCCCAAAAAACCGAACAAATCGCCGGCTGCAACATGAAGCGTTAGATCATCCACTGCACGGCGCTTACCGTCATATGTTTTACTGAAATGCTCGATCTGCAGCATATATTCACTCCCTTTCATCCAAGTTGTAATTATACCTTCTTTTTTGCTATTTCTCAACCATTTTCAAAATCTTAATATATCTGGTCTTCCCGGCTGCACAAACGAGAATCAATCTGAAAAGGACAGGTAGAATGATCTACCTGTCCTCGCCATTAACTATTCAGTAAACAGACCAATCCAATATCAGACCACATGCTGTCATCCCTGCATTGGACACCCTGCCGGCGCATCGCCTGCATGGCGTTCCGCCCGCACAAGGATCAGCTCTGCTGCGATGCTAATGGCAATCTCAGCAGGTGTCTGCGCTTTGATCGCTATGCCAATCGGCGTATATACCGTGTCCAACTGCGCTTGCGAAAAACCTTCTGCCAGCAGAATCTTATTCACCGCAGCGATCTTCGCTTTGGATCCGATTACCCCCAGATATGCAGGTTTTGCCCGTAAAGCTTGGCCCTCCACAACACAGTCATGCGCATGACCATTGGTCATTACGACGACATAATCATCCGGCTGGATAGAAACGGAGGCCGCAACATCCTGATAGTCGCCAAGGATAACCGCATCCGCACCGGGGAAAAGCTGAGGCTGGCTAAACTCAGCACGATTCTCGAACACGACCATGCGAAAATCAAGACGTGCCAGAACCGGAACCAGCTGCTGACAAACATGCCCACCACCGAAAATGATCACTCGTCCATCCACCGGCAGAGGTTCTGCAAAATAGCCCGGCAGCTGCAATGCCGCACTGCCGGTAAGGACTGCCAATACAGCATCATCAACCGTAGCGCCTGCCAGCAGTTTTCCATTGTTGTAAAGCGAAGGGCAAGCCGCTGGCCCGGAAGTCGGCTCTAGAAACCAAGCCGGCATACGTGAGGCCAAAGCAGCCAATGCTGCCGCAGCAACCTGCTGCCATTGCGGATCATGGCCAGCAATCGGCTGGAAGAGAAGCTCTACATCTCCACCGCAGACCATACCGATATCATCCGCAGCACCACGATGCAGCTCAAATTTCTTGCATACCGGCTCACCGCTGTTCAGCAATGTCTTTGCCAATTCAATCGCATGCATCTCCACGGCGCCGCCGCCGACCGTACCGTAAAGGCGACCATCAGCAGCTACCAGCATCCGTGCACCTGCACCACGCGGCGAACTGCCGCTCGCCTTCATAATGCTGACCAGCACCATATTTTGTCCTTTTTCCAGCCGCGCCTGCATCTCCTCAAACATCTGCTTCATTGTTATACCCAGCCTTTCCTCTGATCTCCATCAATACCTTCTTTCCGCTGGCGAACATATGGAGAAACCCCTGCCCACTGATTGCCTTTTCGCAAGCTGCTGCATCAGATACGACCAGACCGGCAAGCATGCACACCCCAAAATCCGCCAGTATCGGCGTCAGCGGGACACTGGGACCGCTTAATACGATCTCTGCCCCCTGTGCGAGCTGCAGCAAGCGCGGCATGGTCTTGTTCGTCAATGCCATACCGGTGATAAAAACAAGCTCCATTTCCGGAAGCAAGTATTCTTCCGCAGCGTCTGGCAGATCTCCCTCCTTTGGTTCACGTTCAAACACGGTCAGATCACAAACCCCGGCTAACACATTGCCAGCCTGCCGGAAATGGCCTATCGTTGCCACGCGTTTCCCCATGGCTGCAGACTGCAAGTGGCAAAAACAATCGCCACCCGGCGCATCGCCAGCAAAAAGCAGCGCACCATGCCGAGCTACATCGTGTTCTACGTTATAATACGCGTTGATTGCTGCCATACCGACCGAAGCCTCCAGGGCGTTCCAGCTCTTTGCCAGCGCAGCCACATCGCGCAACCGCTTTCCCTGGTACTGCTCCTGTGGCCAGAGACCCTCTTCCGCATGTCGAGCGCCGGAAAGCAACGAAGCAAGCCCGCTGTTGCCGGCGCTGCTCCGCACCATCACCCGCAAATGCCCGCAAACAACAGCTTCCACCCGTATAGTTTCGTCGATTGGCTCGATCAGAGCATCATATAACTGCCACAATTTACTATTCCCCATCGTCCCCGCTTTTCCTTTTCTTCCATGCCTATGTAGCGTGAAGAATACGATCAAATTATTCTATGGAAACTATAAACCAATGGTGCGACGTTGTCAAGCACGCGATGCCTTAACCAGCGCGGCAACAGCATTGTCTATTTTCCGGAAATGCTCATTGCACTAAAATTTGAATGGTATATCTGAGAGACCCATGTTATAATATTCTTGATTTAGTCTAATAATATTGCTTTTTCAGCATTTTTTTCAGCATTAAGGAGGAGATCTCTGATGCAGCTGCATCGAATGCTCGGCATCGACCAACAATCCCCTGCCCATATTGCAATCTGTGGCGGAGGCGGAAAAACAACTCTGCTCTATGCCCTGGCACGAGAAGCTGCTGCCACTGGTCTGAAGTCAGCGATCTATACAACGACGCATATCATGCGACCGGACGCGGAGGACATGGCAGTATTCGAACAGAATATGCCACAGGAAATGTTCGCAGCCTGGCGGGCTGGGAAGGTCGTGGTAACGGGAAAGCAGCTGCCGGATGGCAGGCTGGCAATCCCGCCGGATGAAATTACTGCCTTTCTGCACAAACATGCCGAGTTCTGCGTTGTCGAGGCAGACGGCGCCAAACGCCTTCCCTGCAAATTTCCGGATCATAGCCACGAACCGGTAATTCCACCCCAGACTACCATGTCCATAGTCGTATTCGGGTTGAGCGCGCTGAACAAGCCGTTCTCATCGTTTTGCCATCGCGCAGCACTAGCCAAAGAAAGGCTTTCTTTGGATCCTCCGGTAATTGATGAGATGACGATTGCACGCCTGATCCTGGCCGGATACGCATACTTAAAACCGGTCGTACTGCTAAACCAGGCAGATAACGCAGCATTGCAAAGCAGAGGAGAACATATCGCCAACATCCTGCGACAGGCTGGACTGCCACAAGTGCATATTATCTCCCTGCATCAATATCTTGCCGGCAAGATAAAATAATAGCGGAGGGAGCAGATTGGATATCCTGATCAAAGGCGCGGGCGACCTGGCCAGCGGTATCGCGGTGCGCCTGCATCTCTGTCATCGCTTTCGCATCGTGATGACCGAGATCGAACAACCAACAACAGTCCGCTGTGAAGTGGCATTTTCACGCGCTGTATATTTGAACACCTGCAGTGTAGAAGGCATCCAGGCACGTTTGGCAAAGCGTTCAGCTGAGATTATCCCAATTCTCAACGCTGCGGAAATCGCCGTCTATACCGGTCCATTAGAAGAATTGTTGTCGATTTACCGGCCGGAGGTTTTGATCGACGCTGTCATCGCAAAACGAAATCTTGGCACATTCATTGATGACGCGCCGATTGTGATCGCCCTGGGCCCAGGATTTACCGCAGGTGAGGATTGCCATGCTGTCATTGAAACGATGCGCGGCCATGACTTAGGCCGCGTGATTTACCAGGGCAAGGCATATCCGGATACAGGCGTTCCCGGAGATATCGCCGGCTATGGGCGGGAACGGCTGCTTCGCTCGCCATATGCGGGCATCTTTCATACTGTCATGCGGATTGGCGATATGGCGAAAAAGGGTGACATCGTGGCCACTGTTGATGGAGCGCCGGTATATGCGCATGTCTCTGGGGTAATCCGTGGTCTGCTACCAGACGGAACACCGGTGCAGGCAGGAATGAAAAGCGGTGATATTGACCCGCGCGGCATCCCGGAATACTGCTTTACCGTCTCAGATAAGGCGCGTGCGATAGCCGGTGGCGTGTTGGAAGCAATCTTGCATCTACAGCGCTGATACAGCGCAAAGCCTGCAGATTCACCTTGACGCAGTAGCCAAAAACCAGTAAAATAATATTATAGTGCAAATTGTTATTCAATTTCATCCTACCCTGTTCAAGAAGAAACATCCTCTTTTTACAACATTCCCCAGCTGAAACTATTCATTTTACTTTCTGCGCCGAGGTGAACAAATCATGGAACTCAGGCAGATGGAGTATTTCCTGGCAGCCTGCCGAAATATGAGTATTTCCCGCGCTGCGCAGGAACTGTTCGTTACGCAACCTGCGGTTTCCATGTCGATCAAGCGGCTCGAAAACGAACTTGGCGTCGAACTGTACGACCGCAGGTATCGTGAGTTTTTCCTTACGGATGCTGGTGAGATCTTCCGCCAGAGTGCGGAGCACATCCTGGCAGAAATCGAAAACCTGGAAAAGAGCATTCGTCATCTTACGCTTTACCAAAACATGCTGGAAGTCGCGGTTCCCAGTATTTCCTGTTGCTGTATCTATCCTCTGCTCTATGACGATTTTCATACCGCCTATCCTGAAGTCAAGATTCGCATCCGCGATATGGTCTCACCCGCTGTGATTGCTGCCGTAGATCGCGGCGATATCGAGCTTGGTTTTTGCATCCGCCCAACCAGACTACCGGAAGGCATGGAATTCCTCTCCTTTACTACGGGAACCATCAAGGTGCTGGTGTCCAGCGGCAACCCTTTGGCAAAATATGACAAACTACCGGTCGACAAATTATTAAATGAACAGTTATTGTTTTGCCGTCCCAACGACATGCATGTCGAAACCTTCACCGAAAGCCTGGTACGCGCTGCTTTTGAACACGAGGGGTTGAAGATGCCCCAACCGCTTTATTTTGACGACAACCATACCCTGCTCTATATGGTTTCGGCTGGCTATGGTCTATATTGTGTCGGAGACACGGCGAGTAACATCTTTCAGGGCCGCTCTGACCTCATTGCAATGGATTTTGAAAAACCCGTGGAATTTGAAATCGGTTTGGTACATAAAGATGGCCTACTTTCCCCAACTGCCCAGCTTTTTATCCCCTGGTTTTCCGATCTTCCCTACTGCTCCCGTTGAGCTGGCGGTCTTTTGCTAGTTGATCTGCTTGTAGTGCTACATATCCCCGAAAAATATTCAATGCAAAAGAACTCCTGGCTTAAACCAGGAGTTCTTTTATTGTCTGAAAACGACTGCAATTTATTTTTTAATCGTCAACAGTGGCAGCAAAGCCAACATGGACCCACCGAACAGAACGAAAGAAAGGTTGATCAGAGCTGTTCTCATTGCGGTTCCACCTATATAGGCGCAGATAAATCCAGCCAGAATCAGCAGAAATGCGAGCTTCAGCAGATTCATGCGGTTTTTCTTGCTCCAGGCACTCATTTTAGCCATTCCGTACCCTCCTTATGCTGCGATAAAAACCACAATACCAACAAGCAATGCATTGAGCAGGCAGAACTTCATTGTTTTGCGCATAATTGTCGTTTCTTGCCCGTCCAGCCCCACGTTGGCTGCGCCCATCATAATCGTAGACGGCGCCATGCTGACGCCCAGCGAACCGCCGACCGATTGCGCCGCGGCAAGCAATACGCCGGAAACGCCAATCAGCAGACCGGTCTGATACTGTAGCAAACCGAACATAATATTGGAATTCGTATTGCTGCCCGTGATAAAGCTGCCCAGAACCCCGATAAACGGAGAAAGCAACGGATAGAAATTGCCACAAACCTTGGCGATTCCCTGTGCGATCATATTCGTCATGCCGGAATCCCCCATGATCAATGCCATCATGACCATAGTAGAGATGCCAACGCTGGTCGGAATGCATTTTTTGATCGTTGTCTTCAACGCGCGCCGATAAACGCCAATGTCAGTCTTTCCTTTACGGATATAGAGCGCGCCTCCGACCAATGCGGAAAAGAGCAGGATCGGTGCAGGATGGGAGAAAAATTTGATTTTCGAATATTCCACTACTGCTTCTGCCGTATAGCCAAAAGCTGTTGTAACCGCGGGATAATCCAGTCCCCAGCCCAAGCTGCCCACCACTGCTTTAATCGGCGGCAACTGTGCGATCAGCGTAATGGCAATGACCATATAATACGGTGCGGCTGCCAGATGAAAGGACATCAGCGGTTTTTCTGCCGATTTCTGCTTTTCACTGCGGTGCCTGCTTGCCCAAAGCGCAAGGAAGCCGCAACCACCGACAGCGGCGATCAAAGTTGCCAATTGCGACATATTCAAATAAGTCATCAACCAAAGCAAGAAGGACATGATCACTGCTGCACAAAGCACAGGAACAGCACCGCGCTTAATCGCAGACCCTTTACCTTCAATGTACAGCACCTCGAATCCGGTAGCAAAAATCGCAACAGCGAACAACAGCGCCATCTGTGGTGCAATCACTTCACCCGGAATCGAAGTGACCAGCTGAATCGTGTTATAAGAAGAACCCATGGAGCCAAAACTGATGCTCCAGGAATGGCCAAGCAGGCAGGCGCTAACTGCAACCAGCGGCGGAAAGCCCATCGCCACCATGATCGGCGCAACAACAGCCACCGGCACGCCAAATCCGGCCAAACCCTGCAGAACCGAGGTAAATCCCCAGGCCAACAATAAAGCAAGCAAAGAACGGTTATCCGTCAACGCGCTAATCTTATCCCCGATCGTTTTAATCGCCTTTGCAGAGTCAGCCACATTGTAAAGAAAAATGGCAGTCCAGATGATCAACAACACATATACGGACAAGCTCATTCCTTTGCTGTTGGCCAATGCGATCAGCTGCGCATCCGCACCAAAACGGAATATCGCAATCAGGATAGCACTAAGCCAGGAGGCTGCACCGGCACAAGAAGCTTCCCACTTCAATGCCAGCAAACAAAACAGCAGTACGATAACAGGCAATATTGCCAGCAGCCAGTTCACGAAAGATAATTCCAAAGTCATATCTGCACTTCCTTTGATGTTTTGGTCTTCTTTCACTCCTCATACGCAGCTGTCGGTTACAGAAGATCACCTTCCTCGTGTGCAATGATAGCGGCTGGCATCCATGCCAACCGCGCATTCCACGATAATATTAGTCCAATACATGATACACCGAAACCCCGACAGCTTTCAAGCCTTTTCTGCAATCCCCTTCCTAACCGAAAATTTTTTATATCATCTGCTATTTTTCACCAGCGGGACGACATTCCCGAACTGATGAAAAGTTCTAAAGGAAAGCGGGCAATGCCTGCGCCAGAATCAGGCCTGATTGGCTGTTGCAGAAACATCAGAAGTGCAATGCGGGCAGCGAACAGCTTTTTCGTTCAGTTCGCCAAAGCAATACGGGCAAAGACGTGGTTTTTTCTCAGCTTCCTGTTTCCGCAGCAACGAAGAAGTCAACCGGCTGACCAGTTTAATAAAAAAGAAAATACAAACTGCGATCAGCAGGAAATTGATCACTGCCGTAATAAAAGCACCATAATTAAGCGTGGCTGCATCCACGCTTTTGGCAGCGTCCAATGTCGCGTAGTCATTGCCATCCAACGGAATAAACATGCTACTGAAATTGATTTTCCCGGTCAGCAGGGAGAGCAATGGCATAAAGATATCATTAACCAGGGAATTAATAATCGCACTGAAGGCAGACCCAATAATTACACCTACAGCCATATCGATGACATTACCGCGGAAAATAAACTCTTTCAATTCATTGAGCAGTTTTTTCATCAACAAACACACTCCTTCTTCCATATCGCTTTGGCGCACATTCCACCCCGCCAATCCGTATCATACTACATTCGCCGGCTGATTTCCAGCCCGGGAAACCAGGCCGGAAAATGTTAGCTAGCCCTACATTGCAGCAAGGCCGCCTGCCGGAACTCCGGCAAGCGGCCTTGCTGTGTATCATATGACAAGAGGAGGATATTGAAATCTAATATTAAACAGAGGCAGTCTCTTCAGCTGCGTCGGATCCGCTAGCTGTATCATCCACCGCCTGGTTAAAATCTGTGCAGCTAATGACGCCATCCGCAGTGATCTGCAGCGTCGCGGTGAATGCACCTTCTGCCAAGTCATCCGGCGCGGTCAGCTCAATCGTACCGTCGCTACTAACCGCGGCGGCAACAGCATCACCTGGCAGCAGGCTGACCACCGCCTGCGCAACCTCATTTCCCTCTGCATCCGTCAGGGCTAAATCAAACGTGCTGCCAAGCGGCAGGTCAGACAAGGCTAGCAAACCATTTTCGTCCGACTGCGCCTCCAGATACACCGCTCCGCTTTGCGACAAGCTTAGCTGATAGCCACTGAGCGCGGCACCGCTTTCATCCACCAGTGTGACGTCAAGCGTAATTCCGGTCGATTCTGCCTGCGCATCGCTTTCCGGATCAGCCGCTGTTTCCTCTTCGCTCTGCTCTGTCTCATCCGCCTGCTCCGTCTGCTCTTCCACAGAGGCTTCCTGCTCAGGATTATCCGCAGTGTCGTCTTCCACCGTATCGCCAGCACAACCGGCGAACATAAACGCCAACAGCAATACTGCCATCATTAAAAACATCTTTTTCTGCTTCATTGCAAGTGTATTCTCCTTTCCGTATCTTCTCGTGTTGTCCAATAGCACTAAATACTTCCTTGCATCGTCTCCAATATACGCACACAATATGAACGAGGAAAGAACGGAATCTGAAAATAAAATGAGCGTCAACAGATAAATAAGCGAATATCGCAAAGATTTCTGGCAAAATACCCTTCTCTGGGAATCCCCGGCAAATATCGGGTGAGAGTTGTTTCCGCGTGTAGCATAAAAGAATCTTATAGATATAATGATAAATTATATAAGGAAGCTTTTCGAAAAATATTAT
>CALXRV010000010.1 GCA_944390945.1 uncultured Clostridia bacterium
AATCTCCAGCTGGAAAAATTCAAAGGTATCATCCACCGCGATCCGCTTGCCCAACAAATGTTTTTCCGTCAAGATATCGCGCACAAACGCGACCAGGTCCGCACCATCGTTCCAATAACGCTGATCCCGAAATGCGCAGTCCAGCTCGGCATGCGCACGGTAAAGCGCCGGGACGATCATCACCGGTTCACTGTCATACGGCACAATGGCGATCTGTAAACGCTCACACTTTTTCGGCGCATAACCGGTCATGTAAAACAGGTTCGGGGAATTGCAGATCAGTACCGCATCCACGCCCTTACGGGCCATCTCTGCATGTAATTTTGTCAACCTGCTGGCATAGATCTCTTCCATGATCTCCTCCTTGACCACTCAGTTATTATTCTACGAAAATAAAATATATGTCTATTTTACCTCTTTTGTAACAATTTTGCAAACATATCCTCAGTTATCCAACATAATCAAAATTTATGCCAAATCTTCAAACAGCCCGAGAACAATATGCAGCGTGATATGCAGCATGCTGTAGCTGCTGAACCGTATGCGATCAGACAATATACCAGTAAAGTTCAATTCTTTCACTAAACGCTTCCGCCGGACTTAATGCCTGGCTTTCCGACCCTGCCACCCCGAGATCAACGCGTTCATCGTGCACAGCGATAGTTATCACACATCTTTCTGTGTCCGAATAGGTTGCAAAGACCTGCGTTTCGCTAAACGCGGAAAAGAAAACAGCCTGAGATCCGCAGATCTCAGGCCTTTGGAGCTGATACCCAGATTCGAACTGGGGACCTCATCCTTACCAAGGATGCGCTCTACCTACTGAGCTATATCAGCCTGTTTTTGCTGCAAACTTCACAGCAAAAAATATTATACATGGCAAAGCGGCGTTTGTCAAGAAAAGCGATAAAATTTTCCGCACGCCGGCATTTTGCCCAACCGCCATGCCTGCTGCTTATGACAGCTGCGCCAAAAGGCCGCGCGGCCGGCCAGCCAGATCGTACAGCTCTTCCCGCAGTTGCAGGCCGCTCGGCAAAAGCAGCGCACGCAGGGCCTCTGCCTGGTCATCGCCATGTTCCAGCAAAAGATATCCGCCCGGCCGCAGCAAACCAGGGACAGCCGGCAGCAGGCGGCGGTAAATGGCAAGCCCGTCCGGGCCGCCATCCAAAGCCAGTCGCGGCTCGCGGCGCACCTGCGGCGGCAAGGCAGCCAGCTCCGCACTGGGAATGTAGGGCGGATTTGCGCAGATCAGATCATAAACCGCGCCATCTTCTGCCAGCGGCGCCAGCAGATCTCCCTGCCGCAGGCTGACGCGCTCCGCCAAGCCCAGCCGTTCCCGGTTTTCCGCCGCCAGCGCCAATGCTGCAGCGGAGATATCGCAGGCCACCACCCGGCTGCCCGGCAAATGGTATGCCAATGCCAATGCATAGGCGCCGCTGCCGGTACAGATATCCGCAATGCGCGGCGCAGCTAAGTCAGCCAGCAGCGTGATCGCGCGCTCTACCAGCGTTTCGCTGTCCAGCCGCGGGATCAGCGCCTGCGGCCGGCAGAGAAAAGGCAGACCCATAAATTCCGTACTGCCCAGCAGATACTGGATCGGCTCCCCCTGCGCCAGCTGTTCCAGCTGCGGCAGCAGCGGCGCTGGATCGGTCTCTTGCCGCAACTGCAATGGCAGATCGCGCAGCGCGACGCCGCAATGCGCGGCCAGCAACAGCCGCGCCATCATCTGCGCTTCGCCCTCTTCAATGCCGGCGGCTGCCAGGCGTTCCCTGGCCAGCGCCAAAGCCTGATATACCTGCAAGCCAGCTCCCCCTTTTCCCGCTGCCGCACAGGCAGCGTCAATCAATATCTGCCAGCCCCGCACCGCGGTACACCACGCCCGGCTGCAGCGCAATATCGAACAGATCATAGTATTCCGCCAGCGTGACGAACTGCCAACCCGCTGCCTGCAGCTCGTCGACAGCAGCCATCGCGCCACTCAGCGTGCTCTCATAACAATCATGCAGCAGGACCACGCCGCCGTCAAAAGCATAATCCAGGATATGCTGTTTCACCTTTTCCGCATCGCGCGAATCCCAGTCGCGCGGATCGATATTCCACAGCATAAGCGGAAAACGGATGCGCGACGCGGTCTTTTTATCGATCGCGCCATAAGGCGGCCGCAGATAGCTGGGGTCCTCCCCTGTAATATTGCGGATGACGCGCGCAGTATCCTCCACCTCAACAGCCAGCCCTGCATCGTCCAGCGTGGTCAACCGGTATTCATGCGCCCAGCCATGCGAACAGATCTGATGGCCGGAAGCATAGGCATAGGCGACGACCTCCGGATTACGCTCCGCCAGGCGGCCGAGCATAAAAAAGGTGGCATGGATGCCGCGTTCATTCAATGCGTCGATCAGCCGCGGCGTAATCGTGCTGTTCGGCCCGTCGTCAAAGGTGAGCGCCAACACCGGCAGCCGCTCGCCGCTCGCTGGATCATAGACCGGCTGATAGATATGGCTGGCAGGATAGGGCGGTTTCTGCAAACCAGCAGCCGTTACCGCTGGCGAGGCATCTGCTGGCGGCAGATCTGCCGCCACGCAGCCGGCACGAGCGGGGAAAACCGGCAGATGGCGCGCCCAGATGACTACGCCGGCCAGCAGCAGGCAAAGCAGGCAGAGGGAAAAAGCGGCCAACAACAGGAAAGACCTGCTGCGCCGCAGCCGCCCTGCGGCAGCGCCGCTTCTTTTTTCCCGCATTCAGCTCACCACCCTCCACGCTGCCCTGCTGCAGCCAGCCGGCATTTTTGCCAGCATAAACTGCTACCCTGCTGCCAACCCCCTGTTTTGCACCAGTCCGTCAACCGTCCGCCGGCTGATGCCATGCCGCAACGGTCAGCGGCGCAGCATGCGGCTAAATGCGCTGATCTTTGCCGCATGCTCCAGCGCCTCCATGCGGAACAGCGCCTGTTCGATCGTACCGCCCAGGCATACCGCACCATGCCGCGCCAGCAACAGCACATAACCGCCATCGGTCAGCTCTGCCGCCGCACCGGCAGCCAGCTGCGTCGAGCCCGCGGGCGCATAAGGCGCGGTCAACACTTTACCCAACTGCAGCTGCACCTCATCCGGCGCGTTTTCGTTCAGATCAGCACCGACAAGCGCAAACGCTGTGGCAAACGGCGGATGCGCATGGATGATCGATGTAATATCCGGCCGGACATCGTAGATCGCGCGATGCATAGCGATCTCGGTCGATGGACGCGAAGGCAATGCGCTCTCTACATGGCTCAGCGCTTCGCCCTCTGCGGATAGATGCAGGATATCCGCTTCTGTCAGAAATCCCTTGGCTCTGCCGCTGGCCGTGATCAGGAAGCTGCCATCGCTCAGCCGGCAACTGAGATTGCCATCGCTGGCCGCCACCAGGCCGGCCTGGTAAAGGCGCCGCCCCGCCTCGATCAGCCGCTGCACTGCCAAATGCAGCTCTGCCAGGCGTTTTCTTTCATCGTGGTTCACAGTCTGCTCCATCATGTTCATCCCTCGCTGTTCCTTTATTTTTTTGCTTGCTAGCACATCCTGGAAACGATATGCAAGCGCCGTCCTACCGCACTGCAGCAAAGCGGAAAGGCGGGCGCAGGATGCCCTGTTCGGTGATGATCGCGCTGATCAGATCAGCCGGCGTGACATCAAATGCCGGATTATAAACAGCGATCTGCTGCGGCGCCATCCGCTGGCGATACCAGAGCTCGCAAACCTCCTCCGGCGCGCGCTGCTCGATCACAATGCCGCTGCCATCCGCCGTCTGCGGATCCAGCGTAGAACTGGGCGCGCAGACATAGAACGGGATGCGGAAATGCTGCGCCAGCACAGCCAGGCCCAGCGTACCGATTTTATTCGCCGTGTCGCCGTTCGCTGCGATGCGGTCCGCACCAACAAAAATGCAGTCGATACGGCCGGCAGCCATCAGTGAAGCGGCCATATTATCGCAGAGCAGAACGGTATCCGCCCCTGCCTGTTGCATCTCCCAGGCGGTCAGCCGCGCGCCCTGCAGCAGCGGACGGGTCTCGTCACAATACACGGTAAAGCGCAGGCCACGCTGCAGTGCCAGATAAAGCGGCGCCAGCGCCGTACCCAGCTCAGAAGTGGCCAGTGCACCGGCGTTACAATGCGTCAGCACACCCATACCGTCCCGCAGCAGGGAAAAACCGCTTTCTGCAATCGCCTGCGAGATGGCGGCATCCTCGCGGTCGATCGCCACCGCTTCAGCGCGCAGCGCAGGCAGCAGCGCCGTCGCATCCGTGCTTTCGATCACCTGTCGCATACGGCGCAGCGCCCAGCTAAGGTTGACCGCAGTCGGACGCGCCTGCTCGATCTGCTCGATCTGCGCCAGCAGCCGTGCAGGGTCTGCATCTGTTTTGGCCAAAATATATGTACCATAAGCCGCGGCGATACCGATCGCCGGCGCACCGCGCACACGCAGGCTGCGGATGGCCTCGATCAGCGATTGGCAATCCGTCAGCTCGCGTTCCGCCACGGTCTGCGGCAATAAAGTCTGATCCAGGATCAACAGACGGTCATCATCCGTCAAACGTACGGCCTTGAACATGGTTTTCCTCCCTCTCCCAATCCGCCGGCACAGGCTGTATGAAGCCAGGCCGGGGCAAAGGGCCGGCAATCATCATTTACCCAGGCAAAACCGGCTGAAGATCTCTTCCAGCACCTGCTCAGAAGCGCTTCTTCCGCTGATCTCGCCCAATGCGGACAGCGCGTTTTCCACATCGATCGCCACCAGGTCCGGCTCTTGGCCGGCTGCCAGTGCCGCCGATGCCTCAGCCAGCGCCTGCTGGGCGCGCAGCACCGCCTGCTGCTGACGGGCATTGCTGAGCATGGCGGCGGAAGCATCCTGCTCTGCGCCGAGCGCAAGGCAGCGGCGCACCGCCTGGGACAGAGCCGCCACCCCATCGCCGGTCAGCGCCGAAAGCCGCAGCGGCTCTTCCCCCGGCGCCGCGCTGCGCAGCGCATCTTCAAGCGATGCCAGCATCGCCTCGTCCGCGACATCGCATTTATTGAGGATCAGCAATCGTGGCCTGCCCTGCGTTTCCGCCAACAGCCGGGTTGCCTCTGCATCCAGACCGCGTTGTGCATCGATGACGAGCAGGACAAGCTGCGCCATATCCAATGCCTGGCGGCTGCGTGCCATGCCGATGCGCTCCACCTCATCCGCCAGATCTGGCGCGCGAAAGCCGGCGGTATCGATCAGCAGCAGCGGTAGCCCACCCAGATCCAACGTTTCCTCGATCACGTCACGCGTCGTACCCGGCTGGCCGGCAACAATGGCCCGCTCCGTTCCCAGCAGCTGATTAAGCAGGCTGGATTTTCCTACGTTCACCGCGCCGACCAGCGCGGTGCGCAATCCTTCGCGCAGAACGCGGCCAGTCCCCGCTGTGGCGAGCAGCTCCGCTATCGCCTGCTCTGCAGCGGCCAGCAAAGCCTGCAATTCCTCAGGCAGCGGCGCATCTGCATCATCAGGAAAATCAACCGCCACCGTAATGCGGGCCAGAATCCCGCGCACCTGCGCCTCGATCTCCGCTACGCGGCGCGACAGCTTTCCTTCCAGCTGCGCCGCAGCCAACTGCGCTGCGGAAGGCGTCTTGGCCTCGATAATATCCAGCACAGCTTCCGCCTGCGACAGGTCGAGCTTCCCATTGAGAAAAGCGCGCAGCGTGAATTCTCCCGGCGTAGCCAATCGCGCGCCACAAGCCAACGTGGCGTCAAGCGCATGCTGCAGCAGCCGCATGCCGCCATGCGTCTGGAATTCCGCCACATCTTCACCCGTATAGGAATGCGGCGCGCGCATCAAGACGGCCAGCGCCGTATCCAACAGGCAACCGGCTTCGTCATACAGCTTTCCCAGGTAAAGATGATGGCTCTGCCATTCTGCCACCGCCAGCCCCCGCTTGCTTTGAAACAGGCGGCCAAGCAGCTCCGCAGCCTGCGGCCCGCTGATACGCAATACGCCGACGCCGCTTTTGCCAAACGGTGTGGCAATGGCCACGATCGTATCCTGCTGCATAACTTCTCCTCTCCATGCAGATCCTGCCGCACGACCGCCGGCAGGAATCGCCAAAAAGCCGGCCTGCCAACAAAATTCGCCGGGCAACAAAGCAGGCCTGTCAACAAAGAAGCCCGCCGATAAGGACATGCGCGCCCAAGCAAAGGAATTGCAGCCCGGGCAAGCTAATGCGCCCCGGCTGCCGCCATCTTGTCTTCGATAAACTTACGGATCAAGGCAAAAGAAGCATCTTCCCAAACGAAATCTGCCTCATCCGGCGCAGCCACATCCGTCACGCCATGCGCGGCGAGCGCATCGCGAATCCAGGCCGCCGCCAGACGCGGATTTTTCACCAACAGCGGCCCCTGCGCATTGCAGGCAATGAGATTACCGCTGCGCGCGCCTTCGCTGCCATCCTGTCCGTTATTGCCATAGCCATAGAGCACCCGACCCAACGGCGCCTGTTCACGGCCCAGGCGGATATCGATCACGCGGATCTGACAGCCGATCGCCTGTCCGCCATCCGGCAATTCAAACCAAAGATCGTCGCCATAAACGTTCTCGCATTGCTTGCAGGTGATATCGAGCAGCTTCAGCCCGCTGAATTTCGCATTGTCCGTCTTTTTGGTCCATTGCGCCAGGATGGCCGCGCTGCTGCCGCTGGCAACGATCATCCCATTCCCGGCAACATAACGATCCAGCGCCTCCTTCTGCGCGATCAGCGCGGAAACCACCACCGGCATCCGCTTCAGTTCACCGCTGCCGAAATAAAGCAAGTCCGCCCAGGCAAAATCAGGCGCTTCCTGCAGACTGTCCACGCGGCGGATCTCCGCATCGATCCCCATCAGGCCGGCGACATGCCGCAACGCCATCACATTGCCACGGTCGCCATGCAGATGCAACACATCGGGGTACATCCATAATACATGCAGCGACGGCCTGTTCATTGTGTTGCGCCTCCCTTCGCCACCGCAGTCATCGCCGCATGCTTTTTAACATAGGCGGCCAGACTCTCATATTTTTTTAGCCAGGTGATCAGATACACCTCTTCACCCGCATAATGCGCCAACTCGGCCAGGATGGCCGCATTATCGTTCGTCGGCAATACGCTGATCTGCTCTGCCGGCGCGCCATCATAGCGCAGGCGCAGCGCAGCATCATAAGCCACCGTACCGGAAAAGCAGATGTAGCGGCTGACGCCGGAGGCGATCAGCCCACGGAAATCGCAATCATAGGCATAAAACGTATTCGTATAATGCGGATGAAAATCAACCAGTTCATCCAGGCCCAGCAGGAATATCTTCTGCCGTGGGTCCGCGGCGATCACATTGAGCGCGCTCTGTACGGTTTCCGGATTTTCCTGCTTCATGCGCAGATAATGGATGGTCTTGCCGCCCACCTGGATATCTTCCATCCGACCGCCGACATTGACAAAGCTCTGAAAAGCGCGTTCTACCGTCGCGCCGTCAACGCCGAATTCCCGCGCCACCGCCAGCGCCGCAATATAGCAATAAAGAAAATACGGCGTCGCATAGCGGAAAGAATAACCGACCCCGCTGACGCGAAAGCTGTTTTTGGCAAAATCTACCGCCTCCGCCAGATAATCGGGAACGCAGCCATCCTTTTCCTTCCCCTTCCCATCCGCCGCGCTGGCAGAAGAAAACCCACAACCAGGGCAGGAAAAGGGGCCGATATTATCGATATTATAAGCAGAAAAACGCAGCGGTGCAGAGCAGATCGGGCAAGGCATGGTCACCGCATAAGGATCGTCATCTTTGTGGAAAGATTTTTCATGCGGCGCCACGCCATAGAATACCGCATGATCGACGAAGCGGGCCAGACTTTTCGCATTCGGTTCGTCATTGTTGAGATAAAGCGTCGTGTCGCGGTCGATGGCTTCGCGAATTTTGCGATAGATGATATCCGGTTCGCCGTTGCGCTGCACCTGGTCTTTCTGGATATTGGTCACACAGAGATGGCGCGCCGGCAGCTGCGCATGGATCAGCGGCAAAAAGCGCTCATCCGTTTCCAACAGCACATAATCCGCGCGCAGATTGCCGGCCAGGTCTGCATTGCGCAGCAGCGTGACAGCCACGCCAGCCAGCAGATTCGCACCTTCCAGATTGGCCACCGTATTCAAGCCTGCTGTACGAAAGATATGCGCCAGCAGATTGGTCGTGGTGCTTTTGCCATTGGTGCCGGTGATAAAAACCACCTTATCCGGGTCCAGCTCGCCGAAATGGCGCAACAGTTGCGGATCTATTTTCAGTGCAATCGCGCCCGGCAGATTTGTGCCGCGGCTACGGCTGACCAGGCGGCAGGCAAAAGAAGCCAGCTTGCCCAGATAAAGTGCACAGTAAAAGCGAAATCTTTGCATAGCTTATCCTTTCCCGCGTCTGCCGGTTCACCGCTGCGCGGCAGAGGCCGGCGGGCGCTGCTGCTTGATGCGGCTGTCCTCCGACAGCCTCTGATGCTTTATTATACAACTTTTGGCGCAGATTTACAATCAAGCCTGCTGTCGGAAAATAGCCCTGCCGCAAGCGCAAAATCTTGCCGTTACAGGCAGCTCGCACCGGACGTGCAGGATTTTGCCGGATCAGGCAGAAATTATATCAGGCAGAAATTATATGCGAAAAGTCCGCTATTTCACCTGAGGAAAGGATGGTTCCGCATGGCCTACTATTATACCGAGCCCTCGCATACGTTCAGCGAATACCTGCTGGTGCCGGGATATTCCTCTGCCGATTGCATCCCGACGAATGTTTCGCTGCAAACGCCGGTCACCCGTTTTCACCGCGGCGAAACGCCGGCGCTGACGATGAACATTCCGCTTGTTTCCGCCATCATGCAGGCTGTCTCTGATGACAAAATGGCGATCGCCCTGGCAAAAGAGGGCGGCATCTCCTTCATTTATGTTTCTCAACCGATCGAGGCGCAGGCGGAAATGGTACGCCGCGTGAAACACTACAAAGCCGGTTTTGTCAAAAGCGCCGCCAACCTGCGGCCGGATCAAACGCTGGCGGATGTACTGGAACTGAAAGCGCGGCTCGGATTTTCCACCATGGCCGTCACGGAAGACGGCACGCCGGAAGGCCGGCTGGTTGGACTGGTCACCAGTCGCGATTACCGCGTCAGCCGCATGCAGCCGGAACAGCAGGTACGGGAATTCATGACTCCTGCCGCGCGCCTGATTACCGGCAAAGCCGGCATTACGCTTTCCGAAGCAAACGATATCCTCTGGGATCATAAACTGAATGCGCTGCCGATCGTGGACGAAGCGGGCCGGCTGGATTCCTTCGTCTTCCGCAAAGACTACGACGCACATAAAGATCAACCGCTCGAGCTGCTGGACAGCCATAAACGCTATGTGGTCGGCGCCGGCGTCAATACGCGCGATTATACCGAGCGCATCCCCGCGCTGGTCGCAGCTGGCGCAGATGTGCTCTGTATCGATTCCTCGGAAGGCTTCAGCGAATGGCAGCAGCGCACATTGCGCTTTGTGCGTGAAAATTACGGCGACAGCGTGCGGATCGGCGCCGGCAATGTCGTGGATGCAGAGGGCTTCCGTTTCCTGGCTGAAGCCGGTGCGGATTTTGTCAAAGTCGGCATCGGTGGCGGTTCGATCTGCATCACGCGCGAGACAAAAGGCATCGGACGCGGCCAGGCTACCGCAGTGATCGAAGTAGCGCAGGCACGGGACGAGTACTTTGCCGAAACCGGCATTTATGTACCAATCTGCGCAGACGGCGGCATCGTCCATGATTATCATCTCACATTGGCCTTGGCGATGGGCGCGGATTTCTGCATGCTCGGCCGCTATTTTTCCCGCTTTGATGAAAGCCCCACCGCCAAAGTGATGATCAACGGCAGCTATATGAAAGAATATTGGGGCGAAGGCTCGGCACGCGCGCGTAACTGGCAACGCTATGATCTGGGTGGCGCGGCCAAGCTCAGTTTTGAAGAAGGCGTGGACTCCTATGTCCCCTATGCCGGCAGCCTGCACCATAATCTCGAGATCACGCTGGCCAAAATCCGCTCCACCATGTGCAACTGCGGTGCGCTTGATATCGCCGAGCTGCGCGAAAAAGCAAAACTGACCCTGGTCAGCTCGGTGAGCATCGTCGAAGGCGGCGCACACGATGTACTGCTCAAGGATAAGACACAGGGTTTTCTGCGCTGAAAGCAATACGCTAAGCGGCGCGAGCATGGCAAAAAACAGCATAAAACGGCAAGGAAACGCCGCGGGCAAGCGCAAAAGACCCCAAAGCTGCAAAAAAAGGATCCCTGCAGGGATCCTTTTTTATGCGGCTGGGCGCAATGCCAGTGGGCAAAATGCTGCCGGGCGAAAATGCTCATGTGCCATAAGGTAACACACAAAAATTTGATAGACAGTAACCCACTATTCCAAACTTGTCGGACAGATATTTTGTAAAGGAACATTGACAAGCGCATGATAATAGACTATAATGAAAGTGTAAAGGAACCTTGTCAGAAAAGGAGGCGCATTATTTCAAAAATCGGGTTGAAGAATAGAGAAAGAAATTAGGATTGAATCAAGAAGATTTCGCAAAAGCAATCAGAGTTTCAAGGCAGACAGTCAGCTCGATAGAAACAGGTAAATATAATCCATCTTTGGACTTAGCCTTTGTCATATCTGAT
>CALXRV010000011.1 GCA_944390945.1 uncultured Clostridia bacterium
GTCATCATTGCGCTTTCGATGATTTCTATCGTCTCCTACCAATACCGTGGCCTCGGCTTTATCCTCAATGCGACCACCGGACTTACTGTCGATGCTTCCACCATCATCTGCTGTGCAGTCGTGGTGCTGCTCGCATTTTCCGGCGGCCTGAAAACCGTCGCGACCACGGATGCGATGAGCGCTTTTCTGATGGTGCTCGGCCTTGCCGTTTCTTTACCCATTTTGCTGAAAACCGTAGGTGGCGTAGACTGGATCGTCAGCACGGCGCAGGCTACCGACCCCAACCTGCTCACCTTCTCCGGCGGGCAGACCCTGTTCGGCTGGCTGGGTGGCTATCTGCCCCTCTTCTTCCTCACCATTGGCGACCAGAATCACTTCCAGCGCATTGTGGCCGCTAAGGATCTGAAGACCGCGCGCACCGGCCTTTTCGGTTGCCTCGTCGCCTGCATCATCATCATGCCGGTCGTGGCTACCTTTGCCTTCATTGGCCGTCTCTATTTCGGCGCCAATATCCAGGCTGGTCAGGCGCTGATCTCCACCGCCACCCTGATGCCGTTGATCTGGGGCGGTATCGTACTTGCCGCCGCTTCTGCCTTCACCGTCACCACCGGCGACTCCTACCTGCTCTCCGGTGCTTCCAACTTCACGATCGATATCTATAAGACGAAAATCAACCCCAACGCCACGCCGAAGCAAGAGATGCGGACGACTCGGCTTTTCATTCTGATCGCTGGCGTGCTCGCTTACGTCATTCTGCAATTCTTCCCAAGCGTACTTGCAGTACAGTACTGGTCCTACACCATCTATGGCGCCGGCATCACGCCTGCCGTCTTCTGTGCGCTGGTCTGGCCAAAAGTGACCAAGGCTGGAGGTATCGCATCCATGCTGATCGGTACGGCGCTTACCATTGTTTGGGAGGCGTTAGGTATGCCGTTTGGTATCCAGACCGTCATCATTGCTCTGCCGGTCTCCGCAATCGTCATCGTCGTGGTATCTCTGCTCACGCAGCCCAAACAGGCAGCTCAAGCTTGAGATAAATCATAAATGTACTTGGAGGGAACTACATGGCTTTTACCAAAATCGTTTGTGGCAAGTTATATGACGGTTGCAAACAAGCTTTGCAGGAAAATATGGAGATTCTGATCGAAGGGCGTTACATTAAAGAAGTCGGGCATAACCTTGCCTGTCCGGAAAACACAGAGATTATCGATCTTTCACATTTGACGGTAACGCCCGGCCTGATCGATGCGCATGTGCACCCGCAGTATTTTAATTGGAAGGATGTCTATCGCGATACGATCTATAATTCTGACGGCTATCGTGCGCTAGCCACCTATCATACGGCCGAATTGGCGCTCTATGGCGGATTCACCACCATTCGTTCTATCGGTTGGTTCCGTGAATCCTATGAGCTGGATGTCAAACGCGCTATCAATGAAGGCCATCTGCCTGGCGCGCGTTTGGTCGTTGCTCCGCATCTGCTGGGAAGCTCCGGCAGCCATGGCGACATGACGCAGGTTGTGCGTAACAACCCGATTGTCTGCGACTTTTTGGAAAACATCTACTCTGGTACAGGAAACGGTCCGGATTTCTTTGTAGCTGCCGTACGCCGTGAGAAAAAATTAGGTGCGGACTTCATCAAGATCATGGCAACCGGTGGTTTTGCCACACCAAACGATGATCCGGATGACATTCAAATGAATGACGAAGAATTGAAAGCAGTAATCGATACTGCGCGCGAGCTGAAGCTGTCTGTGACGGCGCATGTTTATGGCCCGCGTCTGATGCAGAAGCTGATTGGCTTTGGCATCGCCGGCATGGAACATGGATCCATGATGGATGAAGAGACTGCGCGCATGTTCGAGGAAACCGGTACCTATCTTGTGCCTACCTTCTGCCCCTATCAGGACGCGATTGAGGGCGATGAAGAAAGCATGGCAAAAAAGACGCCGGAATTCAACCGCAAGCTGCATTTCTATCAGGAACGCCTTCGTAAAGGCCGTGAAATTATCCTTAATAGCAAGATCAAGCTTGGTTATGGTACGGATTTTGTCACCGTACACAACAACTATGAAAGCGGCTGGGAGTACAATGCCTGGCTGCGCAGCGGTGCAGATCCTTTCCGCGCCCTGCAGGCTGCGACCAAGAACAATGCGGAGATCTGCGAAGTAGATAAGTTCACCGGTACGATTGAACCCGGCAAGTATGCGGATATCTCCGGCTGGGGACGCGATCTGCTTAAAGACCCGGATGCGCTGCGCGATTGCGCTTTCGTCATGAAGGAAGGCATAGTCTATCCTGCAATGAGCATGATGAATGTGCAATATTAATCTATTGCAATCTTTCTTAGTAAACGGGGCCAAATTTTGGCCCCGTTTTTCCTACCCCATGGCAAACATCACAACTGCCGCTAAGCAGCTCAAGCGTCACGAAAAGATTGCTGATCATATCTTCAGCTGCTATAATATAATAATGATAATACTATCGATCGCTGTATGCCATTAAATATAGTTTAATAATGAAAAGAGGGATATCGGCGACTATGCCATACGATTCGATCGTGCTCGGCAAAAGCATACTTTTTCAGGGATTGAGTCATTCGGAGCTGGAGCACGCATTCGCGTTCTTCCATGCGGAAGAAGCGCTCTACAAAAAAGGAGATTACCTGCTACGGCTGGGAGAACGAGTTAACCGCTTTGGCCTTGTTCTTCGCGGTACAGTTCAGGTATCAATGGATGATCTCAACGGCAACCGCATCATCATGGCAAATGTATCGCCCGGAGGAACATTTGGAGAATCACATTGTTATTTGCAAACACAGGAAAGCCCGATCAACATCGTGGCGGGCAGCGATTGTCATATTCTTTGGCTTGCCACCAGCGGCCTGCAGCAACCGAATCACGAAGATGCCATATTTCTACAGCGCTTTATCGCCATGCTGGCCAATCGCACGCTGGAAATGAATGACCGCATTCAAATCCTCTCGAAACGTACGCTGCGCAGCAAGCTGGTCACCTTTTTTTCTCTGCTGATCAAACGCTATGATGACGATTCTTTTGCTATCCCTTTTGATCGTAGTGCAATGGCCGATTATCTCGGTACAGATCGAAGCGCGCTTTCACGCGAGCTTTCTCATATGCAGGCCGAAGGCCTGTTGCGTTTTAGACATAACCGCTTTGAAATTTTAAATGCGCATCATTGGCACGATTAACAAGAATTTTTCTCAATATTTTTCTTTTTTGCGTTGCGAATGCAACGCATTTTTATTTTCTAAGCTGCTATAATAAAGTCGAATCCTGAATACAAAGGAGCCTGCGATACAGATGATCCCCGATTGGCGCGAATTAATAAATAAACTGGAGCGGCACGGTCTGGATGCCGCTGAATTCGTTGCGCTTCTCGACTGGGCTCAGGATGCGGAAGCCTATACTGCCATTTTGGCACGCGCCGCAGATACTGCACGACAAATTTTTGGCAATCGCATCTATATTCGCGGTCTGATCGAAATTTCCAGCTATTGCCGGAACGATTGCTTTTATTGCGGTCTACGCCGCAGCAATCCGCAGGCTTGCCGCTACCGCTTGAGCGAGGAACAGATCCTCGCCTGTTGTGAAGAAGGCTATCAGCTTGGCTTTCGTACGTTTGTCCTACAGGGTGGCGAAGATGCCTGGTTTGATGATACGCGCATCTGCCGCATTATCTCCGCGATCAAGCAAAGCTGGCCCAGCTGCGCGGTCACCCTGTCGTTGGGAGAACGAAGCCGCGAAAGCTATCAGCGTCTTTATCAGGCAGGCGCAGACCGCTATCTTTTACGGCATGAAACAGCAGATAGCCAACACTACAGACTGCTGCATCCGCCGTCGTTGACCCTTGCCAACCGAATGCGTTGCCTGTACGACTTGCGCGAGATCGGCTTCCAAACCGGAGCCGGCTTCATGGTTGGCTCTCCAGGCCAAAGCAAGCAAACATTGGCGGAAGACCTGCTTTTCCTCGCCAGATTTCGGCCACATATGGTCGGCATTGGCCCGTTTTTACCGGCATCGAATACGCCGTTTGCTGATCAACCGCCAGGGTCTGTACATCTTACGCTATTTTTACTGGCAGTGATCCGCCTATTGCTGCCCAAAGTGCTCCTGCCAGCGACAACTGCGCTGGGAAGCGCTGTTGCCGATGGTCGTGCGCAGGGCATACTGGCTGGCGCAAACGTGATCATGCCCAACCTCTCTCCACCAGAGGTGCGGCAAAAATATGCCATCTACGATAACAAGCTAACTAGTGGTGCTGAAGCTGCAGAAGGTCTACGTGAGCTGAAACAGCAAATGCAGAAGATCGGCTATCAAATCGTGACTGACCGGGGTGACAGCCCGGATAAATAATCCTGATAGAATTATCATGAAGCGGCTACCTGCCGAGAAAGGAAAAAATATGTATAATGCAAAATCCATGATCGCGGAAGAATTTATTGATGATGCGGAAATTCTGGAATCCTTGGCTTATGCGGAAGCGCATAAGAATGACCGCGCTTTGATCGAAAGTCTGCTGGAGAAAGCAGCGGAGCATAAAGGACTCTCGCATCGTGAGGCGGTTGTCCTGCTCGACTGCGAGCTGGAAGATCTGAATGAGCGGATGTATAAACTGGCTAAAGAGATCAAGCTGAAATTTTATGGCAAGCGCATCGTCATGTTTGCACCGCTCTATCTTTCCAATTATTGTATCAATGGCTGCACCTATTGTCCTTACCATGCCAAAAATAAACACATCAACCGCAAAAAATTGTCCCAGGAAGATATTATTCGAGAAGTGACCGCCTTGCAGGATATGGGGCATAAGCGCCTGGCTCTGGAGACCGGCGAGGATCCGCGTAACTGCCCGATTGAATATGTATTGGAAAGCATCCGAACAATCTACAGCATCAAGCATAAAAACGGCGCTATCCGCCGCGTTAACGTCAATATTGCCGCCACAACGGTAGAGAATTACCGTAAGCTGAAAGAGGCGGGCATCGGCACCTATATCCTTTTCCAGGAGACGTATCATAAAAAGACCTATCAGGAACTGCACCCCACTGGCCCGAAAAGCAACTATGCCTACCACACTGAAGCAATGGATCGCGCGATGGAAGGCGGCATTGATGATGTCGGTCTGGGTGTACTGTTCGGTCTCAACCTCTACCGCTATGATTTCGTCGGCCTGCTGATGCATGCCGAACACTTGGAAGCCGTACATGGCGTGGGTCCGCATACGATCAGCGTGCCACGCATCTGCCCGGCAGATGATATTGATACGAACGATTTTTCCAACAGCATCAGCGATGACATCTTTGCCAAACTGGTTGCTGTCATTCGCATCGCAGTGCCCTATACCGGCATGATCATCTCCACCCGCGAATCCGTCGCAGTGCGTAAGCGCGTGCTTGAACTGGGTATTTCTCAGATCAGTGGTGGCTCCCGCACCAGCGTCGGCGGCTATGCAGAAGAAGAACCAGAAGAAGAGAATTCTGCACAGTTTGATATCAGCGACCGCCGCACCCTAGATCAGGTTGTGAATTGGCTGCTCACGCTGGGCTATATCCCAAGTTTCTGCACCGCCTGCTACCGGGAAGGGCGTACCGGTGATCGCTTTATGTCCCTGCTGAAATCCGGGCAGATCGTTAACTGCTGCCAGCCAAACGCCCTGATGACCCTGAAGGAATATCTGGAAGACTATGCCTCGCCGGATACCCGTGCCAAAGGTGAAGCGTTGATTCTGCAGGAAGCAGCGCAGATTCCTAACCCCAAGGTGCGGGAAACTGCATTACGCTATCTGACCGATCTCGAGCATGGTATGCGCGATTTCCGCTTCTGATTTTGGATCGCGCCTTCAAAAACGTAAAGGAGAGCAGCTATGTCGCTGAACGAAACGCCGAGCGGAGAACGCGTGCATATCGCCTTTTTTGGCAAACGAAACGCCGGCAAATCTAGCCTAATCAATGCCATCGCAGGACAATCGCTGTCCATCGTCTCACCGGTCAAAGGCACGACAACCGATCCAGTCTACAAAGCGATGGAATTGCTGCCTGCCGGCCCAGTCATGCTGGTCGACACGCCCGGGCTTGATGATGAAGGGGAATTAGGCATGGCGCGTGTGGCCAAAGCACGGCAAATTCTGCAGAAAACCGATCTTGCCATACTTGTCATCGATGCGGCCATCGGCAAAAGTGCGGAAGACGAGGCTTTGCTCGATGATATCCGTAGCCGCGGGTTGCCTTGGCTGACCGTCTATAACAAAGCAGATCTTGCACCCATGACCAGTCTGGGCGAAAATGAGATTGCGGTCAGCGCGGAAAACGGACAAAATATTCCCGCGTTAAAGGAACGCATTGCTCAGCTGGCAAGTGGGGAAGTCAGCGATAAGCGGCTGGTTGCCGATCTTGTTTCGCCACTCGACCTTGTTGTGCTGGTTGTGCCAATCGATGCTGCCGCACCAAAAGGACGTCTGATTTTACCGCAACAGCAGACGATTCGCGACCTGCTGGAAGCAGGTGCGATCACGACCGTCGTTCGCGACAGCGAACTGGCCAAGACGCTGGAATGTCTGCATGGACAAGTAAAGTTGGTAATCACCGACAGTCAGGCTTTTCGCCAGGTTAGCGGTATTGTCCCGGATGAGGTCCTGCTCACCTCGTTTTCCATCCTTTTTGCGCGCTACAAGGGTGATCTGGCTGGTCTGGTACGCGGCGCAAAAGCGCTCGATCAGCTACGGCAAGGGGATAAAGTGCTGATTTCAGAAGGCTGCACCCATCACCGGCAATGCGGGGATATCGGAACGGAAAAGTTGCCCCGTTG
Source organism: uncultured Clostridia bacterium (assembly GCA_944390945.1). GTDB lineage: Bacteria > Bacillota > Dehalobacteriia > UBA4068 > UBA4068 > CALXSV01. Next base: position 6,825 of record CALXRV010000011.1, read on the forward strand.
GTTGCGTCAACATGCTGGCTGCGAACCGCAGTTCGTTTTCAGCAGTGGCCGCGAATTTCCCGACCATCTTTCAGATTTTAAGCTGATCATTCATTGTGGTGGTTGTATGCTCAATGAACGTGAGATGCAACGCAGACTGCGCCAGGCCGCAGCCGCAGGCGTGCCGATGACCAATTACGGCATTTCGATTGCTTATATGCAGGGAATACTCGAGCGCAGCCTGCGCCCCTTCCCTGCTCTGCACGATCTGCTTTCCTAAAGATTCACACCGCAAAAGTAAATTTTTTCTCTAAACAACAAGCGGGGCGCGCATAAAAGCGCGCCCCGCTTGTTATTGGCAAAGACTATGCAATTCAACCAAAATAAGCATTAAAACGCTCCGTACTGAAACGAGCGATTTCCTCCGCCAGTGCATCATAGCGGCGCAGTAATTCATGCGCTTCATCCGTCAAAGAAGAATGGCCGCCGCCCATGCCGCCGCGGCTGCTGACTAACAGACTGTAGCCAAGCTGCGTTTCAGCAATACGAATCGATTTCCATCCCTTGCTGTAAGATATCCCCAATGCAGCGCAGGCGGTACTCAATGAATGCTTGGCATCTGTCTGCCGCAGCAGCTCTGCCACCATGCTCGTGAAGAATGGTTTGCCACGGCCAAGCTGTATCTCGGTTTGGCAGCTGACCGGAATCTGCAGCACGACCTGCTGCGCATAGCGGCAAAATGCACGAAAATCCTCCGCTTTATCTACATCCAGATAAAGCCCGGGGTCAGCAAGTTCCAGCAAATGCTTCTCGCCTGAGTAGCTTTCGATCGCACCACGCAAGCCCTGCTCGCCACGATAGGCAAGCAGCTGCTCGATTGCAGTCCGCCGCAGCAACACCGGGTGCCCGCGCCTACCTTTGCAGCAAGGCTGCAGGATATCGCATTCGGGATGCGCCGCCATATGTCCAGCCATCTGCTGCAGACTATCAACATTCAATACCGGAATATCGGATGGCAGGAAAAAGATCAAATCATATTCATTTGGCACAGCACCCAACCCACAACGCGCAGAATAAAACATATCCGTCTGCCGGGCAGCGCTATTGCTGATATAAAGAATATTCTTTGCGCCAAGATGCCGTTTCAGGGCATCGAGTATTCTGCCCCCCACAACGACCAGCAGTTCTGCTCCGGCCAGCCGCAGGTTGTCCGTCGTGGATTTGATCACCGTAGACCCGGCGAGTACCGGCAACGGCCGCAAAGAAGTATGTCGCAAACCCATGCCTGCGGCCACGATCACCGCTGCAATTCGCATCATCATATCATCACCATCATCAATTCTTTGCCGCCCCGGCACTGGCCGCGGGGGAATTGAACTCATTCCTGCCCAGATTCATCCCGCACATCTTCCTGGATAATACGACGTTTTGCCACGCCGGTCGAAGCGAAACCTTTGCCCGCATTTACTGCAATATCCAAATCAGGGAACCGCGCAGACAGCTGTTGTTGTATGCGTGCCAAGGCAGTCTGATCTTGCGTCAAGATAGAGATGCCCAATCTGTTCGCGCGCAGATCTGCAGTAAAATCCAGCACATCACGATCTGCAAACAGCAACTCGTCCAGCAGATGAATCGAAAGCTGGCGACCATCCGGCAAGGGGATCGCGCTGGTCAATCTACCATATACTCCCCGCAAACGCGGCCAGCGGCTGCCACAAGCACAGGAGCCGGTTTCCAAGGCAGCAATATCACCGGTACGATAACGCAGCAACGGCATCGCTTCCCTGCGCAGCGTGGTCAACACCAGCTCACCGCGCTGTCCTGGTGGCAAAACGGCACCATTTTCCGGATCAATAATCTCCAGCAGCAGCTCATCATGACGGATATGCCAGCCAGCATGCGCTGGGCACTCCACCGCCCCGCCATAACCGGTTTCCGTCATCCCCCAGTGGCGGAAGATCTCACAGTTCCATTGCCGCCGGATCATATCGCAAAGGCTCTCTGCAATATAATCCGCCGAAAGCAGCAGAGTACGGGGGGCAATCGAAGGCGCAAGCAGCGATAGTTGCCGCATCTGAGATGGTAAACCCACCATGCAGTCGGGCTGAAAGTCACTGCAGGCCCGAATCGCGTCTGCCATATCCGTCACAGGGCCATAGATATATGGAACAGCGCCAAACCGGCACAAGCCACGACGCAGCAGATCGGAAATGCCATCCTGCGTTGCAGGCATAAAAATCATCACGCGTTCGCCCGGTCCAGCCATACACTGCATACCTGCTGCAAAAAATGCCACCGTCCGCTCAAGATCTGCGGCAGAAAACATCAGTCTCTTTGCAGCGCCACTGCTGCCGGAACTGCGTAGTGTCACGATCCGTTGCACGGCAGAGGCAGGGACACAGCAAAATGCGGATTCCTGCCCGCGCAAATCATCTGCGGTTGTAAACGGCAGTTGTGCCAGCTCATCCAGTGATCGCAGGGAGAGCGGGTATCCTGCCAACAGACATTGGTAAAAAGAGCTCCTTTCCCGCAGCACTGCGATCTGTCGATTGACCATGCGCAGACGATATGCGTCAAGATCATCGCCCACCGTCGTTCCGATCAGCGCCTCCAAGGCGCGCACGTCGTTCACGGCAACACCTTCCGCCAGATCCACAGCGCATATCCGGCACGCGCCCGGCGCAGCCTTGCCAGATCCTGAGCAGATAAACAGGCACAGGCGGAACCATCCAATATCATTTGCCCCAACATCTGCAAAAGCGAATCGCTATGATCAGCAAAATAAAGCAGCTGAAAACCGCCCTGCTCCAGACTGGCGGCAAAAACATCACGATCAGGCAGCATATACAGCAGCGGCTGTGTTGCATCCGGCTGAACCGCATCAAAACGAACACCTTCTGCACGCGCATAAACATCGCTGAGCACCAGGCTGCCGCCGGGTACCAATACGCGACGAATCTCGTGCAATGCGGCATCCGTATCCTGCAGCAGAGAGAATACACATTCAAGCAGGACAATATCAAAGCTTGCGGCTGCAAAAGGCAGCTTTCCTGCATCCCCCTGCCGGATATCTGCGGCAGGACAAGCTGCCGCAGCCTGCGCAGCATAATCGGCAGCCAAGTCCACGCCAGCACAATGGCAACCAAATCTTTGCTGTACCCAAGCAAGACTCTCGCCCCGCCCGCAGCCGATATCCAACAAGCGCGTATCCGTATCGATCAGTAAATGGGATAACGCCTCTTCCGTTATCGCTACGCCGCCGGGCCGCAGAGCGGCCAAGCCCGCACCATAAGAAGCCCGCTCAGTCATGCGCCGCCTCCGCTGCTGTCAGATAATGGCTGCAAAACGGTTTCAACATGCCATCCGCATAGACATGCAGACTACATTGGCGAAGTCTTTCAATATCCAAATTCCAGGCATCCTGAAAGGCCATCGCAGAGATGGTAAACGCGTGGCTGCGCGCACGCGTAAGAAAACCGCTAAGGCTGGAAATATCCTGCCCATTACTTTCCTGTTCTGCCTGTAGGTTCCGCTGCCAGCGGCGGCCAATATATTCGCGGTTCTGCGCTGCCGTCGTCCGACTGATTTCATCACAGGCGCACGGCAGGACCTGCACCTCTCCGCCTGCGCAACAGCTTTGCTGCTGCGTAGCTTCCAGCTGCCCGCTGCAGCAATTATCTGACTGCCATGCCGTTTTGCCACTGCCACAGCAACACCCTTCTTGCAACGCTGACTGCGGCGCTCTCTCGCTTCCACCACAACAGCTCTGCTCCGGCTGCGGCGGTTGATCAGAACCACAGCAGCAAGTCTGCTGCGGCTGCGTCAATGGCAGCAAGCTGCCGTCTTCCAAAACGATAAAACCGCCATGAAAGCCACAAAGCGGGTGGTCACAACAGGATGAGCGGAAATTTGCCAATTCGATCCTGCCGCCACTCTGCGCAACGAGATCCGTCAACAGCTCATCTAGCGTATAGCGGTCAAGCGCAGCAGGCGCCGCCGGATAGCGGCCCAAAAAGCTGACCGGTTGAAAATGCACACCGCGCACGGCCGGAGAAAGTGAGACCGCCAGGCGCAGAATATCCCCCAACTGCGCAGTGTTCACCCCTCGTACCACCGTCGGTACAAAAGTCACACCAATATGATGAGCATCGCAATGCTCGACGGCGCGCAGCTTTTCCGTCAGCAGCGGGCGACCACGCAGTTGTTGATAAACCCCGTCATCCGTGCCATCAAACTGCATGAAAACAAAATCCAGACCAGCTTCAGCCAGGGCAGCCACATATTCCTCATCTTCCGCCAGGCGCAGACCATTGCTGTTCAGCTGGACATAGCTGCAGCCCTGTTGCTTGGCATACGCTACCAACTCCGGCAAATCATCCCGCAGTGAAGGTTCTCCGCCGGAAAGCTGCAGTGTCGGCCGTCCGGCAGATGCAATATGGTCGATAGCGGCCCGCAACTGCCCCAGGTCAGGTTCTGGCATCTCATCGTCGGCAAAACAAAACTGACAAGCCAGATTGCAGCGGGGAGTGACCTCCAACAATGCACAACATGTACCCTGTTTGTGATCTGGACAAATACCGCAGCCATGCGGACAATGCGGATTCTCCCCCTCCATCAGCGGTTTAACGCCGGCACGCCATAGTTCCAGATCCAGTTTGTCCCGCCAGATTGGGGTAGAAAAAAAACCATGCTGCGGGCATTGCTTCTCCAGCCAGACCGCACCGTCATGCCGCCTCTGCACTGCAGGGATGCGGCGCAGGCAAACCGGGCAAACCGAAACCGTATGCCGAATCACGCCCTGCGCATCACTCATCTTCTGGTGCCTCCAGCAATTCCTGCAGGATCTCCAATGCGCCGATGACAAAACCTGGGCAGACCGCATAGACTCTGCCGTCGGCAAATGCAGCTTTAGTTTGGCCGGGCTGGCTAAAATCATATCCCAGCAGGTCGCGACAGATCGTTGACCCAAAGCGCGCGGTAAAGCGCTCCTGAAATTCCGTCAATTTTTTCTGGCAAATACGATCTTGCTTCTTATTCCCCAACTCACCATTGCCAAAACGCATACCGATCGCAATTAACGCGCCGGTCACCGCACCACAAGTATCGCCGCGCAACATACCTCCGGCAAAAGGCGTGGCGATGCGGCCAGCTTCCTCGCGGTCATAGCCCAGATCCTCCGCCACCTCCATCAACACCACCTGAGAGCAATGCATATTGCCTCTAAAACGCTGCAACACCTGATCCTCTGTCAATTTACCATTCATCATTCTTCCTCCCAACATCGCTATACAATCTCAGTCAAGCCCCATCCGCCCGCTGCAGCTTTGCCAGCCTGGCTAACGCCTGTTGATATTCTTCCGGCCTATCCAGGTCGAAAAGAATATCCGCGCACACTGTCGGCATTTGCAGGATATCCTCCTCATGCTGTTGATAGAGCGAACGCATGCCCTGCTCAAAATCAGAGGTCAGTATTTCCTGTGCATAACGCATGGCAATCCGGCAAGGGTGTCCGTTTTTCCCCTGATAGCGAGGCAGCACAATTCCCTTTCCGCTCTGCTCTGCTGCCACGGCCAATTCTCCGGGCAATTCTGGAGCAATAAATGGATGGTCGCCTGGCAACATGAAAAAAGCCTGGTAGGGGTTTTCCTTCGCCAGGATCGCACGAATGCCGGCCTGCACCGAGCTGAACATACCACTGGCATAAGCCACATTATATACGATTTCAACCTGCGCCCGACAGGTCAACGAGGCCTCTATCTCTGCCGCTCGGTGCCCCAGAACAACGAATACATCGTGTACCCCGGCCAAAAGCATAGAACGTATGGCATGCTCCAGTAGTGTATATTCTCCTAGCCGCAGCAATGGCTTAAGTGTTCCCATCCGGGATGAAAAACCAGCAGCCAAGATCAGTCCAGCATGATCCGTCAGCGCCAGTCGCTGTCCACCGGTCATTTGTCCTCCAGCTCGCGTTCCACGCGCGACATCCTGCCTTTTACCAGTTCCTCGTCAATATAGACCTGCCCGCAAACCGGGCAGCGCGGCAGATCGGTATGAAAGGCATGTCCCAGATAACTAAAATAAGTTTTCTTCAGTTCCAGTGCAACGCCGCAGCGCTCGCATTGCAACTCGCTTGCTTCTATCACAGTGTTTTCCTCCGTGCTCACGATCTTCTGCTTGTTCACTTCTCCCCATGCTTGTATTTATATCGCCGACATCTGCTGCAACTATACCGGCATAAGAAATCCAGCGGCAATGCAGCCTCGACAAGGCAAGGTAACGCTGCAGCTGTATTTACTCAGCGCGGTAATGTTCCTCAATTTCGATCTTCATGCGGTGCAGATATGCATTATGCACTGCATACCCGCCATCAGGCAGCAGATGATATTCCACCCAACAAGTATAGGGACCGATCTCACGGTAACCACAAAAATGTCCGTTCGGCTTGGTCACGCGTCGGTGATCCGCCTCGCAGGCCTGGATCACTGTGGCAACATCCTGCAGCAGAATATGCTCTTGCGCCAGCTTATCTGCCAGGCCATCGTCCAATACCAGCTTTGGCAAGGCTGGCTCCGGCGGCATCGCGTCACCCATCGCCGGAAAATATGCTTCGATCATCTGTTTCTTCAACTCCCTGCGATTTTGCAAACGCTGCTCCCAGCTGGGCTCTGGCATTGTCGTGCGCGCACAGCCCGGATACAGTTCCAGGATATGCTTTGCCTCTTTACCGGCGGCAGTAAATGCATCCCGGCAGTTGACACAATACACCAGATACGGCAAATCACTCTCGCTGACACGTTGTTGCACCAACCATTCTGTATACGGCGGATTTGTCATGCCGATCTGTCCGCCATAAGAACAACACTGCGCGCGTTCACCATGATAAGACAGTTCAGAAAGCTGATAACCTGCTGCCTCTGCAAGCTGCCTGGCTGCTGCGCGAGAAGAAGGTTGATGCCGCATCGCACAGGGATCAAACACCGCAGCCGCAGTTCCCTCCACGCTTTTCGCCGGCCGCAGACCATGTTCTGCCAAAAGATCAAGCAGAAAAACGGTTGGAATCTCCGGCAAATACTGGCGGAACATCTCACCGCAGCTGGGACAGGCCAGAACCATCTTCGGCTGCCCCAAGCGCTGCCATTGTGCGCGAATATCGGCAAATACCTCTTCCTGTAGTGCAACTTCGCCGGCCCAAACCGCCGGCGCACCACAGCAGCCCAGGCTGATTGCCGTATCCGGAAGAATCTGCCGTAATAAAGCATAGCTACCGCGCACCAAAGCAGGGTCCGAGGCGCCAATCTGGCAGCCTGGGAAGTAGAGATATTTCGGCCGCTCCACCGGGGAAGCGAGCAGCGCCGCCGCATCCGAACGCGCAAACGCAAGATCGCGCAAATACATAGCGTGAAAACCCCAAGGCCAGCTCTTTCGCTCACGCATCAGGCGATGCGCCGTCAGGAAAAAACTACCCATATCAATGTGCTGTGGGCAAAGTTCAGTACAAAGACCGCATTGACTGCAGGTAGAGATCAGGCGTGTCGCTACCGTCCCGTCATGGTCAAGCGTCACCGGATGGATCGTCATCCGCACTTCTTCCATCAGCCGTAGCGGGAATTTCTCAAAATAACCGAACATTGGGCAATGACGATAACAGGCGTCACAACGGCAGATCAAACAGCGCTTCGCCTCAGCGATCGCTTCCTCCTTGGTAAAGCCACCTTCCAACGCGGTGGGTTGCGGCCCCTCCTGCGGCGTCAGAATCGTCTCATCCAATACCATACGCGTCGGCCTCAGCGCTGGCGCAGATTTCATTTCTCCCGTTTTATAATAGCTCTCCAGCACCGTAGCGGCAGTCATTCCTTGCGCCAGGGCATGCATTGTATCCGCCCCTAACAGCGAACCGCCAAGAAACAGACCAGGCGTATCCGTAGCAAACGGTGCAGCACCGTCCGCCAACGGTTGCAAACCAAAATCATCACCGCCGGCACCAGTCGCAATATAGACCGCATCGAACTCACCGGCTGGCTTGAGCAAAACACGCGGGTCCTGCACTGTCTCACCACAGCGCAATGTATAGCGCTCATAGACAAATTCGCGATTAAGCAGATCTTCCACTTCTTCAGCTGGCAAGATCTGCAAAAGGTGCCCGCCGATCCGCGCCTCCTGTTCAAATACCGTGACCTGGTATTTTTTATTGCATAAGCGCAATGCACAACCAAGCCCGCTGACGCCCGCGCCGATAATCGCAAAACGTCCTTCCTTGGCTGGCAGATTATAACTATTCGGCCGTCTATTGCTGACCAGACGGTAAACTGCCTGCTCCATAAGCGGCAGGCGGATCGGCGTATCGGTCTTCCCACGTGGGCATGCCTGCTGACAATACCCCGGGCAAAGCCTGGCGACCAGGCCGGGAAAACCTACGCCATTAGAAAATGTGCGGAAAGCAGAATTTACACTACCACGCCGCAGGCGCAGCGCAAATTCACGCACATCCAAATGAAAAGGGCATTGATCCGCACAGAAAGGTGCTTCCTTTTCATAACAGGTACGCACCTTCTCAATTGCCATATCAAATGTGTCCATGACTCTCCCTCTGGCAGCCGGGCTCCTGCCCGGCTGCCGAAAACATATCCCTAAAAAACAAGCCGGGAGTATACAAAATGTATGCTCCTGGCTTGCCTTTTGCATGGGAATAACTCGGTTTAGAAGAATTTCTCCGCGCCTTCGCCCAGCGGCTGGAAGAAGTCTTCGCCGCCGAACTTGACCGGGTTGGCCTTGATATCCTCCAGCTCCTCATAGAGGTCAGAGCCAAGGAAGTACTTATTCGGCTTGGGGCAAGGTTTGCCGGCCGCAATCGCATCCAAACCAGCCTTAATCTTATCCGGCGTGGCAGGCATCTCATAGATACGAACGCCGCAGGCATTGTTGATCGCATTCAGCACCGCAACATGGCCGGAAGCCTGGAAAGCTTCAGAAGCGCCGGAGCTGCCGAACGGACCCTGTTCATCCGGACGTTCATAATGGATGACATTGATCTCATCCGGAATATCATTGCAGTACGGAACGCCACAAGCAGCATGGTTCGTATGCTTCTTGACATCATGGTAATTTTCCGAAAGCGCGAAGCCAATGCTGTGGCTGATGCCGCCATAAGCCTGACCGTTAACCGCCTGGATATTACCGATCTTACCGACATCATCCACGCAGGTGAAGCGAATGCAACGCGCCTTGCCGGTCTTGGTATCAACTTCTACTTCTGCCATGTTCAGGCAGTAGGTGTAAGCCGGAGAAGGATCGCCGATGCCCGTATTCGGATCCGGACGGCAAAGGCCTTCCACTGCGGTGCAGGAGTACTTGCCGAAATATTTGGTCGGCAGTCCTTCCGCCACCATCTCGTCATAAGTCCGCCAGCTGCCATCCGGTTTACGCATCGCATCCATCAGCTTATTCGCGGCGATGATCGTCGCGTTACCGCTCATGAAGTGCGTCCGGCTGGCGCCCGACATACCGGAATCCGGGCACAGTTTTGTATCATTCTGCACCAGACGGATATCTTCCGGCTTGACGCCCAACGGCTTCAACGCTTCCAGCGTCAGCATCAGGGAACCAATGTCACCGCCCTGACCGAGTTCCTGGTAGGTATCATATTTCGCGATCTTACCATCCGGCAGCAGTTCGAGCGCTGCAGAGGCGGAATCGGTCGGACCCTCTGTCACATTGAAACCACCCCAGGCCAAGCCCACGCCACGGCGTGCTTCCGGCGTATCCGCTGCCTTTGCTTCCGCAACCGCGCGATCATAATGCGGCTTGAGCAGCTTCATCATCTCTTCCATCGGGTACTGACGGAAAGGATAGCTGTTGATATTTGTCTGGCCAGGACGTGCGATGTTGATCCAACGGAATTCGAACGGATCAATGCCCGCTTCCTCAGCCAACATATCGACGAGCGCCTCGCCGCAAGTATAAGCCTGAGGAGAACCATAGGAACGATATGCCGTACCAAAAGTATGGTTCGTATTCGCCACACGGGTCAAACCAGCCACATGCGGGACATAATACGGGAAGAAGGTGAAGCGCGGCGCCTTGGTCATCACGTCGTCGCCGCCCCAGGAATAGGCGCCATGGTCAAGACCGATATCGAATTCACCAGCAGTAATATGGCCATCCTTATCGCAGCCAAGACGGCCGTTGGAATAGGACGGGCAGCGTTTGCCGGAGAAGTGCTGATGTTCTTCATAAGTCATGGAAAGAGCGCAGGGCGCCTGCATGACGATAGCTGCAGCACCAGCCAGGCAGAGGTCGCCGGCATGGGTGGACCAACCAAAAGAAGCACCCGTCGGATTCATGATCACGCGCATATTCTCTTTCGGTACACCCAGGGAGTTGCCGATACGTCCCAAAGAGGAGTAGCAGCCCTGAGATTTGCACTGGAAGGTCAGCATGCCGTCTTCATCAAAGTAGGCCTGCACGGTATCGCCTTCAATGGAGAGGTGCGGCTCGCGCGTGCTGTGGAAGGAACCTTCCACCCAGTGCGCGGAATTTTCGATGATGTCGCCGACCTTAGAAGCATCTTCCAAACCAACGCCCTTGAGCACGGGCTGTTCGGCAAAGATGTTCGGCGTCTCTTCATGCACGCGGATAGCATCCGGCATAACCGCATCGAGATAAGTCAGGTATTCCGGCAGCTTCTCCACTTCCACCTTAACTTTCGGTACGGCGGCACGTGCATGCTCTTTCGTATCCGCCACAATCAGTGCAACCGGATCGCCCCAACGGAAGATCTTCGTATCGCAGAGGATCTTACGGGCAGGCGCAGTGACCTTGGAACGTTCATGGAACTGGCCTTCCGGCATTACGTTCGTGCCGCCGGCTTCCAGAATATCCTTGGCCAAAATAACCTTCGCTACGCCAGGCATTTCTTCGGCTTCGCTGATATCAATGCTCTTGATGATACCATGGTGGCAGACGCGTGGCTGTACCATGACAACATGCCAGCTGTTCGGCGGCATCTTTAATTCCTGGTCGTCGCCATAATCCGCAACGCCGCAAACCTTGGCAAGAGCGGTCGGACGAACAACAGGTTTGCCGTAAAATTCACCGTCTTCCGGATTCTGGAAGCAGATATCTTCCAGTTTGCATTCACCGCGCATCACTTTTGCCGCTTCCATCACGCCGTCGACAATCTGTTTGTAACCGGTGCAACGGCAGACATTGCGGTTCTTGGTAAACCAGTCACGGACTTCCTGACGCGTCGGGTTGTTGTTCTTCTGCAGCAGCGCATAGGCGGAAACGACAAATCCAGGGATGCAGAAGCCGCACTGAATCGAGCCACTGTTCATGAATGCGATTTGGATCGGATGCGGATGCATCGGCGTGCCGATACCTTCCACCGTGATCACCTGGCTGTACTCAGGAACATTTTTAATCTTTTTTGTGCAGGAACGGATGACCTCACCGTTGAGGATCACCGAGCAGCTGCCGCAAACGCCAGTACCACAACCAACCTTCACGCTGGTGCAGCCCAGCCGGCGCAGAACGTCGGACAGCTTGTCCTGTTCCGGATCGCAAATAAACATGCGATTCGCGCCGTTGATGTTCAGCCACATTTTTCGTAATGCCGCCATACCCCTACCTCCTGTTGTGTAAATGATTTGCTTATCCAGCAACTTAATCACCGGCCTGCTTGCCGCAGCGAGCAGAACCGAAAACGCCATATAAATAAAGCGCGGCCCGAAGGGCCGCGCCACACACGCAAAAGGATACACTTCGCCAAAAAGCAGACATGGCATTGATGCGTGGAAAACAGCGCAGCTCCTTCCCCACAGGAAGCATGGACGTTTCCCTCCATACTCTATCGTCTGCCACCCCATAGCCATTGCCTTAGGGAATGCAGATCGGAGCCGTTTGTTCACCATATCTAATTGACAGCTTTCGCTATTACGATACTATCACGGCAAATGGTTTTTCGTCAATATGTTTTTGAAAACATAACGACATCTATCCACTTCAGCCTGGCATACTTGACGCGGCCCAGCGACTCGATTATAATACATCGTAGTTTCCTGCTGTCTACTGTTTGCAGAAATATTTGTCATACGGATAATTCACTGGAAATGGAAAGCTAAAGAAAAGAGGCTGCCTATGCGTATTTCAATCGCAGTATTAGAAAAGATCCCCAAAGGGAAAATCCCGGAAAAATTGGCTGATGCACGCTATCTGTTCATTGTGGAAACTGAACAGAATCAAGTGATCCACATCGAAGATGGTACGCAGAGCAGCCAGCCGGATGTCGATTTTGCAAAAGCGACCCTGAAATGGGATTGTGAAGCGATCATCTGCGGCGCAGAGATTGAACGCGAAGCTTTTGATATTTTGGCGGACGCCCAAGTCTCCCGCTTTGACGGCTTTGGTTTTAATGCCAGTCAGGTGCTAAAGCAGCTCTATCTTTATCAGCTGCCGCTGATCCGTGAATACCGCGGGGGAACGGGTTGCCAGGGACATCAGCATCCGCATCATCATGAGGAAGAAGAAGAATAATTCGCTGCATTTCTTCATTATTAATAAAATTATATTATTCAATCAATTATCCATACTCGGTTCCGACTCCGGCAGATGGCTGTAGCCAATATCGCCATCCACCCGCCACTGCTGAACCAAATAACAAAAGCCTGGCGATCCAACAAACAGATCGCCAGGCTCATTTCTATCTTTCGATCCAGGCCACTAACATGTAGCCATATTGAGCGGACATGACCACATGCAAACATCCTATCAGCTGGCGCAAAGGAAAGTGCGCTATTCCCGGGAAATGGGAATGACCTCGCCGCTGCGCGTATAGCTGTAACCGCCCAGCTCATCAAGGCGGCGATGGAATTCCTCACTCCGCAAGACCGCAATGAAATGCTGAATATGCGGCAGATCGAGGAAGGCGCCAGGGATTGCAAAATCATATTCCTCCGGCCCGATTGCGATAAAGTCAAGCCCCATTGCCCGGGCTGCGGAAAGCACGCCCATACCAGCATCTGCACTGTCGCTCTGCACAGCCGCTGCTACCGCCATATGCGTCGTCGCCTCCCGTTCATAACCGTCGATCTGCTCCGGCGCAATACCCTTCTGCTTGAGCAAATGGTCGAATAATACGCGCGTCCCTGCTCCGCGCTGCCGGTTGACATAACGGCAACGCACCAGGTCCTCGATCCCACAGATCTGCAACGGATTACCCTTTTTCACCATCAAGCCCTGAATACGGCCTACGCCCTTGATGAGGGCCATCGGCTCCTGGAACAGGCGGCGCAGATAACTAAGATTGTATTCCCCAGTCTCTTCATCAAGCAAATGCGTCGGCGCAATATGCGCTTCACCCCGCTGCAGCGCCATCAGGCCTGCCATACTGCCAACATGCGTACTGGAAAGATGCTCGCCAGGATAGCGGTTCGGCATCAGGTCAGCGATCAGATCCAGGATCAGATCATGGCTGCCAATGGCAACTACCGTACGGTCGATCTCGTCAAGATTACGGTACAATTCCACATCGACTGTTTCCCCAGCTTCAATGCCTTCGCTATGCTGTGGGATGACGCAGAATCCATCCGCACGCACCAACGACATTGCAGCGCCGGCGCCACGCGCCAACGGCGCGGCAACGATACGATCATTGACCCGACCCACCTTCACGCGCACATATTCCCGATGCTTAAGCGAAGATACCAGTCGTTTGGAAAGCACCGCCTCTACCATTCGGTTCTGTCGCGGCGGCTCGCCGGTAAACAGCGATAATACCGGCGCCACAAAATTTTCAAAACCAATATAGGCGGAAACAGGATATCCCGGCAGACCGATCACCGGTTTTCCCTGGACCACAGCAAGAATCACCGGTTTACCCGGTTTGATCGCCACGCCATGCACAACCACCTCGCCCAGCTCGCGCAAAACATGGACGGTATAGTCCTCCGTGCCGGCACTGGAGCCGGCATTGACGATTACGCAGTCAAACTGCGCCACTGCCTCGCTGACCTTCTGTTTCAGCAGCTGAAAATCATCCGGCAGCGGCGCGAAACGCGTTGGTTCGCCGCCGCATTCGCAGACCATCGCTTCAAACATACGGGAATTCGATTCGATGATATCTCCCTCATGCGGCGTTTCCGTGGGTTCGATGATCTCGCTGCCAGTCGGAAAAATAGCGACGCGCGGGCGGCGATACACCTCCAGCTGTAAAATACCGCCGGAAAGCAACACGCCGATATCGATCGGCCGGATCGCATGACAGCTCGGCAGCAGCATTTCACCGGCAACAATATCCTCGCCGATCGGGCGCATATGCTGCCAGGGCGCCGCCGCTGCCGTAATCGCCAGCGTGCCGTCATCCTGCTGGATCAAATCTTCTGCCATGATCACAGCGTCAAACGGCGGCCGTACTGGGTCGCCCGTATCAACGACACAGTAATCCTGCCCTGGTCGCAGGATCAGTGGTTGCGTTTCAGATGCACCTTTCGTCATCGCTGCCCTTACAGCGATACCATCCATCGCCGCTGCGTTGAATAATGGTGAACTGTATTTTGCATAAACTGCCTGCCAAGTAATACGGTGCAGGCTTTGCTCCGCTGCTACGCACTCCGATGTCGGCGCGACGCCGGAGCGCTGCAAAGCGGCAAGATACATCTCACGCGCCTCATCGACCGGCGTATTTTTCAAATATAGATTCCGTTCCATTCTTTCCCTCCTACCAGCGATAAACCTGCACCAAAGCTCCCTGAGGCAAGCCTTCGCGCTCCCCTTCGATGATGAGATAGCCGTCCGCACGCGCCACGGTCGTAATTAAGGCAGATTTGCCAAGCACCGGACGTGCCAGCAATTTTCCGTCTTTTTCGATCAACATGACCGGCTGACAAGTCAGGCGCCCCGGGGCGGCGGGTAAATTCGTTTCCAGTTCAGCGGTAAGCGGCAGCTGGGGAGCAACGCCGCACAAAGTCTCCCACAGCCAAACCAGCAACAGATGGAAAACCATCAAAGCGGCAGCCGGATGCCCGGGCAGCCCCACGAGCAGCGTGCCGCTCGCGATATCCTTGGCCAATATGGTCGGCTTACCCGGCTTCAGCGCCAACCCATGCGTAAATAGGCCCGGGCTGGCTACCTCATCCATCAGGCGGCCCGTCATATCTTTTTTACCCTGCGAACTGCCTCCAGATACGGCTATGATATCACTATCATGCATGGCTTCCTGCAGTGCCTCGCGCAATAAGGGTTCTTCATCCTGTAGCACCCGAGTACGAACCACGAAAAACCCGGCCCGCTCTGCCAATGCCCGCAGCGCATAAGTATTAATATCGCGAATCTGACCACAGTTAGGCTTGCACTCTGCCGGAACCAGCTCATCACCGGTAGAAATAATGCTCAGCCGCAGCGGTTGCCAGACCGGCACCGTTGTCAGCCCCAATGCAGCCAGTGCGCCCAGCGCCCCAAACTCCAGCCGACTGCCAGCCGGCAAAACAAGATCTCCCTGACGGACATCTTCCCCGGGAAACACCACATCCCGGCCATAGGCCACCGCTTGGTACAACGCAACATGCGTAGCATCAAACAGCTCACTGTGCTCGATCATCACCATTGCATCAGCTCCGGGCGGCAACATGCCGCCGGTCGGGACATAAGCGCATTCACCCGGGCCGATCGCCGTGGCAGCCGCTTCCCCGATATGCACTTCATCCACGATCGTTAAAAACACGGGCAAGCTTTCGCCGGCGCCCTGCGTGTCAACAGCGCGCACCGCATAGCCGTCCACTGTAGCGCGCGCAAAAGCCGGCAGGGGCTCCGGCGCGCGGAAATCCTTTGCCAAAATGCGCCCCGCAGCCTCGCTAAACGGAATGTTTTCCTGCGGCAACGCCTTTTTTCCCATCTCTTCCATCGCTGCCAGCAGCTTTTGCCGCGCTGTGGCAAGCGTATCCACCTGGAATAGCTTCATCTCTTTACCTCCTCCCAGCAACAGGCAGCATCCCCCTGTAACAGGCAGCGCGTTCTGGGCTGCAATAAATGCAAAAACATGCCCGCAGGATACACGGGATACCCCGGTATCTTGCGGGCATAGGTTTTCCTGCCCTCCGGCTGCAGGCCCGTGCCGCAGGATCAACCGCCGGCCAACAGGTGGTGGATCTTCAGATCATCCTCTTCCGCCACCAGTGTCGCGGCATAATCCTCCTTGCGGATCAGCTTGCCGTTCAGCTTCACCACCAGTTTCGGATAGATGAAATTGCGCTCATCTATCACATCCTGGATACTCATCCCCTGCCGCCAATGCAGATAGGGCCGGTCGTTCAACTGCATGGAATCATCCTCCTGCTACTGCAGCGGCTCGATCACCTCCAGAACCTCCGGGAAATCAATCCCGAGATCCTTGACGCGCTCGATCGTCGGCACGCCGTTCAGGTTCCAGCCGCGCCGCGGGTAAACCGCATCGATCAGCTTTTCATATTCAGCCTCTCTATATTTTCTCGTTTCGGCCATCTTTTCCTGCAGGCTCATCGCCGCGACCTGTTCTTTTGTAAAACCGACCAGATCCACCAGCTGTCCATCATAGCGCTCCTGGCGGGAAAGATATTCTTCCTCGGTTACCGGGCCGGAAGAACGGTACGGAATGGCATCGTTCTTGCGCAGGCCTTTGCCCATACGAATATTGAAGATGCGCTGGAACTGATAGACCTTTTCCGACATCCGCAGCATTCCGGGCGTATCAAGATGTTTGCCGGTAATGCCGTAATAGATATCGAAATAATTCTGCACATGCTCCGGCACCTTTGCCGGCTCATCCGTTTCGCTGTTGTTGGCAGGAACAATATCATTCCAGGGTAGCTTGCACAGGCCAAGCAGACCAAACCAGGTACGGAACATCGGGAAGTAATAAAGCGCTTCCGCCTTGTCTTCGAAAGTTGGGATCTGATTATTGACCTGATCCATAAAGATCAGCCAGGCTTCGTCATGCTGAGGCCCCTTGTTGGTCAGACCATAACCGCCCTTCTGCGCCAGCGATTCCTTGGAATTGTATTCCGAATACTCCAGTCCCTTCTGCTCCATACCGATATCTTCCAGGAACTGCGCGTCTGCACCATACTGTTCAACAAAGATCTTCTTCATCTTGTGCACGCCCTGGCCTGCAATCTGGCCAAATCCTTCATTACGCGCAATCTGATGCATCATTTCCAATGCAGCTTCCCAGTTGCCAAAATTCAATTCCAGCCCACCGGTAATCTCCTTATTGAGAATACCTGCTTCATAGCATTCCATGATAAACGCGGTCATCGTACCAAACGAAATGGTATCCAAACCATAAGTGTCGCAGTAGAAATTCAGCTCGAGTATGGCCTCCGGGTCATCAATGCCACAGTTCGGACCCAAGCCAGCACCGTTTTCATATTCCGGGCCATCGATGCAGACCGCCTGTCCCTTGTATGGGCCGGTCTTCAGTTTGAAATGGTCGGCCGCTTTGGCGCAGGCCATCGAGCAGCCATACCAACAACCATCCGCCGCACCCTGCGTCAGATATTTTTCAATAAATACCGTGGAGCGGAAGCGATCGATGCCAGGATGGCTACCGAATTTGAAATTGTTGGTCGGCAGGATATCATAAGCATCCATCACTTCCAGGATGTTCGCCGTACCCACCTTACGCATTCCGTTCTGCAAATTATCAAGATCATGAATTTCCTTATGATATTTTTTCCCCACCTGATTGATGATGCTGATATCATAAGGGTCGTTAAGATCTGCTTTCACGCCGGAGAACTTGCAGACCAGCGCCTTGATATTCTTATGGCGGAATACTCTGCCCAGTCCGCCGCGGCCAGCCTGTTTCAGCCGAACCACACCGCGGTTCGGATCATAGAAGGTGAAGTTGATCATGCCAATATTGGAATACTTGGCCGCAGAACCGGCGCAGACCACCGCCACATTCTTACGGTCATTTTCATCATCCGCATACATATAGGTCAATTCTTCACCCAATACATGCGCATCTTCATGCTCCAGCGGTGCGGTCTCGATCGAAATGGTGTTTTTATTGCCGTCAATGACGAGGATCACATCTTCCTTTGCCGTTCCCTTCAAGGTCAGGCCGTCAAAGCCGGAGAACTTGAGCAGCGGGCCAAAATAACCGCCCACATTCGTATCAAAAGGGGTATCTGTCAACGGAGAAATCGAGCAGAGCAGCGTTTTACCAGTACCAGCATACTGTGTTACCCCGCAGAGCGGGCCGGGCGACATGGTGATCGCATTTTCCGGCGAATCCCAACGCGTGCTGGGCTTGACCTCATCCCAGAGATAGCGCAGGCAATAGCCCTTGCCACCGGTAAACACTTCTTTTACCTTCGGGTCGATATCCGTAATCTCGATGCTGTTGCGGCTGAAATCCACAGTAAGGTATTTGTCCGTATACCCGCGGTGAATCGGTTTATGGTCATAAGTGATCCGTGTCAATTCCACATGCGCATCCTGCATGCGTTTCAATTCTTCCGCCGGGATGCCGTGATACTTCTTCACATCGCAAATCCTGATCATCTGCCCAACCTCCTTATGCTTCTTCAATCCGAATCGCGCCGGTGGGGCAGGCCTTTACGCAAAGCCCGCAAGCCGTGCACTTCGACGGTTCCAGATGGTCGTCGCACTGCACCATGATCTGCAGCGGGCAAAAGCCCACGCACATCAGGCAGCCGGCACATTCCTTTTTATTCAACATATACACGCCTTTGGCGTTCGGCTGGATCACACCGGTATTACAAACCGCAGCGCATTCACCGCACTGCGTGCAAACGGTGATCTCATAGCCGCCTTCTTCCTTTTCCGTGATGCGTATCGCCGACTTGGCGCTGTCCTCAACTTTGTAAAAAGCCTTGGAGCAGGCAGCCTCGCATTGACGGCAGCCGATGCACAACGAATCATCCTTCACTACCCGTTTCACGATTTTTCCTCCCTTGCCTGATTTTCTCCCATATCGAGCACATCATACTGATGTTGCAATAAATCCAGATAAAGCAGCCGACCGCGCAAAATACCTTCCCTCTGCAACAGCACTTTCACCGCTTCCGCTGTCTGCAATGCAGCGACGGCAGCCGGCGTAAACGACGGATTGCCGAACGCTGCCTCTGCGCCCGCACCATCGAATCCCGCATAATATTTGGAAAGCAGCTTGTCGCCGGGGAAACAGACGCCAACCTGGCCATACCAACCGGCGATCGCACCATGAACGAGCGGAATACCCAGCCGCTCAGTAGCAGCCTCCAGGACCAGCCGCGTCGGGATGCCATCGCTGCAGTCGAGCACCAGATCGCTACCGGCCAGCAGTTCCTCGGCATTTTCCGCGTCCAACCGTACGTTCAGCGGTCGAAATACCACGTCAGGGTTTACCGCCATGATACGCTGCTCTGCCGCCATGACCTTCAACATACCAAGTGTGGCCTCGTTCGCCAGCAGCTGTCGGTTGAGGTTTGTCACTTCCACCCGGTCGTCATCGATGCCGGTAATCCGACCGACGCCAACCCGAGCCAGCAGCTCTGCGGCATAACCGCCTAAACCGCCCAAACCGACTATGGCAACATGACGCGAATGCAGGTATTCCGTCTCTTTTTCTGCAATGCACGATGCATTGCGCGCGTATCGCTCCATAGGCGTTTCCCTTCATAATAAAAACCATATAAAAAACCATGGCTACGCTGAAAACAGCTGCCATGGTCATGTTCTGTCATCATATTCACAGGCCGCCTCTTACAATATTCGCATATCCCGCTCAGGTTATACTATCCCGCTCAGGTTATACGGACAGAAAAAGAGACCGGCGCTTTTTCGGAACCTTTCCAAGCGGGAGGCGCTGCCGTTTCCAACAACACCCATTGGCCGACCACCATCGTGCAGGCACTTTAGGCGGCTAGGCTCGGATTCCTAAGGAATCATATGCATGAACATGTAAAAATGCAGCCATTCATCTAGCTGAATTCATTATAGCACTGTCTGCAAATCCTGTCAATCATACAACAGGCTAGAGAAATCAAAATATCGCGCTGCCTACCAGCTCTGTACGCTCTGCTCCGCCACAAAGCGGCGTACGGCGTCATTTGCCGGATGCAGCAGCATCTGTTCTGCCGTGCCGCTGGCCAGATGACGCCCTTTTTCCAAAAAATGTATTTCGTCACATACACGGAATAGATGCGGCAGCTGATGGCTGATCAGAATCCAAGTGATCGACCGCGTCGCCTGTCGCTCCAGCATCCATCCTTCAAAAAGCCTTGTACTATCCGGATCCAGATTGGAAAGCGTTTCGTCTACGATCACCAGCTGCGGGTCAAAAATAAGCGCACGTGCAAACGAAAGTTTTTGCTGCTCCCCACTGCTCAGGCTG
Source organism: uncultured Clostridia bacterium (assembly GCA_944390945.1). GTDB lineage: Bacteria > Bacillota > Dehalobacteriia > UBA4068 > UBA4068 > CALXSV01. Next base: position 27,175 of record CALXRV010000011.1, read on the forward strand.
CGTGCGGATTGCTTTCGCTTATCTGCAAGACCACAACGCGCGAGCCATTGCTCCACACGCGTTTCATCCGGCCGGATCCCACGCAAGCGTAACGGATAGACCAAATTCTTATAAACAGAATCATGCAGCATATAGGGCTTCTGCGCCGTCATCGTGATATCGCGCGGTTTCAATCCCTCATAATCAATACTGCCGGCATCCGCTATCAGCGTGCCCGCCAGCAGGCGGCATAGCGTGGTTTTACCACAACCATTGGGGCCGATCAAACCGTGAATCCGTCCCGGCGCCAGATAGAGGTCCCTGATCTGCAGGTGGAAATCCCCCAGTTTTTTTTCCAGCTCAATCATCCTCATCCGGCGTATCCTCCTTACGAAAATGATCGGCAAGACATTGTATGATGAAAGCCATGATCATCAACAGAACACCAAGAAATATTCCTGCTTCAAAATCACCGGCGCTCTTCAGCGCAGAAATCGTCGTTGTCATCGTACGCGTACTGTTCTTGATATTGCCACCAATCAGAAAAACAGCGCCGACTTCACTGATCGAACGGCCATAGCCGGTAACTACGGCAAAATATACCTCGTTCTTCATTTCCCGCAGCAACAGCCAACGGGTCTGGCGCTCTGTCGCGCCCATCGTTTTGGCAAAGGCATAAACCGCTGGCGCAATGCGTTCTGCATAAGAATGAATCAGTCCGCAGATCAGTGGCGTAATGATCAACACTTGTGCAAACACCATGCCCTGAATGGTAAATACCCATTCCAGCATGCCCAGTGGTCCTTTATTGCGCAGCAACATATACGAAAACAGGCCGATCACCACCGGCGGCGCAGCCATCAAGGTTCGGTTCAACCGCACCACAATACGTTTACCGGCGAACTGCGCGCGCTGCAGCAACAAACCAAGCAATACACCAAGAACAGAAGAGATCAGCACTGACCAGAAGGACATCACCAGCGTGACGCGGATCGAATCCGTAACGCCGACCATGGAAAAAAAATCAGAAAAGAACCCGGAAAAGAGACGATCGGCCATATAGCCCTCCATCCAGAGAAGCGGGTGGGCTCATGCCCACCCGCCATCCGCGCCTGTAACTTTACTGATCGCTGCCAGCATTGGGGAAGAACAGCGGTTCGCCGTACTGATCCACACCATATTCTGCGATCAACGCCTGCACTTCATCCGAGCAAATCCATTCGATGAACGCATTTGCACCCTCGATGTTTGTTTCCGGCCACTGCTCTGGGTTGACCGCGATCACGCCATACTGATTAAGCAGATTGCTGTCGCCCTCGCAGATAATGCTCATCGTCGGGAAATCCGCCTGACGGGAAAGCCAGGTGCCACGGTCAGAGAGGCAGTAAGCCTGCAACTCATCAGCCATGGTCAGCGTATCGCCCATGCCCGCGCCGGCCGACACATAATTCGGATTGCTTTCATAATCAAGCCCCAGCGCTTCCCAGATACCGGTTTCTTTCGTGTGCGTACCGGAATCATCGCCGCGAGAAACAAAAGACAGACTCTCATCGAGGATCTGTTGGAACACCGCATTGATGTCGCTGCTAACCGCGATTGCGCCATCCGTCGGGCCAACGATCACAAAGTCATTGTACATCACAGGAAAACGTTCCACGCCATAGCCGTCCGCAACGAACTGCTCCTCGCGCGCCTTCGCATGAACCAGCAGGACATCCGCCTCACCGTCCATGCCGAGCTGCAGCGCAGCGCCGGTGCCGACCGCCGTCCATTCCAGCGTCCAACCGGTATCTTCCTGGAAGAGCGGTGCCAGATAATCCAGCAGACCGGTATCATCCGTGCTCGTGGTCGTCGCCATCAGCAAAACGCCCTTTTCCTCTACCGCGCCTTCAGACTCCGCCTCTGCTTCTGCATCAGCGTCTTCCGACTGCTCCGAACCCGCCTGTTCCTGCTCACCTTCCGGCAGCGTCGTCTCATCGGTCGTATCACCGCAAGCGGCCAAAGCAAAGATGCACATCGTCAAAACACAGATCAACAACAGACTAAACTTTTTTTGCATTGAACTCTCCTCCTCAAACAGACAAAGATCAGCACATTCTTCTGTCAAAGCCTACGTCCTCCCCCAAACTGCCGGCGGCAAGCTAGCAATGTCCAGGGAACGCCACGCTATCACTCTGGCTGGAGATATGTAGCTGTTTAACAAACAGATGCATTCTAGCACCTTCATGAACCCTTGTCAATAGACGGCGGCGGCGAACAGTAAAACAGCAAAATAAATTCTCAACAGGCAAATTCCCCCAGCCCTACTTGCCGCTGGTTGCAGGATCTGCAATTGTCATTTCCACTGCTAAAGATACTCTGCTTCGCATGTCTCTTTTCACGGCCAGGCCAGCACGTACGACGCAGATGCAGCTTAACCCCATTTACCCATAGAAAAAATTGACTTTTCGGCCCGCTTTTTTTATACTTGGAAAGGAAATATAGAAAGGAAGTGCCACATGAAGCTCGTCACGGTAGCCGGCCCGCCTTCTTCCGGCAAAACAGCTGTATTGCTGCAGCTGATCCGCCATTTTCAACAAAACGGGCAACAGGCGGGCGTTGTCAAATTTGATTGTCTGACCTCTTTCGATCATCTGCGCTATGCAGAACATGGCATTCCCGTCAAGATCGGGTTTTCCGGCAAATTCTGTCCTGATCACTATTATGTCAGCAATATCGAAGACGCGCTCAACTGGGGAAAACGTATGGGGTTGGATTGGCTGTTGACAGAAAGCGCCGGGCTCTGCAACCGATGCTCCCCTTACATCAAAGGTGTCACGGCAGTCTGCGTCATCGATTGCCTGGCTGGCATGTCTACACCGCGCAAGATCGGCCCGCTGCTGCAGTTTGCCGATATTGTCGCGGTCACGAAAGGCGATATCGTCTCCCAAGCCGAACGGGAGGTGTTTTCCCATAATATTCGCGCGGTAAATCCTCGCGCTGCAATCCTGCACATCAACGGTATTACTGGCCAGGGTTCTGTTTTGTTACACCAGTCCCTGCTGACCACGCGTGATACCCAGACCCTGCGTGATAGCCGCCTGCGTTTTTCCATGCCCTCGGCCGTCTGCTCCTACTGCACCGGTGAAATCAAGATCGGCGATGCCTACCAGATGGGCATGATGCGCAAGATGAATTTTGACGGTGAAGATGTCCTTGCGGAAGAAGAGCAGCTTCCGGTGCCGCAACAATCGTCGGAGCAATCAGAGAACCGCTTCCGCAGCCTGCACACGCTGACCATCTGCAGCGGACATGATAAAGACGGCCAGCCGGAAAAACATGACTGCATGGTCCATGCGGAACAGGTGGTGGCGATCGTCGGTCCGACCGGCGCAGGGAAAAGCCAGCTGCTTGCAGATATTGAATGCCTTGCGCGCGGGGATACGCCGACCGGCCGCACCATATTGCTCGATGGGGAAACCGCCAGCGATAAAGAACGATTTCATCCTGCAGAAAAACCCGTCGCGCAGCTTTCGCAGAATATGAACTTTGTTGCGGATATGACGGTGCAGGAATTCCTGCGCAGCCATGCGGATAGCCGTGGGCTGCGGGATACGGAATCCCTGGTGGAGCTCTGCTTTTCCTGTGCCAATACGCTTTCCGGCGAGCAGTTTCGCCCCACGGATAAGGTGACGCGCCTTTCTGGTGGGCAATCGCGCGCATTGATGATTGCTGACGTTGCTTTTCTCAGTGCATCGCCGATCGTGCTGATCGATGAAATCGAAAATGCTGGTGTCGACCGGCGCCGCGCGATCGAACTTCTAGCGCAGAACGGCAAGATGATCTTCCTTTCCACGCATGATCCGCTGTTGGCGCTGCGCGCGGACAAGCGCATTGTCATCCGTAACGGCGGCATTGCCGAGATCCGGGATACGACGGCGGCAGAGCGCAACAGCCTGCTGCGACTGGAACAGATGGATCGGGAATTGCAGGCCTGCCGGGATCTGTTGCGGGGTGGCGACGAAGTCATCCCGACTGTGCTGGCCTAACTATCATCGAAAGAAAAATGATTGCAGCGATAGATGACTGACGAAAGAAAGGATGAACCGCATGTGGGAGCTGTATGATGCCTTGATCGAAGGAATCGATCCCGTCTTTACTGCCGACGAGATCGCCTGCGGTTGTTCTCTGTCCTATATCCGCAGCCATGGCAGCATCGGGCTCGGGTCTTATCTGGAAGGGGACAGCCGTTCTCCCCTGACTAGCCATAATTTGCTCGGCCGGCCTCTGCGCGAAGTGGCCGTCTGCATCAAATCCTGGAATTATCCAGAGGCTGCCGTCGGTATGGCAGCGATCTCTGCCTACTATAATCATCCCGATACGTTAAAAAAGGCCGGCCTGCTACCGCAGGCAACCGGACGCGGCGAAGATCGCATGAACGACCCATTCATTATCTACCAGCGGGAATTGGCGGATAAACGCGTCGCTGTGCTTGGGCACTATCCCTATGTCGAGCAGCTGCTCGGCCCGGTCTGCGAGCTTTCGATCCTGGACCGCGACCCAGACCGCGGCGAATACCCGCTGCCAGCAGCGGAATATCTGCTGCCGGAGCAGGATGCGGTGATCATCCCGCCCTATTTTCTGTTGGTCAAAATGATGCCCCGCCTGCTGGAACTGGCAAGTGGCGCAAAGATTATCCTCGTCGGGCCCACCCTGCCCTTGGCGCCGGTCTTTCGTAATTTTGGCGTTAGCGAACTTTCTGGGCTGCTGATCACAGATCCCGACCGGGCGGCGCGTATCGTTACCGGCGCGGAACATGTGCGCATCTATACTGCCGGCCGGAAAGTGACGCTGCGCCTATAACGCAAGCAGACGGCTGCCGCTACAAATCATAAAACCGATAAAACGCCGGCCCGGGAACTCCCGGCGCCGGCGTTTCAGCTTTATCTTATCCCCATCTGCATATCCGGGGCCGGCTAGGCGGCAATCCGGTTTTAGGCAAACGTCCTGGCTGCAGTAAGCCGGACAGAAGATTGCGGTACGCCGCGGAAAAAGCGATGGCAGGCAGTGTGCAAAAGAAGTTCTGCGGCCAATTCAGGTGCAAACAAACAATATACGCACGCTTAAAAAACAAGATATAAAAGCAGATCCGCCCCGATCGCAGCCAAAACGACCACCATGACAGAGGCGCCGCGCCAGGCCAGCAAACAAGCGGCCAGACAACCGGCCAAACCGATCAGCGGTCGCTGCGGATCCACACGGAAAACTCCTGGTACGATCATGGCAGTCATCGCCGTATAAGGGATCAGGCGGAGAAATTTTTCCATCCGCCGGCTGAAATGCATTCGCTCGATCAAAGCAGCGGGCAACAGCCGCGGCAGCCAGGTGACCACCGCCATACCGAAGATCAGCAGCCAGATCTTATCCAGCATCAGAAACGCCCCCTTGCCCTGCTTTTTCCTGCTTTCCTTCCGTGTCCGGATCAACAAAAAACACGCCGAGCGCCGCGCAGATCAACGTGGAAAGAATCAATGCCCAGCTGCTGTCCATCATCTGCGACAAAGCCGTATTGCAGCCGGCCGTCATCAACACCAGCAGGGCAAGCCGCAGGTTTCTCGTCAGATTTGGCACCATGATACCAATAAAAATGGCATAAAGTGCGATGCTGAAACTTGCGGTCAGCACATCCGGCAGCAGACCAGAGGCAAAAACACCAAGTGCGGTACCAGCGATCCAGGCAGAATAGGTTACGGTGATCAAACCGAAAAAATAAGCCGCCGTATGATCTTCAGCCTGTCCGGTGGTAAATATACCAAAGGATTCATCCGTTACGCCCAGCGAAGCCAGCAATCGTACAGGCAACGGCGAGTGGCGGATCAGGTGGATCACGCAAGTACTCATGATCAGATGACGAAGATTGAGCATGAAGGTGGCCAGGATGATTGCGAGCATCCCTGCACCCTGCGTATACATACCCACCGCCATCATCTGGCTGGCGCCGGCAAATACGGTTACAGACATCAAAATTGTTTCCGCAGCGTTGAACCTGGCAGACAGCGCCACCACCGCGTAGGCAATCCCTACTGGGATAAATCCCGGGATGACCGGTAGGCCGGCATGTACACCGCGCAGGTATTGCCTGCGCCAGGAATTATTCATGTCGCATATCCCCCAATGCCTTCTTTTCAACCGCAGGCCGTCTCTGCGCCAGATAAACACCACAGGAGATAATCAATATCGCTAGCAGCTCCATCCAGGAAAGCTTTTCCCCAAACAGCACCAGGCCAAGCAAAGCACCGATCGCCGGTTGCGTGAGGGAAAGCGTAGATCCCAGCGAGACCTGGATGCTTCCCAGGCAATAGCTGACCAGGCCAATACCGCCAAACTGGCCGATCGCCACGATCACCAACAACGGCCAAATCGCATCCCAGCGCGCAGGAAAAGAAAAGCCCTCACTCAGCAGCATCACGGGGAAAAGCACAAACAGGCTGCCCAAGGCGGAAAGGAACAGCGTGCAGGCAGTGGAGCAGCGGTCACGCGCAACATAAGTCGTCATCAGATACCCGCCATAAACAAGTGCGGTAATAAACGCCGCCGCATCGCCGATAAAATATCCTGGCTGCGGATCCGCTTTACCCAAGATGAGCATGACCAAGCCCAGCAAAGCAATACCGATGCCCAGAAAGAAATGCCCGCGCAACTTTTCATGATAGACCAGGCAGGAAACAGGCGCTGTTACGAACACATGCAGATTGGCCAGAAGATTGGCATTTGCTTGCGTCGTTGCAACCAAAGAATAATTCCACAACCAAATATTCAACCCAAACAGCAGGCCTCCGAGCAGAAGATTCCGTACATCACGACGATTGGTATGCCGTAATTCTCGCCAGACGACGGGCAAAAGGATCAACACCGTAAGCAGCATGCGATAAAAGCCCGTGCTGCAGGGCAGCAATACGCTGTAGCGGACAAAAGCGCCGCCAAGCGCGAAACAGAAGATCGCGCCGAAATAGATCAGGATATATTTTGTTTCATTCTCCCGTTGCATTGTGCATCCAGTCCCCCTCCGCCATCATGCGCCGGCCTTTACAAAAGCCATAGCACTAGTGTAGAATAGGTTTATTCATTTGAAAAGCGAATATTTTACATGTAAACCATGCGTATTACGCATAAATAAACTCCGGCAGCCATCCAAAACTGTGCAAAAATGACGGCGCTCCGCACGCTAAACACAGCGATGCGCCGGAAGATGAAAAAGGCTGTGCAACAGCAACCAATAAGATGTTGCCAGCAACACAGCCTGCAGTGGACGCCGCGGTTAAGCCGGGGCCGGGCGCAGCAAAGGAGGAGAGCCAATGGATGGCCGTTATGAAGCGTTTCTGAAAACAGCGGAGCTGGGCAGCATTAGCCGTGCTGCGGAATATCTCGGCTATTCCCAATCTGGTCTGTCCCGCGCCATCGCCGGACTGGAAGAAGAGTTCGGCTTTTCGCTCTTCATCCGGGGCAAACAGGGGGTACGGTTGACCGCCAATGGCGAGCGTGTGCTCGCGCCGATCCGTCGTTTGTTTAATGAAGCACAGGCACTACAGCAAACGGTAGATGACATTAACGGCCTGGCATCCGGTGTCATCCGCGTCGGCACCTTTACCAGCGTGACAACAAACTGGCTGCCCGGATTAATCGACGGCTTTACCAGCCTCTACCCAGGAATAGAATTCCGCTTGCGCGGCGGGGATTATGAGCAGATCGGGCATTGGCTGGAACGTGGCGAGATCGATTGTGGCTTTCTCAGCGCGCCGGCGCCGGAAGGGCTGAGTTTCTTACCGCTGCTCCACGACCCCATGCTTGCCGTACTGCCGCCCGGACACCCGCTTGCCGCTGAAAATACAGTCAGTTGCGAAGCGCTGGCCTGCGAAGATTTCATCAGCCTAGGGACAGGAGGCGACTATGATCTGCGCCGCGCGCTCGCTCTCCTGCCGTCGCAGCCCAGAGTCAAATATACCTTGCATGACGATCTTTCCATTGTTGCGATGGTCGCAGCCGGGCAAGGCGTCAGCATCATGCCTGCGCTTGTGCTGCGCGGTCTACAGACCACCGCTGCATTACGTCCGCTGCAGCCCCCTTGCTGCCGTGTCCTCGGTATTGCCTCCCGGCCACGTCGCTATATCTCGCCTGCGGTTAGCCGTTTTTTGGACTATCTTTCGCATGCATTGGCGGAACTGCTGGTGGAAGATCCACAAGGGAGTCCTCCCTTCGCCACGGCCCATTGTTGACACGCCCCGCCCGTAAAGGCGACCCGGTCAGGAGGTTCTGGCAGCCCTACCCCCCAATCTGCGACATCGCACGCGGATCTTCTCCTCCAGCATCTGCCTCCCCAAAATGATGCCCCGCCGGTTTTGCCGCGACTGCAGTCCGAATCGCCTCCAGCAATGCGGCGTCATCACATCCGGCCACCATCATTTGCTTTAGGTTGATGCCGCCTGCATACTGCAGACAGCCTTTCAGCAGACCGTCCGCCGTCAGGCGCATACGGTTGCAGCTTGCACAGAAACGGTGACTGATCGCGCTGATGAAGCCGATCTTCCCGCAAAAGCCAGGCAAGGAAACATACCGCGCCGGCCCATTGCCCAGCCGTTCGCTGCAGGGCACAAGCCCGCCCCAGCGAGCTTCCAGCAACTGACGCAGCTCCGCTTCACTGCGGAAAGGCAGCCCCCGCGCAAAGCCGACCGGCATCACCTCGATAAACCGCACATGGATCGGCTTCTCCTTTGCCAAAGCGGCTATCGCCAGGATATCCGTTTCATCGCCCAGCGGCACGCAGTTGATCTTACGTTGCAGCTGTGGAAAATCATCCAGCCGCGCCAGCCCAGCCAATACCGCCGGCAGCTCATCGCGGCGGGTCAGCGTGGCATAATGCTGACGATCCAACGTATCCAGGCTGACTGTAATGCTGTCAATGCCTGCCGCCACCAGCTCATCGAGCTTGGCAGCCAAAAGGACACCGTTGGTCGTGAGCGTAACGCTTTCTATGCCGGCGATTCCCCGGATGCCGCGGATCAAATCGGCAATACCACGCCGCACAAGCGGTTCGCCACCGGTTATCTTCACTTTGCGCAACCCCTGCCCTGCCATCAAACGACAAATGCGCAAGATTTCATCATAACGCAGGATACTGTCATGCGGCAGGCTTTCCACCCCCTGCTCAGGCATACAGTAAATGCAACGTAGATTGCAGCGGTCTGTCACCGAAACACGCAAATAGTCGATCACTCTGTTCTGCCCATCAATCATCGCTGAAATTCCCCGCTTTTCCCACCGGATTTTCGTTCCAGACGGATATCGGTAATCTCCATCCGTTTATCAATCGCCTTGCACATATCATATATCGTCAGCAAAGCGACGGAAACACCGGTCAATGCCTCCATCTCTACTCCGGTCAGGCCGCTCACTTTAACCGTACAGGCGGCCAGCACACTTTGGCTCTCGTGCTCGATCACAAATTCTATCCCTGCTTTCGCGATTGGCAGCGGATGACAAAGCGGGATCAAGGACGATGTCTGCTTGACTGCCATAATGCCTGCCACACGTGCCACGCCCAACACGTCGCCCTTGGCAGCCGACCCTTGTTCAATCGCCGCCAGTACCGCTGCGGAAACATGGATGCGCCCACTGGCCGTGGCCTCGCGCATGGTCGGTGCTTTCTGCGAAACATCTACCATTACAGCATTCCCTGCCGCATCAAAATGATTTAGTTCTACCATCATTCCCCACCCGCTCCCATCTGGTTAATCTCTGTTTCCCCGCAGGATACTTTCATTCTTTCCCGTTTAACTATAATCCAGACTGCCAAAATTGGCAAGCAAAAGAAACCATCTGCGCTATTCCTTTTCGCTCCCCTTTTCGTTATACTGGTATACGGGTGACCGGCAAGCAACAAGCAAGACATTTACTGCCGCAGCCGGCAAAAACAAAGGCGGTGATCTTATTTCCGGTAAAAGATTTGAAGCAGGCGTGGATATCGGCGCGACAAAAACTGCGCTCGCGTTATTTGACGCCGGTACCATGCTGGCGCAGGCCCGCTATCGCACGGATGTTACGCTCAATGCGCAGGAGACCATCGCCATGCTGGCACAGCAACTCGCGCAGCTGGCAGCGCAGCACGGCGGACATCTAAGCGCGATCGGCATCGGCGCCCCTTCGGATATCGATTATGCACATTGCTATATCCGCAACACGACCAATATCCCGGGCCTGGCAGCCTGCGATCTGCGACAGGCCTTGCAAGCATATTTTGGGCCGATACCAATTGCGGCGGATAATGATGCCAATACTGCTGCATTGGCAGAATACCGCTATGGGGCCGGGCGCGGTACAGAAGACATGATCTACTCCACCATTTCTACTGGTATCGGCGGCGGCTTAATTCTCAATGGCAAGGTTTATCGCGGCAGCCACGATTATGCTGGCGAAATTGGACATATGATCGCCACGCCGGGCATCGGCGTACGCTGCGGCCGCGGCCATCAAGGCTGTTTTGAATCCTATTGCGGCGGGGCAAACCTGTATAAGCATGTTCAGCTGCGGCTGGCCGCCGGGGAGCAAACCATGATGACGCAGTGGTCAGCGGCGGAAAACATTGACGGTAAAACCTGGCTGCGCGCCTGGCAGGCAGGCGACGCCATGGCGCAGGCCCTGCTCGAACAAACTGGTAATTACCTTGGTTTGCTCTATTACAATTTATATCAGGTTCTCAATCTGGATCGTTTTGTACTCGGCGGCGGCTTAACTGCCTTTGGAGAGCCGCTGTTTAATCAGATCAGGGCCGCTTTCCGTCGTTTTGCCGGGACAGAAGCACCGGCTGTCAGCTTCTTTCCTGCCGTATTGGGTGAAAAAGCGGGGCTGATCGGCGCACATCTGCTGCTTGCAGAAAAAAAGTAAATCCATGCGATCGACCATCTATTCAGCCATCCATAAAACTGAATATAATTAATTTTTGTAATAATATATTTATAATAAAATTTATTATTGACATGATTTTAAAAATACGGTAAAATTAAAGTGCGATCCTTAATCAAGCGGAACAGACCGGCTGTACCATAGCAGAGTAACGATGTTCAGCACCATTTTAACGGTAAGCCTGCATTTAAGACATGACCTCTGCTTATGAAGGTAAAAGACAAGATCCCTATCAACAGATTCTGTATCGCGATCATGCTGTGTAAGAAACATCATGAGTATCCAGTGGCGAATATGGAGACTGGAGCGCTGTTTCCCCCTTTTTCAATATCCATATCGCCGCTGCAGATGAAGGGTCCCATGTTTGTAAACGCGGAATAAAAATATGTTTGATTGGTCAACAGCATCAGGAGGAATGGTTTTTTGAAGCTTGGCAAGTATGAATGTTTTCCGCTTGCATAAGGTTCGCGGTCGCCCGCTGTTTCCTGCCACCGCTGTAATTCGCGTTTTGCCATATGCTTCCGGCGCTATGGCGTGAGGAATGACGAATGGAAACGGCAAACAGGATCGCTGTCTGCATCCTGTGGGCAGGAGGAATCAAGCGTTGTTCGTATCTCTGTGTTGTTCGTATCTCTGTAAGGAAAAGCTTCGTTCAGGAGGAGCGTCCGGGTAGGTCCGGACGCTCCATTTTTATGTGGCAGGTTCAGGCAGGCTGATCCATCACTTCCATAATATATCCAATGCCACGAACTGTTTTGATGAAGCGTGGGTGCTGCGGTGTTTCTCCCAGCTTTTCACGCAGGTGGCGAATATGTACCATAACCGTATTTCCCCCATTCAAATAAGGTTCTCGCCAGATGCGGCAAAACAATTCCTCGGCAGAAACTACACGTCCCCGATTCGTGGCCAGTAGCCAGAGAATCTCAAATTCCAGCGGGGTCAAAGCGATCTGCCTGCCATCCAGCAAACAGATATGTTGCTTCCTGTCGATCGTCAAGCCGCAAATGGAAAAACACTGCGCTATCCCCGACGGCAGCGAAGCGCTGGCCAACAGCGCAGCCACCTGCTGTATCAGTTCATGCGGGCGAAATGGCTTGGCAACAAATCCCGCAGCGCCCCAGGCTATACCACCGTCGTATTGCGTTGCAATATCCCCAGGAGCGATAAGCAAAAGCACCTGACAACTAAACTGCTCCCGCAAGCGTCGGCAAAAACGCCCGCCCGCCAAGCCCAGTTGCGCCAGATCCAAAATAACCAGATCAAACTTTTGCTGCATCAGCCGCTGCAATGCTTGTTCAACATCCACACATTTATCAACATCATAACCAGCCTGGCAAAGACATTTCTCCGCCAGCTCTGCACTTTTCCTTTCTCCGTCCAAAATCAGAATACAACCGCCCATTTCTTCGTACTCGTGTCTCCTTTCGATATCCACAGCCGCAATTTTTCTCTGCACATATTTTATCTTATAATATACTAATTATCCTACTTTATAGGATAAGTCAATATTTTATCGGATAAAATGCTATAGTAACTGCAGAATATCGGCGAAAAAGGGGAACGCCAGATGAAACCGTTAAAGGTAAAAGTCAGCATCACATTGGATGAAACCGTTGTCGAAACCGCAAAAAAATTAGCAGAAGAAGATGATCGCACATTTTCGCAGTTCATCAACTCCGTACTCAAAGAATACATCGCTAAAAAAACAACCGATGCAAAGCCATGAAAGACCGAAGCGGGAAAACCTGCTTTGGTCTTTTCATGGTTTTGCATTTCCCCAGCAAAAGCCACATACCAACAAAGAAAAAAACCGAAAGCATTTGCATGAAATCATCCAGCCTTGGCTAGCGCATACAAAAACAAATTTTTTACACACAACTTTTCAGTAGTAGTAGAAAGACTTTCTTTTCAGCACAACAAAAAAATTAAAGCATCCTTGCTATCTTAAATTCTTTTCCTGGCAAAACAAAAGATTCTACATTAAAATTCAAAAAAAACAAAAACTTGACTGCACCCAAAACGCGATATATAATAAATCATTCTTATACGGAATTCGTTCCGTACCAGTTATAAAATACATATTGAAAGGAAGGGAATTGACCGATGGACCGCTGCTATCAACCGGAAATCGAGACCATGCCGGTGGAGGAGATCAAAAAGCTGCAAAGCGAACGCCTAGTAAAGCAGGTGGCGCATGTGTTTGCAAACGTCCCCTATTACAGGCACCTGATGGAAGAAAAGGGACTGACCCCTGCGGATATTCACGGGGTGGAGGATTTGCACAAACTGCCCTTTACCTGCAAACAAGATCTGCGCGACACCTATCCTTATGGCCTGTTCGCAGTTCCAATGGATGATGTCGTTCGCCTCCATGCCAGTTCCGGCACGACCGGTAAGCAGATCGTCGTCGGCTATACTCAGCACGACCTGGATATCTGGGATGAAATCGCCGCACGCCAGCTGGTCGCTGTCGGCGGCAGCAAGCATGATATGGTTCATGTCTCCTATGGTTATGGTCTGTTCACCGGCGGTTTTGGCCTGCACGGCGGCGCACAGCGTCTGGGAGCTACTGCTATCCCGGTCAGCTCAGGAAATACAAAACGTCAAATCACCATTTTGCGCGATTTCGGCTCTACGATCCTTTGCTGCACCCCATCCTATGCTGCTTTCATTGGTGAAACTTTGCATGATATGGGGCTCGGTCCGGAAGACATCAGCCTGAAAGCCGGCATTTTCGGAGCTGAAGCTTGGACAGAAGAGATGCGCCGCGATATCGAGGCTAAGCTTGGCATCAAAGCCTATGATGTCTATGGCCTCACGGAAATCATGGGCCCCTGTGTTTCCTATGAATGCTCGGCGCAGACCGGCATGCATGTCAACGAAGATCACTTCATCGTGGAAGTCATTGATCCGGATACCGGCAAAGTGCTGCCGGAAGGCGAACGCGGCGAACTCGTTTTCACCTGCATCACGAAAGAGGCCTTCCCACTGCTGCGTTACCGCACACGCGATATTGGTATCATTAGCCGGAAGCCCTGCCCCTGCGGCAGAACCTTCATCAAAATGAGCAAGCCGATGGGACGTACCGACGATATGCTGATCATCCGTGGCGTCAATGTATTCCCGTCGCAGATTGAAGGCGTTCTGATGGAGCGCGGCTACAGTTCCAACTATCAGATCGTTGTCAACCGTGTCAACAATACGGATACGCTCGATGTTTATGTAGAGATTCTGCCGGATCAGTTCTCCGATACCGTGCGTGGAGTCTCCGCTGCGGAACATGAACTGGAAGAAGCGCTGAAATCCCTGCTTGGCATCGTAGCCATCGTCCATCTCGTCGCTCCAAAGAGCATCGAACGCAGCACGGGTAAGGCGGTGCGCGTCATCGATAAACGCAAGCTGCATGATTGAAATGGATGCCATTAAAAGGAGGAATCTTTCATGATGGTCAAACAGATTTCTATCTTCGTAGAAAATCGTGCCGGGCAATTGCTGAAGGTAACCGATGTATTGGCTGCACATCAGATCAATATGCGTGCGCTTTCCCTGGCGGATACCCGCGATTTCGGTATTTTACGGCTGATCGTGGATGATGCGGATAAAGCAGCGACCGCCTTGACAGAAGCAGGTTTTGTCTATTCGATCACTCCCGTATTGGCAGTGATTATTCCGGATGAGCCGGGCAGCTTTTCCCATATCCTGCATGTATTGGCGGATGGCGGCATCAATATTGAATACACCTATGCTTTCCTTTCGCAAAGCAGCGACCATGCCTGCATGATTTTCCGTGTAGAAAATGCAGAAAAAGCAACCGAAGTGTTGCAAGCAAACGGCGTGGAGCTTGCGATGCAGCAAGAGTTGTACCGGCAATAAATCTGCCACCCGAACGCGCGTTGGCAAGCCAAATCCCAACCATCCACAGATAAAATCAACAAGCCGTCCCCTGTATGGGACGGCTTGTTGATTTTATCTGCTGATATACGCCGCGGCATACGCCATGTCGACAGTCCCCATTCATCCAAGCGCGGAAATGTTATTTCACATCTGCGCATAGAATCAATCATCGGCTGGCCAAAACAAAACGGCACAAAACAGGACGGAAGATAAACTATGGTGCACATTGTCTTTCCACACAGAACGGCGCTTTAGACAAGCGATATAACAAGACAGTTAGCTGCGATAATAGAATATTATAGTCAAAATGAAAACATGAATGCGTAAAAAGCTTGCTTTTTTATAACGGAGCTGTTAAAATAAACGAAAGACTTTAAGTTGTTAGGGTTTTCAAATGTTTCCCCCTTCTTCTTGTGCTAATACGACAAAACATTCTGATCGGCATATTTACTGAAATATCCACAGCGTTTTGTTATTATAAAAGTTTACAAATTTCCAGTTTGCTGCCCCTGGTCAGGGGTTGCGAGCGGGAAAATCCAATAGGATCATAAGGCGCTTGCAACATAACATCTGCAAAAACGAGAGGAGGAAAATGTATGACGAAAAAATGGCTCCTGTTGCTGATCATGGTTTTGACCCTTGCTCTGTTCGCCTTTGGGTGCGCAGAAAGCGGCGAACCTGCCACGGAAGGTCAGGGTGGTGAAGAACAGGCGGGTGAAGAAAGCACCGGTGAAGAGACGTCTGGCGGTGTGATCGAAATCGGTGTGCTGGCACCGACAACCGGCTCCGAAGCTTATTACGGCAACGACATGGTTCAGTCTTACCAGATGGCGATCGACGAGATCAACGAAGCTGGCGGCGTACTGGGCAATACGCTTGAACTGTTCGTTGAGGATGATGCCTGCGACGCAGCACAAGCTGCGACCGCCGCATCCAAAATCATCTCGGCAGAGCCTGATTTCGTGGTCGGCGGTTATTGCTCCGGCGCCACCATCCCAGCGCTGCAGCAGTTTTATGATGCCGGACTGATCATGCTGGTTTCCTGTGCAAATTCCACCAACATCACGGATCTTGCCCTGGAACAGACATTCATGATCAACAGCCCCGGAACACATGCGGTGCAGACGCTGAGTGCACTGCTCTCCAGCCTGGGGGTAACCAAGGTTGCTACCATTCACCAGGGCGATGACTACACGAAAAACCTCTCCGATATCTGCGAAGCACAACTTCCGGAAGCTGGCTTTGAGATCGTTGCTGTAGAAGTGATGGAAAAAGGTGCGGCAGATGTCTCCGCCATTGTTACAGCCATCCGTAATGCGGGTGCAGAATTCGTTTACTGGTGTGGATATCACGCAGATGGTTCCAACGTGATCAAGCAGCTCCGCCAAGGCGGCTATGAAGGATACATCTGCTGCGGTGACGGTTCTGCCTCTCCTGAATTGATCACAGCCTGCGGCCCGGACGGCGAAGGTGTTTACGTCACTTCCCCGCCGAATGTTGAGCTGGCAGAAGGCGGAGAAGAATACATCGCAAAATACACCGATTTGTACGGCACTGGCCCCGGCGCTTATTCCACGCTCTGCTATGACACGATTTATGTGTTGAAAGAAGCGATCGAAACTGCCGGTTCCACCGACTATGAAGCGGTGCGCGATGCCATCCAGAACATTGAATACCAGGGTCTTTCCGGCCTGATTAAATTCGCGGAAAACCGTGAACTGGCCGTATCCAACTTCATCGTCATGCAAATTGAAGACGGCGCATTCAAGCTGATCGAACCGTAAGCCGTAAGCATGCATCCATTTGATGGGCGCGCAAAGCGCGCCCATCAAACTTTCATTTGCATAAGCAGTTTCATCAAAAAATGGGTGGTGATGTTTGAATGTTATCCGCTGGAGAGGTTATTCTGCAACAGTTAATGAATGGCCTGATCCTTGGTTCTTTCTATGCCTTGATCGCCTTGGGCTATTCCATGGTATACGGCATTATCAAACTTTTAAACTTCGCACATGGCGATATTTATATGACCGGAGCATTCGTCGGTTTCTTTGTATTCGGTATTCTGGCTGGCACAGTTGGTAGTTCCTGGGGGGGCGTCATCCTGGCTATGCTGGCGGCCATGTGCGTCTGCGGGTTGCTCGGTTTTCTGATCCAGCTGCTCGCCTACCGGCCATTATTTGACGCGCCGCGTCTTTCCCTGCTGATCACAGCCATTGGCGTTTCGCTCATCCTCTACAATACGGTGATGATCATCACCAATGGTGAATATATGTTCTTCCAGCATTCCATTCCTGCTGGTGGTCTGACCTTCGGCAATGTAACGATCACCTGGGTGCAGCTGGTGTTGCTGGCGATTACGGCGGTACTAATGCTTGTGCTTTCCTGGTTTATCGGCACAACAATCTGGGGGAAAGCCATGCGTGCTATTTCTCTAGATAAACCGACCTGCCGTCTGATGGGTATCAACGTCAACAAGATCATTGGTCTCACCTTCTTCATCGGCTCCGCACTCGCCGCCGTAGCCGGCGTCATGTCCTGTGTCTATTATGGCAGCCTGCACTATTTCATGGGCTATATGATGGGTATCAAGGCATTCACCGCCGCAGTGATCGGTGGCATCGGCTCAATCCCCGGGGCCATGCTGGGCGGTCTTTTGCTCGGCCTGCTGGAAGCCGCGGGCACGCAGGCTTTAGGATCATCCTGGAAAGATGTTTTCGCATTTTCCCTGCTGATCATCATGTTGATCTTCAAGCCAACCGGCCTGCTGGGTAAAACCGAGATTGAGAGGATGTAGCCATGGAACATAACGAAAACATCAAACTGCAAAATATAGAAGTCACCGCCAATACAGCTGCTGCCGAAGAAGCGGCTGTCGAAGAACCCACAGTCATCCAGCGCAAGGGCATTGCCGGCGCCTGGGACAATTTTGTGGAAGGCATGTACCGCCTGGTGGAGACAACAAAGGGCAAGATCCTGGTCTTTGGTATTCTGCTCATTGCGGTAGGCACCATGCCGCTGTGGGCCAGCAGCTATGTACTGCAGGTAGCATGGAATGCCATGTTCTATATGCTGCTCGCGATCGGCTGTAATATCATCGTTGGTTATTGTGGAATGTGCGACCTGGGCTATGCAGCGAAATTTGCCGTTGGCGCCTATACTTCCGCCATCCTGGTCAAAACCTTTGGCTGGAATTTCTGGCTGACATTGCCGGTGGTGATCATCTTCGCCATCATCGCAGCCTGCATCATGGGCGGTCCGGTGGTACGCCTGCGCAGCGACTATTTAGCCATCGTCACTTTAGGCTTTGGTGAAATCGTGCGTATCGTGGCCCGCAATCTAGAGATCACCGGCTCGGCATCTGGCATTTCCGGCATTCCCCGCCCCTATTTGTTTGGCGTGCAGCTGACGAAAATCTGGATGTGGTTCTTTGTCTTCATCATCCTGGTCATCATTTTCGTCATTGCTTCCAACAGGCTGAAAAATTCACGCTTCGGCCGGGCTTTGGAATACATTCGCGAGGATGAAGACGCAGCTGAGGCAATGGGTGTAGATGTAGCTCGTTATAAGCTGTGGGCTTTTATCATGGGTACGGTATTCGGCGCGTTGGCCGGCGCATTCTACGCCATGCAGATGGCGGCGATCTCGCCGAACAGTTTCCAGTTCCTGCAGTCCGCAAACATCCTGCTGGCTGTCGTACTTGGCGGTATGGGTAAGGTGCCTGGCGTAATGGCTGGCGCGGCTTTCTTCGCCATCTTCCCGGAAGTATTCCGTGATATTGGCGAGTACCGCATGCTAATTTTCGGCATCGCACTCGTGATCGTGATGATCTTCCGTCCGCAGGGCCTGTGGCCGGAAAGACGCCGCTAGCCATAAACTGCGAGAACATATAAGGGTGGGTGAGAACATGGCATTAATGGAAGTGACCGATTTAACGATGCGCTTTGGCGGTATCGTCGCAGTGGATACCCTGACATTCAATATAGACAAGGGCTCGATCACCGCCTTGATCGGCCCCAATGGCGCGGGCAAGACTTCCGCCTTCAACTGCCTGACCGGCTTTTACAAGGCAACGAGCGGCCAGATCCTCTTTGAAGGCCAATCTCTGCTAAACATGCGTCCCTATAAAATCACACATAAAGGCATAGTCCGCACTTTCCAGAATGTCCGTTTATTTAAGAACATGACGGTGATGGAAAATGTGATGAGTGGCTGCCACAGCATCAGCAAACAGTTTGTCGGTGGAGCCCTGCTGAGGCACCCGGCACAGCGCAAGGAAGAGGCGGAGATCCGCCGCATCTCAGAAGAAGCGCTAAAGTTCATCGATATCCTGGATCTGAAAGATCGTGTAGCAAAAAACCTGCCTTATGGCTATCAGCGGCGTGTTGAATGGGCGCGCGCTATCGCCAGCCGGCCAAAATTGCTGCTGTTGGATGAACCGGCTGCCGGTTTGAACCGTGAGGAAAAGAACGATCTCGTGCGGCTAATCCGCCGTTTCCGTAATGAACTGGGCATTACCGTATTCCTGATCGAGCATGATATGGGCTTGGTGATGGAGGTTGCGGAAAAAATCGTCGTCATCAACTTTGGCACCAAAATCGCTGAAGGCACGCCAGAGGAAATCCAGGCCAACCCGTTGGTCATCGAGGCTTACCTGGGCAAGGATGATGATGAAGGAGGGCCGGTACAATGAGTGAGATGCATGATATCGTCCTGAAAGTTGAAGCGATCGAAACTTATTACGGTAAAATTGCCGCGCTGCGTGGCATCAGTTTTGATGTGCGGGATAAGCAGATCGTTACGCTGCTCGGTAGTAATGGCGCCGGGAAATCCACCACATTGAAAACGATTTCCGGCCTTACCCCGGCCAATATGGGCAAAATCACCTTTTTGGGGGAAGATATCACAAAACTACCGGCGCATGAGATCGTACAGCGTGGATTGATCCATGTTCCGGAAGGGCGCCGTATCTTCAAAGATTTGACCGTAACCGAAAACCTTGAACTGGGAGCGTTCACCCTAAAAGATGACAAAGAGCGTCAGCGTAGGATCAAAGATGTATTTGAACGTTTTCCCCGGCTGGGAGAACGCAAAAAACAGTTGGGCGGCACCCTGTCCGGTGGCGAACAGCAGATGCTGGCCGTCGGACGCGGCCTGATGGCTGGTCCCAAGCTGCTGCTGCTTGACGAGCCGTCCATGGGTCTGGCGCCGCTGATCGTCGCAGAGATCGCCAATATCATCCGGCAACTCAACGATGAAGGCATACCAATCCTGCTCGTCGAGCAGAATTCGAAAATGGCGCTGGGGCTGGCAGACTATGGTTATGTTCTTGATACCGGCAACATCGTTTTGGAAGGCAGCGGCGACCAGCTGAAGAGCGATGAAAAGGTAATCAAAGCCTATCTGGGCGGAGAATAAAGCTTCGGCAATGCTCCCTGCCGCGCCGGCCTCGCATATGATCCAATAATCAGCGCCCACTGTCTCACCACCGCAGCAGGCGCGCAACAGCCTATCACCGGCAAAAGCCCGCCAGCCGGACGTATGGGCGACGGACTCCCAGCGGAATTCTTCCGCAGGGAGTTCGTTTTATCCCCTTGTTTTTGGAAAATTGGATTATTTTCTTCCGGCCAAGTTTTTTCACAAAACCTATTTATTTTTATTCCCGCTTCATGTATAATTATTAACAATACAATTATTGGGGCAGGAGGTACTTATGTCGCAGGGTTATCTCATCTTGGAGGACGGTCAAGTCTTCACCGGCACACGTTGCGGCGCTGCAGGCGAAGTTATTGGCGAGCTGGTCTTTACCACCGGCATGACTGGTTATCTGGAAACATTGACCGACCCCAGTTATTTTGGGCAAATCATCATGCAGACTTTCCCTCTGATTGGGAATTACGGTGTGATTCCAGAAGATTTTGAAAGCGACCATATCCATGCGAAAGCATATATCATACACGAGCTTTGCGCAGAGCCCAGTAATTTTCGCAGCCAAGGCCCCTTGGACGATTTTTTGAAGCAGCAGGGCATCCCCGGCTTGCGTAATGTAGATACGCGACGTCTGACCAGAATTGTTCGTGAACATGGCGTGATGAATGCCATGCTCAGCGATAAGCCACAGTTGAATGCTGATCAAAAAGCCGCTCTACAGAATTATCGCGTCAAAGATGCGGTGTCGGCGGTAAGTTGCCAGCAAGCATCCAGTGCAGGCGAAGGTCGGCCTGTAGTGCTCTGGGATTTCGGCGCAAAAGGCCATATCCAGCGTGAACTGCTGCAGCGTGGTTGCCGTGTGATCACCATGCCAGCAAGCACAACCGCCAGCGAAATTCTTGCCCTAAAGCCGCAGGGCATTGTACTTTCCAACGGACCGGGAGACCCGGCAGAAAACACGAAGATTATTCATGAGCTGCATCTTTTGACCCAAAGCGGCATTCCGCTGTTTGGCATCTGCCTGGGGCATCAACTTTTAGCGCTTGCTTGCGGCGGCAAAACCGAAAAAATGAAATATGGGCATCGTGGCGCCAATCAACCGGTAAAAGATATGGATACCGGTCGTGTCCACATCACCAGTCAAAACCATGGTTATTGCGTGGTGGCGGAAAGCCTAGGGGCTGATGCGCAAATCAGCCATTGCAATGTCAACGACGGCAGCTGTGAAGGCGTGCGCTACAACAGTTTCCCTGCCATATCGGTACAATTCCACCCGGAAGCTTGCGCCGGGCCACTCGATGAGCGTTCTATGTTCGATGATTTTATCACCATGATCAAGGAGGTCGGAGCAAATGCCGCTCAATAAAGACATCAAACGTACATTGGTCATTGGCTCCGGTCCGATCGTCATCGGACAGGCGGCAGAATTCGACTATGCAGGCACACAGGCATGCCAGGCGCTGAAAGCAGATGGCATCGAAGTAATTCTGGTCAATTCCAACCCGGCCACTATCATGACGGATGGCCACATGGCCGACCATATTTATATTGAACCGTTGACGCTGACCACCATCAAACGAATTATCCGCAAAGAAAAGCCGGACAGCATCCTCCCTACCCTGGGCGGACAGACCGGCCTGACGCTTGCCATGCAGCTGGCAAAGGAAGGGTTTCTGGCAGAACATGGCGTAAGGCTGCTTGGCGCCAGGCCGGATACGATCGACCGTGCCGAGGACAGGCTGCTGTTTAAGGAAGCGATGGCTGCCATCGGGCAGCCAGTTGTTCCCTCCGACGTAGCGGAAGACCTGGATAGCGCGCTAGCCTTCGCCAGGCAGATCGGGTATCCGATCATTGTGCGGCCGGCTTTCACCCTAGGCGGCTCTGGCGGCGGCATTGCATATGATGAGAATGAACTGCGCGAAATTGCAACGCAGGGCCTGCGCGTCTCGCCGATCCACCAGATCCTGATCGAGCAATGTATTTCCGGCTGGAAAGAAATTGAATTTGAAGTGATGCGCGATGCAGCTGGCAACTGTATTACGATTTGCTCGATGGAAAACTTTGATCCGGTGGGCGTGCATACCGGAGACAGCATCGTAATCGCCCCTGCCGTAACATTGGCGGATCGCGAATATCAGATGTTGCGCAGCGCTGCACTGCAGATCATCGATTCGCTCGGGGTGGAAGGCGGCTGTAACTGTCAGTTCGCACTGAATCCCAACAGCATGGAATATGCGGTAATCGAAGTAAACCCACGCGTCAGCCGTTCTTCTGCACTGGCCAGTAAAGCGACCGGTTATCCGATCGCCAAAGTGGCAACCAAGATCGCCATTGGTTATCTGCTGCCGGAAATTCCGAACGCAGTCACCGGCGGCAAGACCAGCGCCTGCTTTGAGCCGACGATCGACTATGTTGTGGTAAAACTGCCAAAATGGCCATTTGATAAATTTGTATATGCTAAGCGGAACCTGGGCACGCAGATGAAGGCGACCGGTGAAGTGATGGGAATTGGCACTACTTTTGAAGAAGCGCTGATGAAAGCAGTACGTGGCGCTGAGATTGGCCGCGATACCCTCACCATGCCTGCACTGGCGCAGGCAACACCGGAAGAACTTGCGACCAAGCTGGATGATTGTGATGATCAGCGGCTGTTTGCTGTATATGCTGCAATCAAGGCCGGCGTTTCACTGGATATCATCTATGAAAAAACAAAGATCGATCGCTGGTTCCTTGCCAAGCTGCGGCATCTGGCGGAAACCGAACAGCGTCTGCTCACCGAACCACTGGATGACGAACTGTATCATAGCGCTCGCCAACTGGGATTTCTTAATGGCACGATCGAAAAACTGAGCGGACAGAAAATCCAAGCGCCAACCTATCCCGTCTATCGCATGGTCGATACCTGTGCGGCGGAATTCCGCGCGGAAACGCCATATTTTTATGCAGCCTGCGAGGGAGAAAATGAGGCAGCAGAATTTTTGGCCAGCCGCCCGGAATCGCGGCGCACGGTCGTCGTCTTCGGCGCCGGGCCAATCCGTATCGGCCAAGGTATCGAATTTGACTACGCCAGCGTTCACTGCGTCTGGTCTCTGCGCAAATGCGGTTATGATGTGGTGATCGTCAATAACAACCCGGAAACTGTCTCCACTGATTTTGATACAGCAGACCGTCTCTATTTTGAACCACTGACACCGGAAGATGTGCTTGGCGTGCTGCGCACCGAAAAGCCTTATGGCGTTGTCGTGGCTTTCGGCGGACAAACGGCGATCAAGTTAACCAGCTTCCTGGCTGAACAGGGATATCATATCCTAGGTACGCCGGCAGATAGTATCGATGCAGCGGAAGACCGTGAACGTTTTGATGCCCTGCTCAGTAAACTGGAGATCAAGCGACCGCAGGGACTCACGGTGATGACAACGGAAGAAGCGCTTGCTGCCGCAGAAAAGTTGGGTTATCCGGTATTACTGCGCCCGTCTTATGTCCTAGGCGGCCAGAATATGATCATTGCGTTTCAGCCAGACGACATCCGTGAATATATGGCGATCATCCTGGCACAGGGCATCAAAAACCCCGTGCTGATCGACCAATATCTGATGGGAACAGAGCTGGAGGTAGATGCAATTTGCGATGGCGAAAATGTGCTAATCCCCGGTGTGATGGAGCATATCGAGCGGGCCGGCGTGCATTCCGGCGATTCGATTGCCGTTTATCCGGCATGGAATGTAGATGATTCCATGTTGCAGCGCATTGTAGACTGCTCGCAGCAGCTGGCGCTCGGGCTGCATGTCTGCGGACTTGTTAATATTCAATACTTGATCTATCAAGATGAATTATATGTAATTGAAGTTAACCCGCGTTCTTCCCGTACGGTCCCCTACCTAAGCAAGGTCACCGGCGTACCGATGGTAGATCTTGCCACCCGGGCCATGCTGGGAGAAAAACTGACGGATATGGGTTATGGTACTGGCCTGTACCCGATCCCGCCATATGTAGCGGTAAAGGTGCCTGTCTTTTCCTTTGAAAAGCTGGCGGACGCAGATACCCTGCTCGGGCCGGAGATGAAATCCACCGGCGAAGTTCTTGGCGTTGCCAGCACGTTGTCAGAAGCTTTATATAAAGGGCTGACAGCAGCAGGCTATCGTATGGATAGCCATGGCGGCGTATTGTTTAGCGTTAAGAATACAGACCGGCCGGAACTGTACGATGTTGCTAAACGCTTCAGTGATCTCGGCTGCCCGCTTTATGCCACGCCCGGCAATGCACGCGTATTACGCGAAACCGGCTTGCAGGTAACCGAAGTGCCTAAGCTTTCTTCTGGCAGCGATATGTTGCTGGAACTGATCGATCGCGGCGACATCGCCTATGTCGTCTCCACCTCAGCAAAAGGTCGTATCCCCACGCGTGACAGCGTGCGCATCCGGCGTAAAGCAATCGAGCGGGCTATCCCCTGCCTTACTTCAATCGATACCGGCAATGCGCTGGCGGAAAGCATGGAAAGCCGTTATTCACAGCGCAACACGGAACTGGTGGATCTCAACCACCGCCGGCAAAGCCGGGTTCGGCTGCATTTCTCCAAACTACAGGCCTGCGGCAGCGACTATCTCTGCTTTGATTGTCGCGACCAGCTGTTGGAGAATCCGGAAGGCCTGGCACTGCGTCTGAGCCGGCAGCATATCGGGATTGGCAGTTCTGGACTCTGCCTGCTCGTCCCTTCAGCAGATGCAGATTTCCGTATGGCAGCATACAACCAGGACGGCAGCGAAGACAAGATGAATGGGAACGCGTTGCAATGCCTGGCGAAATACGCGTCTGACCGTGGCATCATTCCCGCCGACCGTTTACATCTGCGCGTGGAAACCCGCAGCGGCATTCGCGATGTTTATCTGCATAAACGGAATGGTGAAGTCAAAGCCGTGACCGTTGATATGGGACCGGCGCGATTCGAAACAGCAGCACTGCCGGTAAAACTGACTTTGCCGCAGCTGATCGATTATCCGCTTGCCGTGGGCAGTGGACACAGGATCACCTGCCTCAGCCTGGGTAACCCCCATGCGGTGACCTTTGTAGATCAGATTGATTCCTTAAACGTCGCGCAGGAAGGGCCGCTGATTGAGCATGCAGAAATATTTACGGCACGCGTCAATGCTGAATTTGTGCGCATGCTGAGCGAAACTGCCTTGCGGATGCGTGTTTGGGAACGCGGCAATGGGGAAACGCCTTCTTGTGGCACCGGCGCCTGCGCTGCTGTTGCCGCTGCAGCGGAAAATGGTTTTTGCCAGCGGGATACCGATGTGACGGTAAAAATGCAGGGCGGCGAGCAGGTGGTGCGCTATCTTTCCGATGGCAGTATCCGTACCACTGGCGAAGTAGAATTTGTCTACGAAGGAACAGTCGAAATCTAGCCATCGGCTGCAGAAATGGGAAAAAAGGATAATGAATCTGCAACAGGCCGGCAGGATTTGCCGGCCTGTTGTTATCCCCGCTGTTGGCGCATACTCCACTGCGCTGCAGAGTTTAGTTCTAACCGCAAGTGTATTGTGCCAAGGCAAGCAGAAAACGTTACCCAGCTGAGCAAGGCAATGTCACGGCCCGGTGATCAGCGAAAATACAGCAGGTTGGTGCGGCGGCATACCGCATGCGCCGCAATATAGGCAACCACAACGCTGACCACATCTTTCAACAAATATGGGGCAGAAACGGCAAGAAAAGAAACCAGTACACTTTGCCCGCCGAGAACCGCATACCAAATTGTACCACATAGATGACATACCGCCAAACCAAGCAAGCCGCAAATAAGCGAAATCGCAGGTCCACGGGCATACGCAAGCCCGGTTAATGTTGTCTGCGGTAAAAAACCGATCAAAAATCCGCCGGTCGCGCCGAGCAAAGCCCCTAAACCACCCCGGAACATGGAAAATACCGGCACACCACAGATGCCCAGCAGCAAATAGATTCCGGTTGCCAGGCTACCGCGGCGTGCACCGAGTGAATAACCGGTCAACGCAATGGCAAAAGTCTGCAGCGTGATCGGTACGCCGCTTGGCATCGGGATCGAAATTTGTGCCAACACGGCCAAAACTGCGGCAAACAAGGCAATAAAGACCAATTCCTTCATCTGCATTTTTTTCATGATGTCTTTCCTCCAACTACTTTTGGCCTGCGGCTTGAGATCATTATAGCGAGGCCTCTTCATATTGTCAACCAAAATATTTGTTTAGTTGACAATATGAAGAGCAATTTCGTTTGCGCTGTAAGCAAAATAAGAAAAATGGCGCTGTCCCTAATAAAGAACAACGCCATCGTGAGGAGGAACGTAATCCAGCATCCTGATGCTTAACTGGAGCAGATTCCATATTCTGCTATGCGCAACGCGGAAAGCTCAAAACCGCTTTAAACAAATCGCCATCTACAAAAAGTTCAAAACGGCCGCCCTGCAGCTCCGTCAGGCTCTGCGCAATGGAAAGGCCCAAGCCACTGCCTTCACTGCTCCGGGCGCTGTCACCGCGTACAAAGCGCTCGATCAATTCATCAGCAGAAATATTCAGCACATCGCGCGAAATGTTTTTCATCGCAATCATTACTTCGCTTTCTGAATGACGCACGGAAAAATATACCCGCGTTTCTGGTTGAGAATACTTGCAAATATTATTGAGCAGGTTATCAAACACACGCCAGAGCAGACGGCCGTCTGCCATAATCACGCTACCTTCGGCATCCGAAATATCAATCACCGGATGCAGTTGCGCATCAGCAAAACGTTCCGCATACTCCCCCGCCACCTGATTCAGCATTTCAGCGACCTCGGTCCGCGCCAATTCCACCGCCATATTTCCGGTAGAAGCCTTCGAGGCCTCCAAAACATCTTCCGTCAGTTTTTTCAATCGTCTACTCTGCCGGTCAAGCACTTCAATATAGGAACAAACCCTTTCATCTTCGATGTCTTCCTTTTTCAGCAGGTCCACATAATTGATGATGCTGGTCAGCGGCGTTTTGATATCATGCGAAACATTGGTAATCAGTTCTGTTTTCATGCGTTCGCTTTTGATCCGTGCTTCCACTGCACGCGCCAGGCCATGACCAATATTGTTCAGATTCTCAGCATGCTGCAATAATTCCCCATGCATATGCGTCGTATCGATCTGTGCATCCAACTCGCCATTGGCCAGACGTTCTGCGCCGAGTTTCAAACGATCTGCCATCAATACGATATGGCATAGCCAGGCAAAAACAAGCGCAGTCAGGGGCAGCCAGAACAACACCATCCCCGGAGTTGTACCACCCATCGCCATCAGCAGCAATGAATTGACCAGCGTAAATGTACTGAACCCCGCAATCAACTTCCACAAAGACGGCAAAGCACCGATCGCGTTGCGGATGCCCCGGCCCAGGCCGCCTATCGTCTTGCGCAGGAAACGAAAAACTGTGCGGCAAATCAGATAGAGCAGCGTATATCTCCACCAGCCTCCGGCCTTCAACCGCACCGTAATACCCAGCAAAAACAGCAAAGCAAGCAGAGTGCAAATGATTAGCAGCGGCAGTGAGAGGCAAAAATAGATAAATGGCTCTACATAATAGGACAAATCCAGACCAAATGCAATGCAAAGGATGAACGGTATCGCCACAAGCAAGATAAACAGCTCCAATGGCATACGGTCCAAAGTGGAAAGCACAATGCCCGACTGTCCTGGCCGATGTCCCGCTGCATAGAGCAAATAGACAAGAACGGCAACAGCGATCAGTGCGGAAAGCGAGCATAGCCAGGGCAGCAAATAACGTATCGGGTTTATGATATCAAATACTGCATTTTCAAATTCGATTTGTGCAGTGAAACCATTTGTTTGTAGATAGCTCTGATAGCGTTCCGTTTGCTGATAGGAATCATAATTGTGTTCATATCCGCCAAAACTGCGGATAAAATCGATACCCACCAGCGATAAAATACAGCCTGTAACCAGCAAAGAAAACAAAACAGCAAACAATGCCTTGATCGCGGTATTGGAACGCATGTCAGGCATGTGCCGTTCCCCCCTCCAGCTTATATCCTTGTCCCCAAACTACTTTCAGATAGCGTGGCTCGGCGGGATTGATCTCCAGTTTTTCGCGCAGGTGTCGAATATGCACAGCCACCGTATTCTCAGCGCCGTAAGCCGGATTCTGCCAAACTTCGTGATAGATCTGCGTGGAGGAAAACACTTTACCCGGATTTTTCATCAAAAAGTGCAGGATATCATATTCGGTCGGCGTAAGGCTTACCGGCACGCCATCCAAGGTTACCTGCTTGGCTGCATCATCCAACTGAATGCCCCCCACGCAAAGCACAGATTCATCCGCTTGCTTTTTCATCATGCCGCCAAGATTGACATATCGACGAAGCTGCGCCTTTACCCGTGCCAGCAGCTCAACCGGATTAAACGGCTTCACCACATAATCGTCGGCGCCAATATTCAATCCCAATACTTTATCCGTATCTTCACCTTTAGCAGTCAGCAGGATCACCGGAATATTGCTCTCCTGTCGAAGGCGAGAAATAGCAGTAATGCCATCCATGCCCGGCATCATGATATCCATCAACACCAGCTGGATATCTTCCTTTTCCAGGATAGCCAAAGCTTCGCTGCCCGTATAGGCTTCAAACACCTGATACCCCTCTGCCGTCAAATAGATCCGCAGCGCGGAAACGATATCCCGTTCATCATCGCAAACCAGAATATTACTCATCATTTCATCCTCCGCTATTATTGTAGCGTTCTTTTTTTTAATAACCAATCAGGCAATTACTTAAAAATTTTTTAAGAATTCCCCTTGTTTGTGCAAAATAAGCAAAAGATAACCGCAATGCCCGCTTTATTGATTGTACCATGTGGTCATGATAAAATAAAGAAGCGTAGCGCCTTGTCTTCAAGCATTAACCGGCCAGAAAGGATCTGAGATGATGGATAACCAGGAAATCTTTCGCCATATTGACCATACCTTGTTAAAACCGGACGCTACCTGGGAAGATGTCCGGCGTATTTGCGAAGAAGCGCAACATTATGGGGCGGCAAGTGCATGTATCGCGCCCGTTTATCTCCAACCGGCGCGCCAATCTTTTCCGCAGCTGCCGTTGACCACAGTAATCGGGTTTCCGTTTGGGTTTCAGACGACAGCCACAAAGCTGGCAGAGGCAAAAGACGCTTTGCTATGCGGTGCAACAGAACTGGATATGGTGATCCACCTGGGCGCAGCGCGGCAAGGCGCTTTCCACCAGATCGAAGCAGAGATCGCCGCGCTGCGTGAGGCAGCTGGCCAGCATATCCTGAAAGTGATCGTTGAGACCTGCTATCTGAATGAAGAACAAAAAATTACGCTCTGCCATGTGGTCTCCTCAGCCGGCGCAGATTATATCAAAACCTCGACCGGCTTTGGCATAAGCGGCGCAATGCTGACGGATATTGCGTTATTTCGCAGGCATCTGGATAAAAACGTACGGATTAAAGCAGCCGGTGGTATCCGCAGCAAAGAAGAGATGATCGCCTTCCTTCAGGCAGGCGCAGACCGGCTGGGCTGTTCAGCTGGTGTCAATGCATTATTTGTTAAAGGCAGCAGCTGAAGTTATCCGAAAAGCCACGCATAAAGCAGCCGCCATAAAAGCAGATAAAAAACATGGCGCAGCAAAAAGACCGCACCTCCTTGCCCAATTCAAGGATGTACGGTCTTTTATCTTGCCTTATGCTATGTTTTATTGCTTAGGCAAATTATGCTTGTGATTTTTTGCGCATGACAACCCGCAGGCCAGCCAGAACCAGAACCATCAACACGACGGAAAGCGGTAACATAATCCAGGCATTGCGGATCAAGGCAGCCAGGATATAACAGACCAAGCTGACGCCGGCAACCAGCAACGCATAAGGAATTTGCGTGGACACATGGCTGATATGGCTGCACTGTGCGCCGGTGGAAGCCATGATCGTCGTATCAGAAATCGGAGAGATATGATCACCGCAGACAGCGCCGGCCAAAACGGCGGAAACTGCGATCACCATCATTTCACCGCCTTCTGCAAAGAGGGACAACACGATCGGAATCAAAATAGCAAAGGTACCCCAAGAAGTTCCTGTAGCAAACGCCACCCCGAGCGCAATCAGGAACATCACTGCCGGCAGTAGGAAGCTGGCAGCGGCACTACCCCTTACTGCCTGTTCAACAAAGGCAGAAGAACCAAGAGAATCATTGCAGAAGCCGGAAAGCGTCCAGGCCAGAACCAAAATGAGGATCGCCGGCACCATCGCACGGAAGCCATCTGGAATGCAGGCAGCGAACTGCCGATAAGTCAATACACGGCGGGGGATATAAAGTAAAAAAGTAAGCACCAGGGTGGCAAAGCTGCCCAGCACCAGACCAACCGAAGCATTGCAATCTGCGAAAGCAGTGATAAAGTCCACGCCGTCAAAAAAGCCGCCGGTATAGATCATGCCGATCACGCAGCAGATGATAAGGAGGACGATTGGGATAACCAGATCCAACACATGACCCTTGCTCGTCACCGGCTCTTCATCTGCCGCAGCATAAGGCCTGTCTTCAGTAGTATAAAGATCGCCCGCCAAAGCATTTAGTTCATGTTTGGCCATCGGGCCAAAATCCAGTTTCATCACGGCAAGGCAAATCATCATGGTCAAAGTCAGCCATGCGTAATAGTTATAAGGGATACTTTGCAAGAACATGGCAAAGCCATCGATATGGAATCCCTCAGCGGAAGAAGTAACCGCAGCCGCCCAGCTTGAAATCGGCGCAATAATGCAGATCGGCGCTGCGGTAGCATCAATGATATAGGCCAGTTTAGCACGGGAAATATTAAATTTATCCGTTACCGGACGCATTACGCTGCCTACGGTCAGGCAGTTGAAATAATCGTCGACAAAAATCAGGACGCCCAGACCCGTCGTTGCCAGCAGGGCGCCAGAACGGGATTTAATGCGTTTTGCCGCCCATGCACCATAAGCAGCCGAGCCACCGGCGCGAGTCATCAATGCAACAATGATGCCCAGCATAACCAGGAAAATAAGAATCGCCATATTCCCACTGTCCCCGGCCTTGCCGATCATCATATCCAGGAGCGAAGTAACGGTATGTACCGGTTGAAAACCCGCATAAAGCAGCGCACCACAGACTGCGCCCAGAAACAGTGAAATATAGACCTCCTTGGTGATCAATGCGATCACGATCGCAACCAACGGCGGCAGCAAAGACCAGACTGTCCCGAAAAAGCTGCTCTGATACGCCTCCCCATCCTCTGCCAGCACTGTAGTACTGCAGATAAGAAGCAGCGCCAGTACGAGGATGAAAAAGAGCATCCTTTTTGCCAACAAACGCATGAAACTCCCCCCTAAATACGAAATCGATGAAAACAAATGCAACATAGCCGACCCTTGCTCGCTTTCCCCAAATAAAAACAGCAGCCAGATACGGACGCATCACGGCTGCCAATAAGCTACAGACAAGGCCAATGATAGCGCTCCACGATCGTGACAGTCCGTTACATATTTTGCAACGACCCAGCACAGAACAGGCAGGCCCCCATACTGTACTTCGGCGGAAACGCCTTTTCCCCGTCGCACGGCCTGTGCGTTCAATCGGGGTACTCATCATTCCCGCGCCTCTATCTTTCGGCGAAAGCTTTTATGCAATTATCAATATCATATATTCCCGATTGTTGTTTGTCAATACTTTCCCAAAAATGTTATCTCCAGCCGAAAAATCGGCCAGAGCATTGAAATATGACGACAAAAGCGGTACAATTTTATTAGCAAGCTTGCTGCCGGAAAACGGGAATTCGAGAAAAGGAGAAACCTATGGCTACTTTACACCTGGTCGACCATCCAATGATCCAGCATAAGCTGACGATCATGCGCAAAAAAGACACCAGCACGAAAGACTTCCGCGAGCTGCTCAACGAGATATCCATGCTGCTCGGTTATGAAGTGACGCGAGATTTTCCCGTCTGTGATGTGGAAATTGAAACCCCTCTGCAAAAAATGACGGGCAAAGAGATCACCGGAAAAAAGGTTGCTATCGTGCCGATTTTGCGCGCCGGCCTGGGGATGGTAGACGGCCTGGTCAGCCTGGTTCCGGTGGCAAAGGTCGGGCATATCGGCCTCTATCGGGATGAAACTACACATAAACCTGTGTTCTACTACTGTAAATTGCCGCTTGATATCGAGCAGCGAATCGTCATCATCTGCGACCCCATGCTGGCAACCGGCGGCAGCGCTTGCGATGCCATCCAGCTGCTTAAAGATAAAGGCTGTGCCAGTATTCGCTTGATGTGCCTGGTTTCCGCCCCGGAAGGGATCGCTAAAGTGCAACAGGAACACCCGGATGTAGATATCTATACGGCAGCAGTGGATACTTGCTTGAATGAACACGCCTATATCCTGCCTGGTCTTGGCGATGCGGGCGACCGTATTTTCGGCACGAAATAAAGAATCTCCGGGCGTGACATGACTGCGCCCTTTTATTCAGATAAGCGAAACGGGTACGGCTCGCCGTACCCGTTTCCTTTATTTTGCAGAAGCCGGTAATTGTTCCGCTCAATTAGTTCTACTCCACTGGGAAAGCAGCGTCCTCTGCCTCTACCTGCATATCAAAGGTATAATCATTGCCCGGCAGGATGGCATTGAGCAGAATACCGGCAATAGCAGCCACCGCCAGACCAGAAAGCGTGATCACCGCTTCGCCGACCTGGAAAGTAACGCCGCCGGCCGCATTAAAGCCAAGCGCAAACACCAGCACGACTGCAGCAATGATCAGGTTACGCGTTTTGGTGAAATCGACGCGGTTATCCACAAGATTACGGATGCCGACGGCGGAGATCATGCCGTAGAGCACCAGAGAAACGCCGCCGATGATTGCCGTCGGGATGGAATGGACAATCTCACTGAACTTGGGAATAAAGCTGAGTAGCACTGCGATAACAGCCGCGATACGGATCACACGTGGATCGTAAACCTTGGTCAGCACGAGTACGCCGGTATTCTCGCCGTAAGTAGTATTGGCCGGACCGCCAAAGATGGCGGAAAGGCTGGTCGCAATACCATCCCCCAATAAAGTACGGTGTAGGCCCGGCTTGACAATATAATTTTTGCCAGTAGTGGCGGAAATCGCGCATATATCTCCGATGTGTTCCATCATCGTTGCCAACGCGATCGGCACAATGGCGATGATTGCGGAAACATCAAATTTGGCGATCATGATTTCCGGTAAACCAACAATATCCGCTTCCTGCACCAATGTGAAATCGACCTGATTCATGAACAGGGCAACGATATAGGAGACCACAATACCCAGCAGAATGGGAATGATTTTAATCATCCCTTTACCAAAGATATTGGCAACGATGATGACGACCAGCGCAATCATCGCCAGCAGCCAGTTCGTCTGGCAGTTCGTGATCGCGCTCGGTGCAAGGATAAGGCCGATGGCAATAATCATCGGGCCGACGACTACCGGCGGGAAAAAGCGCATCACGCGTTGCGTACCGAAAGATTTGATCAGCAGGGCCAATATCACATAAAGCAAGCCGGAGACGGCAACACCGCCGCAGGCATAAGGCAGCATCTCCACGTTTGGCGAACCATCCGCCAGTAACGGCGCCACTGCCGCATAGCCGCCCAAAAATGCGAAAGAAGAGCCAAGAAAAGCAGGCACCTGCAATTTCGTCAGCAGGTGAAACAGCAGTGTGCCCAAACCCGCCATCAGCAATGCCGTACTGACCTCAAGACCGGTGAGCAAGGGCACCAGCACCGTTGCGCCGAACATTGCAAAAGCATGCTGGAAACCAAGGATCAGCATTTTCGGTACACCAAGCGTCCTTGCATCATAAATCCCTTCCACACCCAGCTTAGACTGACTTGCCTTGACCTCATCAATTCGCGCTGCCATAAGTACCTCCCCAATCTGAATGAATATAAGTGCAACTGCCTGAATCCAATAAAAAACATCTTGCCGTTTCCGACAAGACGCGCAAGACCGCCGCGCCAAGCGCGGCAAACCATATGGTATCTTGTCGGCATCACCGTACCAACTTAAAGATCTCTTTTAGTTCCGTATCATTATATAGGCCTATCAGAAGCTTGTCAAGCAAAAAAGCACAAAATCTGTAATTTTTCGTGCTGTCATGATACAATAGCAAAAGAAAACTTACTGTGCTTCAAAACAGCAGTAAAGTAATTCTGCAGCTCCGATCCCACGCAGAGGAATGACCTGCGTCTGCAAATACCCGGCCAACGCTTCACGTGTAAACGGCAGACCGTGAAAGCCGTCCAGGAAAGGCGTCAGTGCAGCATCCGCAAAAAAATCTCCGGTCATATGGAATTCCGCAATACGCCCTGCGGATAATTTGATCGCAATTTCTACTTTTCCGGCAGGAAAACGGTGATGGAAGCTGCAATCCGCCTGCGGTGAAGCGCCAAAATTCCATTCCCAGCTTCTGTATTTTTCCTCTGCCAGCTGCCGAATCGCCTCCTGCTCCTCTGCGTTCGGTACATATCGCTGCAACCCGCCGGGTTGCACAGCAGCAAAAGCTGCAGCCAATGCATCCCGAAAGGCAAGAACATCCATCCGGCCTCCATCTGGTAAAAGCGCATGGATATTCTGTACGCGTGCGCGTACCGAGGCAACGCCTTTACTGTGAATTTTTTCCGGATCAACCGCCAGTGTATGTGCGAGCTGCTCCATATCCACATCAAACAGCAGCGTGCCATGATGCAGCAGCCTGCCTTGATGCAAAAATTGCGCATTGCCGGAAACCTTCCTGCCGCAAATCTCAATATCATTGCGGCCGCTTATTTGCGCAGACAAGCCCATCGCGCGCAGTGCAGCGGTAATCCGTTCCGCAAAGGGAGCAAAATCTGGCTTTTGCCGATCATCATGGTCGAGGAGAAACGAGAAATTGAGATTGCCCAAATCATGAAAGACCGCGCCGCCGCCGGAATTGCGCCGCACAACTGCAATCTGCTTCTGCTCACAATAGGGCAGGTTTACTTCAGCCAAAGTGTTCTGATAGCGCCCCACGATCACCGCTGGTGCATTGCGCCAGAGAATAAAAAAAGAACGGTCGCGCTGCTGACAAAAAAATTCTTCCAAAGCCAAATTATAAGCGGCATCTGTCACCGGATTCTCGATATAATACATTTTTTGCTCTTCCATAGGCGCCCCCAAGGTTGTTAAGCCATGATTTCCTCTATCCTATCACAGGCAAGTGCTCCTTGCAAGAAAAGCACCGCCTTTAACGGAAATATGCTATAATACAGAAAGACCGCATACTGCCCTACGGCGCTAATTCCCAATCATGACCCGGCATAAGAACAAATTTTTCCATCAAGGAGCCTCATTATGTTCATTGCAGATCTGCATATCCATGCTAAATATTCCCGCGCCACCAGCCAGGACTGCATACCGGAACTGCTCGATCAGGCAGCGCGACAAAAAGGCTTATTGCTGTTGGGAACTGGCGATTGTACGCATGCCGCCTACCGTGCAGAGCTACGCGAACAACTGGAGGAAGCAGAAGACGGCCTTTATCGGCTGAAGCCGAGTCTGGTTCGCCCGCTGTCGGGCGCACTGCAGGATGCACCTGCCCCGCGCTTCATCATCAGCGGCGAAATCAGCACCATTTATAAACAGAGCGGCAAAGTACGCAAGATCCATCATCTAATCCTCTTCCCTTCCCTGTCTGCAGCAGAGGAACTCAGCCGCCGTTTGGAGCAGCTCGGCTGTAATCTGCATGCTGATGGCAGGCCGATTATTGGTCTTTCCAGCCATGATCTGCTGGAACTAACGCTGGATGCCTGCCCACAGGCCATCTTTATCCCAGCGCATATCTGGACGCCACATTTTTCCCTATTTGGCGCATATTCCGGTTTTGATACTGTAGAAGAATGCTTTGGCGACCTGACGCCACAAATCCATGCGCTGGAGACCGGGCTTTCCGGAGATCCGCCTATGCATTGGCGGCTTTCCCAGCTGGACCGCTACGCACTTGTATCCAATTCCGACGCGCATTCGCCAGCACGGCTGGCGCGCGAAGCAAACCTCTTCTCCTGCGAGCTCAGCTATCCAGCACTTTCGGAAGCGCTTTCCACACCGCATCATCCCGGATTTTATGGCACGATTGAATTCTTCCCGGAAGAGGGGAAATACCATTACGACGGACACCGCAACTGCCATGTCAGCCTAGCGCCGGCAGAAACTGAGGCGCTGCAGGGTGTATGCCCGGTTTGCGGCGGCAGGTTGACCGTCGGCGTACTGCATCGTGCTGATGCGCTTGCCGACCGGCCATTAGGCTTTCATCCACCGCAAGCACGGCCATTTGAAAGCCTGGTACCGTTGGTCGAAGTGATCGCTGCCTCCAGCGGCCTTAGCCCCAACAGCGTCAAAGCGCGGCGGCAATACGATGCCTTGTTGCAAGTTTTGGGACCAGAGCTTCGCATCCTGCGTGAAACGCCGCTCGAACTGGTCGAGCAACATGCAGGCATCTGCGTGGCAGAGGGATTGCGCCGCCTACGTGCGGGTGAAGTACGCGTCACCCCAGGATTTGATGGCGAATATGGCAAAGTGAGCATTCTGGACGCTGAAGATATTGACCGGCTTAGCGGTCAGGCTTCTCTGTTCGCATGCTCATCTGCCGAAGAAAAATTCAGTCCAGACACCATCCACGCTGAGCCTGCGACAAACATCGGGCATCCCGCCCAGACCGGCAAGAACGAGAAGGCAAGAACGGATGTGGAACTCAATGCGGCACAGTTACGCGCCGTACACAGCACGGCTGCGACAACAGCTGTCATCGCCGGACCTGGTACTGGCAAAACAAAAACGTTGATCAGCAGGGTCATCGAGTTGATTGAAACGCGCGGCGCTGCAGCGGAAGAAATTACGGCAGTTACCTTCACCAATAAGGCGGCAGCAGAGCTTCAGGAACGCTTGAAGGCACATTTTCATGATAAACGACTGGTCCGGGAAATCCATGTCGGTACATTCCACAGCCTTTGCCTGCGCTTGCTTACTGCTGCGGGGCAAGCGCCCGTCATCCTTGACGGGGCAGAGGCACGGTCGATCGCTGCTGATCTGGTTACGGAACTGGGGCTAAAAAGCAGCGCAAAGGAAGCTTTGTCCTGCATTTCCCGTCATAAAAACACCATGACTGCGGCTGAAAATGTAGAAGAAGCCGAGCTGGTCGCTGCTTATCAGGCCTCATTGCAGCAGCTTGGCGCACTGGATTTTGATGATATCCTCTCCGCTGCGCTGCAGCTGTGCGAGCAACAACCACAGCGATTGGGCAACATGTGCCGCCACCTGTTAGTCGATGAATTTCAGGATATCAACGAGGTGCAATACCGCCTGATCCGCGCCTGGCAGCGCCAGGGTGAAACCTTGTTTGTGATCGGCGATCCAGATCAGGCAATCTACGGCTTTCGTGGTGCATCCGCAGATTGTTTTACTCAGTTACAGGCAGATCAACCGGATCTGGAGCTGATCCGGTTGACGAAAAATTATCGTTCAACACCAGAGATCCTTGCCGCCAGCCTGCCCGTCATCAATAAAAATCCCGGTGCACCACGCCAACTGCAGGCAGCTCGCCCACATGGGGACAAACTGCGCCACTATCACACAGCCAGCGCTGACCCGGCTTTTCAGGAGGCCATTTTTATTGCCAAAGAGATTAACCGTCTCGTCGGTGGTATCGATATGTTACAGGCGCATGCCGATGGCAGTGCATCAGCAGCGCGCAGTTTTCGTGATATCGCCGTCCTCTACCGTACACATCGCCAAGCGGAAATGATTGCCTATGCTCTGGAGCATGACGGCATCCCCTATACAGCGGCCGGCCGGGAGGAGCTGCCGGAAGATGATATCATTCGCGATACGCTTGCCTTCTTCCGCTTTCTGCTCAACCCGGCAGATCTAATCTCTCTGCGGCGGACTTTGCTTGCCAGCGGGGCTTCGCTTGCCACACAACAGCAGCTGTGCAATGCCTATGCTGGCCTACGCAAAAAAAGCGTTGCTGGGTTAATAAAGCAGATTGCTGCGCTGGGGGAAGATGCCTCGTTACATCGGTTTGCAGAACAAGTAGCTGTCTATACCACGCGCATGCGGCGGGAAAAACCGCATAAGCTGCTGTCCAGCTGGATTGAGGAAAACCATCTCAGCGGTATCGCCGCCCTGGAAGACCTCTGCCAGATAGCAGTTCTTCAGCCCAGTATGTCCAGCTTATTGCAAACGCTGGCGCTGGGATTGGATGCTGATATCGTCAGAAATGGCAGCCAAACCTGCCAGGCCGATGCCGTTCGTCTGATGACGTTGCACGCTGCCAAAGGGTTGGAATTCCCCGTTGTCTTTCTCTGCGGCATCCGAGACGGCTGTTTGCCGCTGCAGATCGGTGGCAGCAGCAATCTGGAAGAAGAGCGCCGCTTATTTTTTGTCGGCATGACCCGCGCAGCAGAAACGTTATATTTACTAACAGGCGATCCGCCTTCGCCTTTCTTCAGCGCCATTCCAAAAGCGCAACTGGAGACAATCCATCCACAGCAGAGACGTCCACAGCCGCTGGGCAAACAGCTCAGTCTGTTCGACTAAATCATGTATGCTTTTCCTCTTTTCCGTGCATACTCCTGTCAAAGACCAACTGCAGGAGGCGAATCGAATGATTTCAGACGCGGATATGCTCAACCATGTCTACCAGGCAGCGGATATGGGACGCGCCGGAATTTTGGATCTGTTAAAGCTGGCAGAGGACAGCTCCTTTCGCCAGTCGCTCAACCAGCAACTCGCAGAATATGAAACGCTGATGTCCCAAGCTGGCAGTATGATGCGCTCACGCCATATTCAGCGCGAAGAAGCAAGCCCGATGGCAAAAATTTCGTCGCAGATGATGACGACGGTCAAATCCCTCGGCGACCGCTCCCCCTCCCATCTGGCGGAAATGATGATCCAGGGGAATACCATGGGCGTCACAAAAAGTATTAAGCACTTGAATGACTATCAGCATGGCGACAGCGAGATCCGGCATCTGGCGGAAAAGTTGTTAGCGACTGAGCAGGCGAATATCGATCAAATGAAAACTTATCTATAACAAAAACAGGGACGGCTATGCCGTCCCTGTTGCTCGTCTGCCACGGCGTGGCGACCCGTTCACATTTTATATCGATCCCAAAACTGGCGGCGGAAATCCTGAAAACAATCGGCAAAGATCGCCGCGCGGATTTCTGCCATCAGGTGGCAGAGATAATAAAGATTATGGATCGTTGTCAGCCGTATGCCTAAGATCTCGTCCGCTTTCAGCAGATGGCGAATATAGGCGCGGCTGAAATTGCGGCAGGCATAGCATCCACAATCCTCCTGGATCGGTCGAAAATCGTGTGCATATTCTGCATTACGCAGCACCAACTTACCATCTGGCGTCATTACTGTGCCATTGCGTGCGATGCGCGTCGGCAGTACGCAGTCGAACATATCCACGCCGCGTGCAACGCCCTCGACCAGACAATCCGGTGAGCCAACGCCCATCAGATAGCGCGGCTTGTCCACAGGCATTAGCGGCGTCGTATAATCCAATGCTTCATACATCATCTCTTTCGGCTCGCCTACGGAAAGACCGCCAATACCGTAACCGGGGAAATCCATTTTCACCAGATCCCTGGCGCTTTTTTCACGCAGCTCACGGAAAAGCCCACCCTGCACAATGCCAAACAGAGCCTGGTCACGGCGCTGATGCACGGCCTGGCAGCGTGCTGCCCAGTGCAGAGTATGCGCATCCGCCTGCTGTACACGTGCAAACTCCGCAGGATAAGGGGAACATTCGTCAAAGCACATGGCAATGTCTGCCCCCAGCGCTTGCTCGATCTCCATCACCTTCTCCGGCGTGAAAAGATGCCTGCTGCCGTCGATATGTGAAGCAAACTGCGCCCCTTCCTCTGTCAGTTTGCGCAGTTCAGCCAGGGAGAATATCTGAAAACCTCCGCTGTCGGTCAGGATCGGCCGGTCCCAGTTCATAAAAGAATGCAAACCGCCGGCTTCTGCCACCAGATCATGCCCTGGACGCAAATAAAGATGATAGGTATTGCTGAGGATGATCTGCGCACCGACCTCTTTCAGCTCATCCGGGGACATCGTCTTTACTGTGGCGCAGGTGCCCACCGGCATGAAAACCGGTGTTTTCACTACGCCGTGCGTCAAGGTAAGGGTTGCCGCCCGGGCCGCACCATCCGTATGTTCCAATTCAAATTGCAGACACATGGGGTTCTCCTTTTCTTCCGCCATTTACCTTACAACCAACCTGAGCAAACCATATTTGCTTGATCAGGGGAATAAACTCTGCAACGCGCGCTTGCTGTTCGTTATTATACATGATTCTGCGCAGTCCGGCAATGCCTGCTTTGGAAATCCTGCAGTTTGCCCGCGCTCAATACTGCATCTTAAGCCTACAGTCCGCATTTGCGCGCCCGAATGAGCGGCGTATGGGCATCCCCCGGCAAAAAGCCAACCAGTTCGACCGTTTGAAATCCGCCGGCCCGGATCGCATCCATTTCATGCGCAAGCGTCAGCGGCGTATCAAAATGGACAAAAACAGCTTCGTCAATACCATCACGCCTGCGTCTGCGAGCACATTCGGCAAACAGCAGTTCCTCGATCTCACGGCTCTGCGCGATATAGTCGCATTCCAGAAAAATGCCGTTCGGCCTTAGACAGCGGAAAATCTTTGCAAACAGTGTTTCCTTTTGTATTGCGCTAAAATGATGCAGCGTTTCAAATGCGATCACCGCGTCGAAACACGATTCCCCCATTTCATAGCGGAAATAATCCTCGCAGACCAGGTGAAGCGCTTTGCCCACGTGCTTTTGCCGCAGCTTTGCCAGCATTTGGGCGGAAAGATCTACCCCTGTCACCCGCAACCTGGGGCGGATAGCGAAAATGGCGTCCAATTCCAGGCCACTGCCACAGCCCAGGTCCAGCAGATCTGTCACGGTTGCCGGCAAAAGCTCCGCCATCCATTGATAATGCTGGCGCCAGCGTGCCATATGCGTCTCATACTCCGCCAAGCGTGCATCGAAGAACTCGGCCATCCCCTCCAGTGGCTCGTCTTTCGTTTCCACCAGCCATTGCCACAATTCCTGGTCCATTTTCATATCCCTCTGCTTTTCTAGACAAAACGGCATGACGAAAATCGCCATGCCGTTTCTTGCCATTCGGGTGCCTGCAGTCAGACCGTGGTAGATCAGACCGTATAGGGTTCGATCTTTTTCGCCGCATCCAGGCCGAGCTGATATGCCTTGACATTCAGGTCTGCCACTTTCGCTTTGAAGTTACGGTGCAGAGATTCCACCATCGCATCAAAGGAAACCAGGTTCGCAATACCATTGATCACGCCCAACGCGACAACATTGGCAGAAAGCTCGCTGCCCATCGCTTCACGGCAAATCTCCGTAATCGGGCAACGATAGATCTTCACGCCAGGGATCTCTTTACCCTTGCCCACTTCGCCATCAAGGATAAGAATGCCGCCGGGGATCAGATCCTTCGCATATTTATCATAAGCTTCCGGAGACATGCACAGCAGCAGGTTCGGATTTTCTACTTTCGGGAAAAGGATCGCCTGATCCGAAATATTCACCTCGGCACGGGTGGAACCGCCGCGGGATTCCGGGCCATATACCTGGCTCTGCGTGGCGTTGCTGCCATCGATCAAAGCGCCTTCAGCAAGGATGACCGCACCCTTGATGACGCCCTGTCCGCCGGTACCGCTCAAACGAATCTTCCATTTGGTAGCCATTATTTGTCCCCTCCCTGAACGCGTTCGCACAGCTTCGCATACTCTTCCGTATACTCTCTGCCTTGAGCCTCATGCAGGATGCCGGTGATATATTTGTCTTCCAGCTGTTCCGGCGTCATCTTCTCCGCGACAGCCTTAGCAACCGTATGATCTTTCACATACTGCATCATGTCGGCAGGATTCGGAATCTTATTGCGGCGGCCATAGCTGATCGGGCAGGAAGCGATCACTTCGATCACAGAAAAGCCCTTATGCTTATAGCCAGCCACAATCAGGTCAGTCAGCTGCTTGGCATGATAGATATCACCACGGGCGACAAAGGAAGCACCAGCACCAATGGCGAGCTCGCAGAGATTGAAGCTCGGGTCAACAGAACCATAAGGCGCGGTGGTGGCCTTTTTGCCAAACGGTGTCAACGGCGAGAACTGACCGCCGGTCATGCCGTAAATGTTGTTGTTGATCACGATCAACGTCATATCCATGTTGCGGCGGCAGGCATGGATAAAATGATTACCGCCGATGGCAGCGCAGTCGCCATCGCCAGAGAATACGAATACATCCATATCCGGACGAGCCATCTTAGCACCCTGTGCAAAAGGCAAAGCACGACCATGCGCCGTATGCAACGTATTCAGATCCAGATAACCCGTGATGCGGGAAGAGCAGCCAATGCCGGAAACACCGATCACATTGTTTTTATCCAGCTTCAGTTCGTCCATGGCGCGGGCCCAGGCGCTCATCACAATGCCGTTACCGCAGCCAGCGCACCAGATATGGGGCAGGTTGTTGCGGAAATATTCCTGGTAAATGGGTTTCATTATTTCAGCACCTCCTTGACCATGTCGATAATCTCTTCCGGAATGACCAGTTCACTGTCAACACGGCAGAGCTTCTTCACCGGCACGCTGCCGGCCACGATGCGTTCTACTTCACGCGCATACTGACCAAGATTCATTTCCGGCACGATAACGGCTTTCTTGCCGGCGCAAGCAGCTTTGATGCGTTCCTCGTCGATCGGCCAAATCGTGATCGGACGGAAGAGACCGACTTTTACGCCTGCTTCACGCAGTTCGTTCATTGCTTCCTGTGCGGAACGCGCCACACTGCCATAAGCGATCAACAGCACGTCGCAGTCGTCGACAAACAGTTCTTCGCATTCGAAGATATCCTTAACATTCTTTTCGATCTTATCCACCAAGCGGCGGTTGAATTTATCCACCACAGGCAGAGCGCTGGAATAGAAACCCTTTTCATTATGGGTCAGGCCGGTGAAGTGATAGCGATAGCCTTCACCAAAGCTTGCCATCGGCGGTACACCACCAGCAACGTTTTCAAACGGCACATAATCTTCCGGCGCGCAGGTCGGCTTTTCACGATTGATAATCTCGATTTCTTCATTCTCGTCGACCTCAAAACGCTCGCGCAGATGGCCGATCTCTTCATCCAACAGGAAAATAACCGGCGTACGATATTTTTCCGCCAGATTGAAGGCTTTGATCGTCTGATAATATGTTTCCATCACGGAATTCGGCGCAATCGCGATGATGCTGTGGTCGCCATGGCTGCCCCAACGTGCCTGCTGGATATCACCCTGCGAAGAAAGGGTCGGCAAACCAGTGGAAGGACCCATACGCTGAACATCCACGAAAACGACAGGAATTTCTGTGATCGCGGCATAACCAACCAGTTCCTGCATCAGGGAGAAACCAGGGCCGCTCGTCGCCGTAAACGCTTTGGCGCCGGCAGCAGAAGCACCGATAATCGCGCCAGCAGAAGCAATCTCATCCTCCATCTGGATGAACCGTGCGCCACAGGCAGGCATCATCTCTGCCATATGTTCTGCGATCTCCGTAGAAGGAGTGATCGGATAACCAGCATAAAAGCTCGCGCCAGCTTTCAGAGCGCCCATTGCGCAAGCCTCATTCCCCTGTACGAGTCTTACTTTAGCCATTTACTCCGCCTCCTTTTCCGAAACCTCAACGCAGAAGTCCGGGCAATGCATCTCGCAATTTAAGCAGCCGATGCAGTTTTCCGGCTTAACCACCACGGCCTTACCATCCGGCGCCTGCGTAAACACGTTTTCCGGTTTACCGAGGCACAAACTGACGCAAATGCCGCAGGCCTTACAAAGCTTTGATATTACCTGAACATCATAACTCTTTTTGGCCATAAAACTCTGATTCCTCCTTAACTGAATTAAATAAAAACTTAAATACTAAGTCTGAAATCACATTATTTTTGCAGCCAAAACTATCACCAGCCCGTAAAAACTGGCATCGGTTTCATTATAGCACAATATATGTGCGGATGTAAATTGCCGAATATTAAAATTATTCCACAAAAGCATGGACGCGACGTTATAAACGTCGCGTCCTGATGTCAACAATCATAGTCGCCAACTGATCGATGGCTGCCAGCATTTCCGGGCAAGGTGATGTGGCAAATTCCATTTCGCCAGGCTGAATACCGACCACCAGTACAGCACAGCCGGTCTCCGAAGACAGATAATCCAACATCACATGCAGGGGCAGCATATGCGTCGAGCAGCCCATTCCGTCTATTTCTGCCGGGTCGCAACAGCGCATCGTCCCGACTTCACCGCCGACATGGGCAGCATCAACCAGCAGCAACAAATCTGGCTTAAAGTGGCGAATCATGCCTGTAAAATTCTCCGGCGCCGTGCTCCCTGCCAGCAGCAAGCAGTCCGCATCCTCGGCCAGTTGCATACGCAAACGCTCGATCAGCACCATTCCGGCGGCATCATCA
This sequence comes from uncultured Clostridia bacterium, assembly GCA_944390945.1. Lineage (GTDB taxonomy): Bacteria > Bacillota > Dehalobacteriia > UBA4068 > UBA4068 > CALXSV01. Next base: position 71,978 of record CALXRV010000011.1, read on the forward strand.
CCGCAGAGCTCTGACCCCACGCCTAGAATGGCAATCCTGGGCGCAGCAGTCAACATTTCTTTTAACTGTTCCTGCCAGCCGATCATAGCTTAACCTTCAATGCTTCTCGGCTCATGTCTGCCAATTCAATATTCGGCGTAAAGGAAAGGCAGCCCTTTCTGCAACTGTCCACGCATTGCGCGCAGAAGATGCAATGCCCCAAATTCAGATGGCATTCAAACTTCTTCTCTTCTTTTGTCCCTACATTAACGATGCTGATCGCGCTGGCGGGACAATCACGCACGCAGAGATTGCAGCCGATACAATCGTCCGCATTATACTGTATTTTTCCCCGATAATGCGGTTCAATCTCCAGCTTTGCCGCAGGATATGCGATCGTCGCCGGTTTTTTCAGCAGATGCTTCAATGCAAAGCCGGCGATCCTGCCGGGTGAACGTTTCATCAGGCAAGCACCCCTTTCAGCAGCAGATTGGCAATGATCTGGATCAATGCCAGCGGCGTTAAGTATTTCCAGCAGAAAGCGACCATCTGCTCAATCCGCACACGCGCCATAATCGAACGCAACAATGCAAGGATAAAGAGAATGACCAGCGTCTTTAGAATGTATACCCCAAACCCTGCCCATGCGCCTGCCGGATAAAAAGGCAGAAACACGGCGGAGATCAGCGATGCGACCACCACCAGTTCGCAGTCAATCGCCATGCGGAAAATGGCATAAAGACGGCCGCTGTATTCCACAAACGTGCCGCCAGCCAGCTCTGTCTCAGCCTCTGGCAGATCGAACGGCACGCGCTCCAGTTTACCCTGGCAAGCGATGACCGCCACCAGAAATGCCGGAATGTTGATCAGCAGATACAGCGGATGCGTGCTGTAATAGGCCGTCATCCCGGAAAGGGACCAACTATCCGCCAGCAATGCCGGCGCCAGCAGGGCCATGAACAGCGGTACCTCATAGGAAAAGAGCTGCGTCAATGCACGCACTGCGCCAATCGTGGCATAAACACTGGTGGAATACCAACCAGCCAGGAAAAAGCATAGCGTAGGCAGCGTCAGCAGATAAAGCAGTACGATCAAATCCCCTTCAAATGGATACAATGAAGTGGAGGACCAGATCGGGATATAGAGATAAGCCGCGGTAACGGCAGCCAGCGCCATCACCGGCAGGAAAACAAATACTCGTTTATCCGCATGCTCCGGGATGATGGTCTCCTTCCCCAGCAGCTTCAGAAAGTCAGCCAGCGGCTGATACCAGCGTGGGCCACGACGGTTCTGCAGCCTGGCATACAGCTTACGGTCGATAAAGGAAAAGACCAAAGCATATGCGCCCAGAAACAGCATGCCCGGGAAAATCAGAATATGAAATAATGCTAACAGCATAATATCCCTTCCTTCCGATGCTAGCGGATAATCTTCCGCTCCGCAATCTTGATCTTCGAGGCATCAAATCCCTGTTTCTTGTAGTGCTCTATGCCGTAACGGCGCAACGCTGCCCAATCCCAGACACGCTCGCCTGCGGCGGAACGCAGCACGATCGAGCGGTCCGTGCAAGAATAGCAGGGGTCAATGGCAGCGATGATAATCGGCACATCCGCCAGATAATCACCCTCCAGCATATGCTTTACGCTGTGCCAGTTCGCCTCCGAAGCCGCACGCACGCGCACACGGTCCGGTTTATCCGTACCATTCGCACGGACATAATGCGTATCTTCACCGCGCGGCGCTTCTGTCCGGCTGAACACTTCCCCTTCCGGAATCCGCCGCGGCATCTTTGCCGTCAGTTCGCCGTCAGGCAGATTATCCAGCGACCAGCGGATCATTTTAATGCTCTCCATGATTTCCAGCACACGCACAACAGCACGGCCGAACACATCGCAGTGGTCATCCGTAATCGCAGTCACCGGCACTTCGTCATAAGCTGCATACTTGTCGATCACACGAATATCCGTATCAACATTGGAAGCGCGCGAGACCGGACCAACTGCGCCCAGACGCAAAGCATCCTCATGCGAAAGCTTACCGATCCCGGACAGACGCGCCGCCAATGTGGTCTCGCTCAATGCAAGCTGAATATAATATTTATTCTGCTCCTCAACGATATCCAGCATGGCACGGATCTCGTCCGCCATCTGCGGTTCCAGGTCGCGGCGCACACCGCCCAACGTATTGATGCCGTAATTCACGCGGTTCCCGCCCAGCTCTGCCAGGATATCGAGCACCTTTTCCCGGTCGCGCCAAGAATACATGAATAAGGTATCAAAGCCAATCTCATGAGCAGCCACGCCAAGCCAGAGCAAATGGCTGTGCATGCGCTCCAACTCTGCCATGATGACGCGGATATAAGCGGCACGACGCGGAATCTCCACACCGGCCAGTTCTTCTACCGCCTGGCAAAATGCAGTGCTGTGCGTATGCGAGCAAATCCCACAAACGCGCTCAATGATATACAGGTCCTGAATATAGGTACGGGCTTCACAAGCCTTTTCCAGACCACGGTGGTTATAGCCAACGCCAACCACGGCATTGACCACCTTTTCGCCCTCCAGCGTAATCGTAAAGCAGCCCGGCTCTTTCAGCGAAGGGTGCTGCGGTCCGATCGGTATCGTGATCTTGCTCATTGCTCATCCTCCTTTTGCGCAGCTTCCGGCGCAGGCGGATTATACGTCATCGTATTGCGGTCGAAATACTCAACCTTCCATTCCTTGCGCAGCGGGTAGTTCCCTTCCGGCCAACCATCCGGTAACGGATAGCTGGGGCCAGGCGGCAGCTCTTCCACTTGGGCGCCAAACAGATCCACCAGTTCACGTTCATGCCATAAGGCATTCGGAAAACGGGAACAAACCGATTTGATCACGGGTTTGGCTTTTGGCGCCTTCTGCTTGACCAGTAAAATGACATTATCATCGTTGGAAATGGCGTAAATAAATCCCAAATTCTCTCCGTCATCCACCCCGATCACCAGATGAAAGGTATTGAAGCCGCCTTCAGTAGTCAGAAAGGCGAATACCTTTTCAAAATCGCGGCGCACCAGCGGATCCATGATAACGCGCTGACGGCGCTGCAGATGCACATAGCCGTCGAGCACCGGGAAACGCTCCAATATCATATCAACGACTTTCTGTTCAGCCTGCATCGATTATCCCTCCCCTACTGTTCCGACGGCTCGGCCTTTTGCGCGGCCTCCAGAGCGGAGAGCAGCTTGACCACGGCGTCTATGATCGCTTCCGGCCGTGCAGCGCAGCCCGGCACATAAGCGTCGACCGGTATGACGGAATCGATGCCGCCACTCACACAGTAGCAGCCATCAAAGATGCCGCCGGTGCAGGCACAGGTACCTACAGCCACCACAAATTTCGGCTCTGGCATTTGTTCATAAATCTGTTTCAGACGATCCCGCGTCTGCAGGGTAACGGCACCCGTGCAAACCAACACATCTGAATGGCGCGGCGTCCCCTGCTGCAGAATGCCGAAGCGCTCCAGATCATAGCGGGGGGTTAGCGCATCCACGACTTCGATATCACAGCCATTGCAGGCGCCGGCATTAAAATGAATGATCCACGGCGATTTGCGGCGCCCCCAATCCACCGCGCGTTCCAAAATATTTTTCGCCATAATTTACCTCCGGAAGATGATCAGCAGCGCCAGCACGCCGGCAGCCACATATAACAATGGCAACGTCAGCGCATCAGCCGGTGCGGTGGCCACGACAAGCACCAAAACGTGCATTACGGTGAAGAAAAAGGCATACGGATAAAATTGCCCGTAATCCGGCACAACATTATGCGTCACATTCCGCTGGCCGCAGGCATAAGATTCCAGCTTGCGCTGGCTATCCTTACCCGGCGCAGCAAGCGAGGCTGCCAGATAGGAGAGGATCAGGCCCACCAACAGCAGCACGAGCAGCGCCAGCGGCGGCGAAAGCAAGATCTGCGTCATAACAATTTTCCCTCCTAACCGTTCAGTCTATTCAGCTTGCGGATATCCAGATCGCCATTGTGCCGGTAAATGCGGATGGCAATACCCGCCGCCACTACGGCTACGACGACCTCGATCACGATGACAGTGACGATAAAAGCCTGCGGCAGCAACTCGCTGCCATTGATATATCCGGCCAGGATCAGCAGCAGCGTAATCGCCTTCATCACGATCTCCACCGCAATGATGATGCGAATCAGATTATTTGTCCGCACCAGCATGAACAAGCCAGTAACGATCAGCAGAAACGCTGTAACCAGCATGGCCATAGTCAATGTATTCATGCCTTATCACTCTCCTTGAACAGGATTGCCACGGCAAAAGCGCCAGCCAGGATCACGATGATCTGGCCCAGAACATCCGCCTGACGCATATTCCACAACACATCCTTAAAGCTCAAGCCCACCAGCGCAGCATTGGCCTGCGGCTCGATATGGAAACCGGTCGCCGCAATCACTACCATCAGCATCATGCCGGTTGCAATCAAAATAAACGGCAACCCCGCCACACGTTTACGGTGTTCCTCCTCGTTCTCCGGCTGATGGCGCGAGGTGGAAGTCAGGCTGATCGCGCTGGCAAAAACAACCGTAACCAAACCGGCACAGACCGAAAGCTCAAATAAAGCTGCCCAGGTTGCTCCCATTAGATAAAGGACACAGGCGAGCAATGCGCTGACCACGGCCAAGGAAACGGCACATTTCAGCATGCTGCGAAACATGGCACAGGCGATGGCGGCGATCACGATGAAAGCTAGACAGATGAGCAAAATCGTTTCGTTCATATCACCACACCTCCCTTAAAGCAGGCCCTGCGCCTGCAGGATCTGCAGCAGAACAGGGAACAGCAGACCGACAACAACGGTAACGGCAGAAAGCGCAACCGCAGAAACAGCAATGCCGCCGCGTGCTTCCTTAACCGTGCTAAGATGCTCTTCCACCGGGCCAAAGAACACCTTCCGCTGCAGGCGGAGAAAATAAGCAGCCGTAAGGATACTGGCAACCAGAGCGATTCCCGCGATCAGCGGACCGCCAGCCTGCCAGGCTGCAATAATGATCAACAACTTGCTCCAGAAACCGGCCAGCGGCGGAATGCCCGCGGTGGAAAGAAAGGCAAGTACGCTGGAAACCCCAGTCACCGGCATCTGCTTCTGCAAGCCCCCCAGACGTTCAATCTCTGTCGTACCGGTCTGGCGTTCCACAGCAGCGGAATTGACGAACAGGGTTGTTTTGAAGGTGGCATGGTTAAAGAAGTGCAGCACCGCACCGATCAAGCCGATCATGCTGCCGGTGGAAGCGCCAAGCACGATATAGCCGATCTGGCTAATGCTGGAATAGGCAAGGATCCGCTTGAAATCCCCCTGCGCAATCGCAGCCAGCGCACCCATAACGATAGAAAGCAGCCCCAGCAACATGAAGGCCAGGTTGATCACCGAATAAGTACCCAGCAGGAAATCGCTCATGATGCGGATGATCGCATAAACACCGGCCATTTTGGTCACGATGCCACCCAACACAACCGAAACAGGTGCCGGCGCGCTCTGGTAGGCGTCAGGCAGCCAGCCGTGGAACGGCACAATACCGGATTTGATGGAAAAGCCTGCGATCAGGAACAGGAATGCCAACCAGATCAGCATTGGCTCTGCAGCGGTATTGCCTGCCAACATCTCAGCCACAGCGTCATAACGCAGGCTGCCCGTCTCCATATAGATAAAGGACAAGCCGGCCAGGATAAACGCGGAAGCAACAGCGCTCATCACCAAATATTTGAATGAACCTTCCAGTCCGATGATATCGCGATGCAGCGCAATCAAGACAAAACTGGCGATACCGGTGATTTCAAGGAATACATAAAGCGAGAAAAGATCCGTTACCAATGCGATGCCTGACATCCCCAGAACCAGGATGAGCATCACATTCGTATAATTGAACATCTTTTCTTCCCGCATGCCGGCAGCAGTCAGGAAAGAAGCGGCTGTCACCATACCGATGCAGAACAGCACGATCGCCGAAATGGCATCCACAGAGAAATACGCAGCCTCCGTGGAAACGCTCATATCCCAGAACTGGGAAAAATTGACCGCCGCCTTGTTATACTGCAACAGCAGGAGCATCGTGATTACCGAAGTCACGGCCTGCACCACCCCGACCGCACAGCCGATGGGGGCGCAGAACTTTTCCATATGCTTTTTGCCAATCAGATTCAGCACCACGATGGCAAGCAGGGGAAATCCGATGTACGTATAGATCAGGGATGTAAAGGATGCGGACATTCAAATCACCCCTTTCATATCAATAGCACGAATAACAATACCAGGAAAGCAAGGCCAATGAAAGAACGCACCATGTAACCGGCCACGTCCCCGGTATTGAAATTCTTCAGCGACTGCGAGAAAAAGCTGGTCAGACGGACAAGCAGCACATCGTAGATCCAGTTGATGGCGCGGTCAATGCAATAGCAGAGCCAGGCATAGATACGGACAAATACCATCAGGATATCAAACGGATCAAAATAATGCTGTTCCGCGCAGTGATAAAGCTGACGCAGGCCGGGCGCATAATGGATATGATCCACCGCCTTAATCCCTTCACCGGTCATCCGGTAACCAATGATATGGTTGATAATCGCCAGCAGCAACACAGCAAGGGAAATCAGAACCAGCGTCATCGAATGCGGCCAACCGGCGAAATCTTGTCCGGCCAACGTATCACCAAGCAAGGGTTGGATCATATCCAGCGGCAGCCGGTTCCAGACGCCGAACACGACGCAGGCAGCTGCCAGCACGACCATCGGCAGCAGCATAGCGGCAGGCGCTTCCCGGACATCTTCTTTTTTCACATCATCCGGCAATTTGGTCGGGCCGAAGAAAGCCGCATGGCCAAGTTTCAGGAAAGAAGCCGCGGTCATGAAGGCGCCGACAACGGCAATCACATAAAATACCGTGTGTGACTCGATCGCCGCATCAAACACCAATTCCTTGGAAAAGAAACCGTTGAACGGCGGTACGCCGGCAATGGAAAGCGCCGCGATGATAAAGCATAACCCGGTCAGCGGCATCATCTTGCCCAAGCCACCGACACGCTTCAGATCCGTCGTGCCAGTTGCCCGTTCGATCGCACCGGCGGAAAGGAAGAGGCAGCATTTATACAGGGCATTGTTTACCATATGGAATAACCCGCCGACAATACCCACGGGAAGTGCGGTACCGATGCCGAGTATCATATAGCCGACCTGGCTGATCGCATGGAAAGAGAGCAGGCGCTTCATATCTTTCTGAATCAATGCCATCGACACGGCAAAGAACAGCGTAACCGCACCGATAATCATCACCACCAGGCTCATCGTGCTGCCAGGCTGCAGATCATAAAAATCAAGCACGATACGGGTCAGCAAATAAATGCCTAGCATTTTCTCCAGGGCTGCGGGCAACAGCGCCATGAAGGGCAGCGGTGCATCATTTGCTGCATCTGGGATCCAGCTGTGGAATGGCATAGACCCCGCTTTGCCGATCGCGCCAGCCAACATGCAGAGGAAGCCAACCGCACCAATGCCGCTTACCGACAGATCGTTGACCGCATCCATCATCATGGTACCTGCGTGCATGCAGGTCATTGCGATGCCCAGCATCAGCAGCAAATCGGCCGTACCGCTGAGCACGATCGCCTTCACTGCCGTCCGCACATTATCCTTGTTAACCAACACCAGCATGCCAAACAGGGAAACCAGCAAGCCTTCCCAGAAGAAGAGCATGACCACAAAATTGTTGGCCAAAAAAGCACCGTTGGCCAGCGCCAGCGTCAGCAGATAGTAGAAGAAGAACTGACCGGCATATTCTTTCCGCCGCAGGAAGGAAACGCTATAAAGGCCGACCAGAAAGACGATGATCGCCGCGGCAATGACGATAAAGCGGGAAAAATCATAGATGCGCAGCGCCAGATTAATCTCGAATCCCGCCCAGGGAATCAGCATTGTGGCATCCGGCGCGCGGAACACACCAAAGGCAAAGATCAAATTGGCCACGACCGCCAGAACAAATACACCGGCCTTCGCCGCATAACTTTGTTTCGGGATCGCCAAGCAAAGCAGCGCCAATACAAAGGGGAGCAGTATCATCACATAAAGCAGGTTCATACCGCTGCCTACAGTCAAGAAAGCTGAGATACCGTTCACATTACCACCTCCCCATAGATTCTACAATAAAGGAAACCAGGCCGGATGGAATATTAATGAAGATGCCGGCCAGCAGAGAAAGCAGCCCAAGGAGCGCAACGGAAGAGACCATTTCCCAACTGCCTTCCTTCAGGTCAGGATGCGTCAGCTTGCCGAAGAAGACCTTGACATAAACGCGCAGCAGATAGATGACCGTCATCACCGCACCTGCGATGAACACCGGTGCCATCCAAGGCACACCGCTCTGTACCGCGCCGTTGATCACCATGTATTTGGAGAAGAAACCACCAAAGGGCGGCAGTCCCATTACGGAAAAAGCACACAACGCAAAGGATACCGCTGTCACCGGCAAACGCCTAGCCAGGCCGGCCATCTGACGAATATCCTTTGTATGCGTGCTATGTTCAACAATACCGGCGCAAAGGAAGAGACCACCCTTGGCCAGCGAATGCATCAGAATATAAAGCAACCCACCGGCAGCGCCGACCATCGTGCCACAGGAAAGGCCAAGCAGGATGAATGCCAGCTGACTGACGGTAGAATATGCAATGATCCGTTTGATATCGTTTTCCACCAATGCCGCCCCGGCGGAAACCAGCGCAGATACTGCGGCAATCGCCGGCACCGCAACCTCCCAGACCGGCTCCAGCTGGAAATTGACCAGGAACAGACGCGCATAGACATAAACACCGATCTTCACCAGCACCGCAGCATGGAGCAGCGAGGTGACCGGAGACGGCGCAACGCCAGCATCCGGCAGCCAGGAATGCAGCGGTACAGTGGCGGATTTGGAGAGGATACCAAAGAGGATCAGAACCATGATCCAGTTATCCAGACCGCGGCCACGCAGTTCCATCAGATCAAAGGTTCCCGCCTGGATGTAGATTGCGATAAAACCAACCAGCATCAGCAAAGCACCGCCTACTGTCACCAGGAAAGCCTTATCCGCACGGAGCACAATATCCTTTTTGCGGTAAAAGCCAATCAAGCGCCAGCAGCAAACGGCGGAAATTTCCCAGAAACCGTAGATCAGGATCAGGTTGGTGGAGAACACCAGCCCCATCATCGCGCCAATAAACAGCACGACCATCATATAATACTCGTTCTGGTTATCATAATGCTCAATATAACCAAACGAATAAAACACGATAATCGCCGCCACCAAAGACGATGTCAGCGCCATAAAAACGGCCAGGCCATCAGCAAAGAAACCAATGCTCATGCCCAGCGGCAGCTCCAACCGCCATAGCAGCAGTTCGCCAGCAAGCGCCTGCGGCAGCGCAAATGCAGCCGCGATGAAAGCGGTCAAGACGAACAGCAGGGCTGCGATGTTCCGAATGCCGGTGCTAATCCTACCCAAAATGGGTAATAGGAAAGCGCCCAGCAGAGGAACGAAAATGCAGACAAGCAAAACTCCTGAACCCTCCATTCCTTTCTCTCCTTCTCATGTATGATAAAGGCCAAAAACCATGTGAACACGCAAAAAGACCGCTATACACCCGCAGCTGTGAGAAATCAGGCAAGCGTTATAGCTAAAAATACATGACCATATAACCTATTTACCATTATAATACAACAGCAGATAACTTGCAAGCTACTGCACTGAAAATGCTCCAATTTGAAAAATAGAACAAACTCCTCTTAAAAACAGTCTAATATTAAGAAATAACCTAACAGCTAAATAAATATATCAAATGCAAATCCTGCCACCCTGCTTATGCTGCACATCAGAACCGTTCATCTGTTCCGTGGTCATTCAGCAAATGCGCGGCAACAACTCCCCTGCCGGCATATCGACAAAACGACGCGCACCATATGGCGTATCGATCGTAACACGTCCGCCAGCCTGTCCCACGCTGCCGATCAGCGCAGCCCGCCTGCCCAATGGATGCGCCTGCAGAGCTGCCAGCGCAGCCTGCGCATGCCCGACCGGTACAGCAGCCACCAATTTTCCTTCATTCGCCACATATAGCGGATCCAGCCCCAACAGCTCACAGGCAGCGCGTATCTGCTGCCGCACCGGCAGTGCATCCTGCTGCAAATGCAGATCCAGGCCATTCGCCTCCGCCCACTCATTTACGACAGCAGCCAAGCCACCCCGCGTCGCATCGCGCAGTGCGTGCGTGTCTGGAACCGCGGCAAGAAGTGCTTTAACCAGCCCGTTCAGCGGGGCGACATCACTTTCGATCTCCGGCGTAAACGCAAAACCTTCCCGCGCCGCCATCACCGCCATGCCATGATCGCCAAGATCGCCGGAAACCAGCAGCGCATCTCCTGGTTGCAGGCGTTGCGGCAATGGCTGGCTGCAATCGGGAAAAATGCCGATGCCAGCCGTGTTGAGATATACTCCGTCACAGGCGCCCTTCTCCACCACCTTCGTGTCTCCGGTCACGATCGCCACGCCAGCCTCTTCCGCCGCCGCCGCCATCGAGGCACAGATCTGCCGCAGCTCGCGGAAAGGCAACCCTGCCTCCAAAATCATCGCACAGGTCAGATAGAGCGGCTGCGCACCGCTCATCGCCAAATCATTCACCGTTCCGCAGACCGCCAGACGCCCCAGATCTCCACCCGGGAAAAAACGCGGCCGGACAACAAAGCTATCTGTCGTCATCGCCAGCCGGCTACCTGCGACCGGGCAGATGGCAGAATCATTCAATTCCCGCAAAAATGGATTATCAAACGCAGGCAGGAACACCTCCTCCACCAACTGGTGATAAGATCTGCCACCGCTGCCATGTGCCAAAGTGACCGTTGCCTCTCCCGTCATCTTCCCGCTCCACTCCTTTCCACCTTTCGACGATCTTCCGTCCGCTGTCAGCCGCTCTCAGGACGTTGGGCGATAGCGGTATGCCGCTGCGCAAGCCCCCTCGCTGGAAACCATACAGGCACCTGCAGGATGCTGCGGGTCACATGCCCTGGCAAACAGCGGGCAATCCACCGGCGCAGCTTCCCCGCGCAGCACAGCACCGCAACGGCAGGCAGGATGATCCTCCCGCCGAGGCGCGGCAGCCACCGCCGCGGCAAAACGTGTTAAAGCATCAAACTCCTGATAGGCTGGCCGCAAGGCCAGTCCGCTGCCAGGGATATCCCCCAGACCACGCCATACCGCATCGCAGGGCTGGAACACGGCATCCAGCGCGGCGCGTGCTGCCCGATTCCCCGTTGCCGTCACCACATGTGGATAACAATTTACCAATACCGGAGCCTGCTGCGGCATCATATGCACCAGGGCAAGCACTGCGCGCAGGATCGCCACTGCGGTAAATCCAGCGATAGCAGCACCTTTTCCCAATTCCTGGGGAACAAAGGCAAAAGCATCCGCTCCGGTAACCGCAGCGACATGTCCAGGGCAGAGCAAAGCGTCGATCGCTGCGCTGTCCTTCAACAGCCGGCGCAGCGCGGCAGGCATCGTCTTATGTGCTGGGATCACGCTAAAATTGCGGATACCGCGCTCACGTGCAGCCTGCAATGTTGCAGCAGTCAGGGGCGCTGTCGTCTCAAACCCTACGGCAAAGAATACAATCTCTTTTTCCGGATGCTGCACCGCTAACTCCAACGCATCAAGCGGAGAAAGTACATAGCGCACATCCGCCCCTTGATCCCGCACAGCGAGCAAACTGCTGTCGCCGGCCGGCACGCGCAGCATATCCCCAAAGCTGGTAAGCATGACCTGTGGCAATGCCGCGATGGCAAGCGCAGCCGAAATTAGCCCGCTGTCCGTAACGCAGACCGGACAGCCCGGGCCGGAGACGAGGCGAATCTGCGGCGGCAACAGCGCACGCAGCCCATAACGGGCAATCTGCATCGTATGCGTGCCGCAGACTTCCATAATCGTCATTGGCCGCAGCGTCGCCCTGGCAATTTCCTCCGCCAACAGGCGAACAGCAGCACGGTCGTCATGCTCTGCCCCGCTCATAGCAAACCGACCTCCCGCGCCAGCTCACTCAATTCTTCTCCCTCAGCTGCAGGCAGGATCTGGATGATGAACCCGGCATGCACCAGGACAAAATCACCTGCCGCAGCTTCAGGCGCCAGGCGCGTTGAAGCCTGTTTGACCAGGCCATGGTAATCGATTTCCGCCATCTGTAGCGCTGTATCAATGCTTTGGATGCGACCTGGAATCGCAAGACACATTCAGATCATCCCCTTCCTGATTTTCGCCGCCGCCACGGCAGCCTGGCCATAGGCCAACCCGCCGTCATTAGCCGGGACAGCCTGATTGAGCAGCACACGGAATCCCTCTGCCTGCAGGGCAGCAGCCGTCTGCTCCAGCAGATAAATATTCTGCCAGCAACCGCCGGAAAGCGCAACCTGCGTCAGCCCGCTCTCCGCCCGAATGCAGCGACAGATATCCAGACAAAGCGCGACGACTGCCTGATGAAAACGTCGTGCGATCACCGCCGCGCCACGACCGGCAGCCATATCCGCCACTACTGCGCAGATCAGCTGCCGCCAATCGATCACATGCATGCCATCCTCCTGCGCTATCCGGAATGTATACGGTGCGTATGCCGCATGCGCCGGCATAGACAGTTCCTGTTCCAATTCTACCGCAGCTTGGCCTTCATAATTGACCGTCCTGCCGATGCCGGCCAATGCTGCCACTGCATCAAACAGGCGGCCCATACTGGTGGAACGCGGCGTATTGATGCCCTGTTGCGCGGCCTGCAACAAAATTTGCCAGCCCGGGCGCAGCAGGCCGTCCGGCGCGGAAGCCAAAAGATCCATTCCTCCAGCATCCGCCAGCGCCGCAAGCGCAATTCGCCAGGGTTCACGAATTGCCCGACTGCCACCCGGCAACAGCAGCGGCCGCAAATGCGCGGCACGGCGAAATCCGGCGCAGTCGCCGATCAACACCTCGCCGCCCCATAGCATGCCGTCGGGACCATAACCCGTGCCGTCAAAAATCAGGCCGATAGCCTCACCGGTGACTGCATGCTCCGCCAGCACCGAGGCCAGATGAGCATGATGGTGCTGCACCTCAATCCGCGCTTCATCCCGGCAAGACCTGGCATACTGCGTAGAAAGGTATTCCGGGTGCATATCACAGGCGACCACCTGTGGCGAAACGGCAAACATTTCCTGAAAATAACCTATTTCACGCTGATAGCTCTCCAGCGTCGCCTGATTATCCAGGTCACCGATATGCTGACTGAGAAAAGCTTTATCACGCCGGGTCAGGCAAAAAGTATTCTTCTGTTCCCCACCGCAGGCAAGAATATTCCTGCCACAATCCAGTATCGTCAGCGGCTGTGGTGCATATCCGCGCGAGCGGCGTAACAAGCGCGGTGCATGCGCCGCATAAACCGCAACACTGTCATCGCAGCGACGGAAAATAGCGCGGTTATGCGTCAGGAAACCATCCGCAATACCCGATAACGCCGTGACTGCACATGTATCTTCATAAACGATTGGTTCATCAGAAACATTGCCGCTCGTCATCACCAGCGGCGGCATTTGCTCACACAGCAGATAATGCAGTGGCGTATACGGCAGCATCACGCCGATGCGCGGATTACGCGGCGCCACCTCCCCGGCCAAAGCGCTTCCGTCCAACCGCTTGCGCAGCAAGACGATCGGCCTGCGTTGCGAGGCAAGCAACTCGGCCTCGGCTTCTTCCACCAGACAATATTGCCGCACTGTATCCAGATCTGGCAACATAACGGCAAATGGTTTATCCCAACGATATTTACGGTTTCGTAACAGCGTAACAGCCGACTCTGCCGTCGCATCACAGACCAGATGATAGCCGCCGATCCCTTTTACCGCAATGATCTCGCCTGCGCGGATCGCCTGCTTCGCCGCTTCCAGTGCATCGCCAGGCTGTTCCCTGCCGGCCGCATCCAGAAAACGCAACTGCGGCCCGCAGACCGGGCAGGCATTCGGCTGTGCGTGAAAACGGCGGTCCAACGGATCCTGATATTCCCGTGCACAGTCTGCACAAAGCGGAAAAACACGCATCGTAGTGCGCGGCCTGTCATAAGGCAGGCTTTCGATGATCGTAAAACGCGGACCGCAATTCGTACAGTTGGTAAATGCATAGCGAAAACGCCGGTTTTGCGGATCGCGCAGTTCAGCTAAGCAATCCTCGCAGATGCCCATATCCGGCGAAACCAACGTATCGCGCGCACCGCCTCCGCTTTCCCGAATGGCAAACGAATACGCCTCCTGCGGTGCAATGCGACGAGCCTGCACCTCCTCTACCACAGCCAATGCAGGTGCATCTTCCCGCAGGCGGATCAAAAAGTCCTCGCAGTCCTCTGCCTCTCCCTCGATTTCCAGCGATACGCCAGCGGCATGGTTCAGCACCCAACCACCCAGCTGATTATGCACAGCCAGGCCATAGACAAAAGGACGGAAGCCCACGCCCTGAACGATCCCTTTCACTTCCACCGCATAACGCACTCTCATGCCAGTTTTTCCCGCATCCGGGCGACCAGCTCGGTCGCCAACTCTTTCAGGCCGCTTTCCATACCGCGCCGGCAACTTGTTTCAATTATGCGCATATCCGGCTTTAAGGCCAGGATATCCGCATGCACCGCCGCCAGATCGATCTCCACATACGGCGCCAGGTCCATCTTATTCAACACCACGATTCCGGCGGAAAGAAATGTTGCCGGATACTTGCTTGGCTTGTCGCCGCCTTCCGGTACGGAAAGCACGACAATGCGAACATCCTCACCGAGATCAAAACTTGCCGGACAGACCAGGTTGCCGACATTCTCGATCAGTAGCAGATCGAGGCTGGCCAGATCAAATGCCGGCAGCACGCGTGCAATCATCTTGGCATCCAAATGGCAGCCGCCATCCGTATTGATCTGCACCACCGGTACGCCGCTTTCCGCTATCCGCGCCGCATCTTTTGCCGTCGCCAAATCCCCCTCGATCACGGCTGGTGTGATCCCTTCTGCCTGCAGCAACGGCAGCAGCCGCTCCAGCAGCGTCGTCTTGCCAGCGCCGGGCGAACCAAGTATGTTGACCACGCAAAGACGCTGCGCGGAGAAATCCGCACGGTTCTGCGCAGCATAAGTTCGGTTAACCTGCATTACATCCTGCTCAACTTCAATCTTCATCCTCGTCCTCCTCATCAAAATCAATGCTTGCCAGCAGCACTTCCGTGCCGTTGAGGATCTCCGGCCGCCTACTGCCACATTGTGGACAAACTGGTGGCAGCGTAAAACTTTCATATGTTGCACCGCAGTCCAGACATCTGGCGCCAAGCGGCGTTTTCTCTACTTGCAAACATGCGCCGGCAAACACTGTCCCCTGCGCAAGCGCCTCAAAAGCGAAGAAAAACGCATCCGGCAGCACATTTGCCAGAACACCGGCGCGCACCTCCAGCGTATTTACACGCTTCACGCGATAAGGCGCCAGCGCCTGTGCAGCTGCAGCCAGGATATTCTGCATCAACGCAGTCTCATGCATCGCCATCACCCTCCAGCAGCGCCAGCATAGATGGCCAATCGAGCACGGCGATACCCAGCTCCTGCGCTTTTTCCAGCTTGCTGCCGGGATTTTCACCCAACAGCAGATAATCCGTACGGCGGCTGACGGAACCGCTGACCTTAGCACCTGCCGCTTCCAGCCGCGCTTTTGCCGCATCCCGCTCAATGCCAGGCAACGTACCGCTGATCACCACCGTACGGCCATGTAATGCCCCCGGCCGCGCAGCATCCGAACGCGCTTCACCGCGCAGATTCAAGCCCGCTTCACGCAGGCGTTCGATCAAAACGCGGTTTGCCGGCTGCGCAAAATAATCGATGATGCTACCGGCGATCACCGCACCGATCTCATCGATCGCAACCAACTCCTCCTGATCCGCCGCCATCAAGGCGTCAATATCGGCAAAATGCGCAGCCAAAACCTTACCAGCCCGTTCGCCGACATGCCGGATGCCCAGCGCGAACAGCAGCCGGGAAAGCGGGTTTGTCCGGCTTTTTTCAATTGCCGCAAGCAGGTTTTCAGCCGATTTCACCCCGAAACGTGGCAGAGCGGTCAACTGCTCCTGCTGTAGATGGTACAGATCCGCCACATCATGCACCAGCGAAGCGTCAAGCAACTGCCGCACAACCGCTGGTCCCAGACCATCAATATCCATTGCCGGCTTGGCGGCAAAATGGACAATCTGTTCGTAAAGCCGCGCCGGGCAATGCGCATTAGTGCAACGGTGTGCCGCTTCGCCATCACGGCGAACCACAGGGCTGCCGCATTGCGGACATTGCTGCGGCATAGCAAACAGCTGCTCGCTGCCATCACGTTTCTCGATCAGCACACGCACCACTTCCGGGATGACATCGCCCGCCTTTTGGATCAACACATGATCGCCAATGCGAATATCCTTTTCCCGAATATTATCCTCATTGTGTAGCGTAGCGCGGCTGATCGTGCTACCGGCCAGCGCGACAGGCTGCAGCCAGGCGGTCGGCGTCAGCGCGCCGGTGCGTCCGACGCTGACGACGATATCTTCCACCACAGTTTCTGCCTGTTCCGGTGGAAATTTGTAGGCGATCGCCCAGCGCGGATATTTGGAAGTACTGCCCAGCCTTGCGCGTGATGCGATGTCGTTCAGCTTCAGAACCATGCCGTCAATATCATAAGGCAGACGATGCCGCTTTTCCGTCATCTCCGCCAAATAAGCCTCCGCTTCCGTCACGCCATGACAAAGACGTGCCTCGTGATTCACCGGCAGGCCAAGTTCGTCCAGCAGCGCGAGCAGCTCCTGCTGGCTGGCAGGCTGCGCACCCTCGCAGCTGACGATATCATAGAAAAACACATGCAGACCACGGCTGGCAGTCACCGCCGGATCCAACTGGCGGATGCTGCCTGCAGCCGCATTGCGCGGGTTGGCAAACAAGGTTTCCCCTGCTTCTTCCCGCTCTGCATTCAAGGCGACAAAAAGCTGTTTGGGAATATATGCCTCACCGCGGACGATAAGCAGCGGAATATCGCTGCGTCGCAGTTGTCGGGGCAGGCCATGGATTGTCGCCACGTTTGCCGTCACATCTTCCCCGGTTATGCCGTCACCACGTGTCGCTGCACTGCGGTAGACGCCGTTTTCATAGGTGACAGCCAAAGAAAGCCCGTCCATTTTTGGTTCTGCCAGCAATGCCGGCGCAGATAATCCCGCTTTTTCCAGCCGGCTGTAAAAGGCGGAAATATCCGCCGTATCAAATGCATTTTCCAGCGATAGCAATGGTGCGGCATGGCGGCGCGGCGCAAACTTGGCGACCGCCCGCCCCCCAACCCGCCGCGTCGGCGAATCGGCGGCGGCAAACTGCGGCCAGGCTGCCTCCCAGGCTGTCAGTTCGCGCAGCAACAAGTCGAATTCATGGTCGCTGACCAGGGGCGCATCCTGTTCATAATAAGCCACGCTGAAGCGCTCAATATCCTGCTGCAGCTGCGCCATGCGCCGACGGGCAAGCTCCGGCTCCACTTCTCCGGGCAACGCCACCGCTTGCTGCTGCGTATTTTTCCGGTCTTCCATATCGATCCTCCTGTGGCAGCTGTTTCAGATTTTTTTCATCGGCGCATATTTCCATAACAGCTTCTTGACGCCATACGCCGGAAACGCTACCGTAACCTGCATATCATCCCCGCTGCCGCTAACTGCAACCGCTACGCCATCGCCGAATTTGCCATGCCGCAATTTATCGCCAACCCGAATCAATGCGGGTTCCTTTTTTTCCGTCGTAAACGCTGCAACCGGCGCCCGCGGTACGAAAAGATTACCGGTTAAACGGCTGCCATGCGCAGCAGGCGCCGTCTCCACGCGGCGTGGAGTGCTGCCGCTGCGAATAATATTTTCTGCAGGCAATTCTTCCAGAAAACGCGACGGCTTATTCGTCTCATATTTCCCCCAATACTGACGATGATCGCAGGCGGTCAGAAACAGCCGCTCCCGCGCACGCGTCATCCCCACATAACAAAGTCGGCGTTCCTCCTCCAGCTCACTCTCATCCGGGCTGAATACGACACGCTTATGCGGGAAAACGCCCTCTTCCATACCGACCATAAATACGACGGGAAATTCCAGCCCCTTTGCGGCATGCAGCGTCATCAGGCTAAGGCAGCTTTGTTCCGAGCCAGCCGTATCCAGATCTGTCGCCAGCGAGACCTGGCTTAAAAAAGCAAGCAACGGCCTTTCCTCATACGCCTCCTCGCCCGCCTCTGCCGCCAAAGCAGGGTCCAGATACATCAGGTCAAAATCACCTGCTGTGTCGACCAGCTGCTCCAAAATCTCGAGACGGCTTTCCGCATCCTCGGCGGCAGCGATCGCAGCCGCATAGCCGGTCCGCTCCCATACCTCACGGATGATATCCGCCACAGCAATCGCTTCCGCAGCAAAAGCACGCAGGCCTTCCAGCAGATGATACAATGCCCGCAGTTTGCCTTTCGCCGCAGCAGTCAGCTCCAGCTGATCCACGGCAGCAAGTGTCGACCACAGCGACCCCTGCCGCCCCGCCGCTGCTTCCTCCAGTTTTTCCCAAGTAGTTTTTCCAATGCCGCGCCGCGGTTCATTATAGATCCGGCGCAGCGCTTCGCTGTCATGAGGATTGGCCAGCACGCGCAGATAAGCCAGCGTATCCTTAACTTCCTTCCGCTCGTAAAACTTCATACCGCCATAAACGCGGTAAGGAATCTTGAAGCGGATGCATTCATCCTCCAGCAGACGGCTCTGCCCATGTGTGCGGTAGAGCACAGCACAATCCGCCAAGCTGTAGCCTTCGTCGACCAGGCGCATGACATTGCGCACAGCAAAAGCCGCCTCCTCACGGTCGCTTCCGGCCTGATAGCAAATGATCTTTTCGCCAGCGCCAGCATCGGTGAACAAATCCTTCGGTTTCCGCGCCCGGTTATGGCTGATCAGGGCATTCGCTGCATCAAGGATATTCTGCGTGGAACGATAATTCTGCGTCAGGCGCAGCTCCACACAATCTGGATAATCCCGGTTAAAATCCAGGATATTGGAAATATCCGCCCCGCGCCAACGATAGATGGACTGGTCCGGGTCGCCGACAGCAAAGATATGCCCATCTTCCCCGGCCAGCAGACGAATCAATCTATACTGGCAATGATTCGTATCCTGATACTCGTCGACCAGAATATGACGGAAGCGCGCACGGTAACGCGCCAGCACTTCCGGGCAGCGTTGCAAATACCAAACCGTATGCGTCAGCAAATCATCAAAATCCAAGGCATGGTTTTCCTTCAACCGGGTTTGGTAGCGGCGGTAAATCCGCGCAATGTTCTCATGCCAGTCATCTGCCGGTGCATGCGCCGGATAATCCACAGATGAGATCAGTTTATTCTTTGCCGCGCTGATCGCCGCTGCCACCGCGCTCGGCTGATAACTCTTCTCATCCTGCAGATGCAGCTCAGCCAGTACATGCTTCAGCACGCTGCGCGAATCCGCATCATCATAGATCACAAAATCCCGCCCCAGGCCAAACGCATCGCCTTCCATGCGCAGCAAGCGACTGCATAGGGCATGGAAAGTGCCAATCCACATCCAGCGGCTGCGCAGGCCGGTCATCTCCTCCAGCCTTTCCTTCATCTCATTTGCTGCTTTATTGGTAAATGTAACGGCCATCAGACCATATGGATCAGCCTCGCCCTGCGCAATCAGCCAAGCAGCACGGCTCACCAGCACGCGCGTTTTACCACTGCCTGCACCGGCAATCACCAGCAGGTGTTGCGCCTGGGAAACAACAGCAGCCCGCTGTTGATCATTCAATCCTTCCAAAATATCCATTGATTTCCTCAGCCTTTTATCACGATATTGGCTATTCTGCCATAACCAAACAATCTAATATATTTCGATGGACGATCTGTTTTTCCCTCCATATTTTGTGGAGTACGACCGCCTTTGTGCATACAATGAAAAAAAGCAGGGGGAGATGGCCATGCCCAATATTTTCCTCAGTCCGTCCACACAAGAATACAACCTTTATCCCAACGGCAACAGCGAAGAATATTACATGAATCTGCTTGCGGATGCAATGGAACCTTATCTCACCGCTTCTGGTATCAGCTTCACGCGTAATGATCGGGAACTGACGGTAGGCGGTTCTGTGCGTCTGTCAAACGCCGGTGAATATGATATGCATCTGGCGCTGCATTCCAACGCCGCACCGGAGTCGCTTTCCGGGCGTATTCAGGGAACGGATGTCTATTACTATCAGGGCAGCGCGGAAGGCGAAGCGCTCGCACAACTGATCGCAGCCAATATTGCCACAATCTATCCTTATCCGGAACTGGTCGGCACTACACCCAACCGCACACTCTATGAGCTGCTGAATACAGATGCGCCGACCGTGCTGGTTGAAATCGCCTACCATGACAACGAAGAGGATGCGCAATGGATCATCGATCATCTCGACGATATTGCACGTATGCTTGTGCTTTCCCTGACGCAGTATTTCGGCATACCCTTCGTCTTGCCAGCCACACTGCAGCGCGGACGCGTAAACAGCGGCGGCTTCTCCGTCAATCTGCGCAACGCGCCGAATTATTCTTCCGCAGCGGTCATCGCCACCGTGCCAGACGGGGCAGAATTGATCATCACCGGTGAATCCGGCGCCTGGTATATCGTTGATTATCATGGCGTCGCCGGCTACCTGGAAAAACGATTTGTCACCCTGATCTAACCATTCTCGGCTCATCACGGCCAGCATGTACAGAAAACGCCGCCCGATCTCCGGAAGAATCCCGCATCGGGCGGCGCAGCGCATTGGCTGCCGACATTTCTTTTCTCTTTTTTGCAGCAGATGTGGTCAATCGTTCTTCGGCCCACCAAATGTTTTCACATTCGCCGGCCAGTCATGGAGCGGCTGTTGCGGCCTGGGCTGCGCCGGGACTGCTCCAACTACGGAACGGGTCGCCACCTGCGGCGGAGCAGCTTGCTCCCTGCGGGGATAAATCGCCGCGCAGATAAACGAAGTCAGCGGGATGGAAAGCAGAATGCCAAAGCTGCCTGCCAGCGCCTGCAGGATTTCAACCACGATCAGTTCCATATTGAATAACTCTACCGCTGCGACATTATAGGTGACAAAAAGCAAGGTTGTGGAAAGTGAGCTACCGATATAAGCCAGTACCAATGTATTTGCCATCGTTCCCATCACGTCGCGGCCAATATTAAATCCGGAGCGGATCAGCAATTTTGCAGAAGCATCCGGAATATTGCAGCGGATTTCATTCAGCGAAGAGGCGATATCCATCGCCACATCCATGATCGCGCCTACTGCGCCGATAACAATAGCGGCAAAAATGATCGCACGTAGATCGATCGGTACATCGTCGCTGATGATCTGCAAATAAAGCGTATCTTCACTGATACGACCAGTCAACTTCATCACATGGTCCATTACCATGGTGATCACGCCGGCGGCCAACACGCCGGAGAAGCAGCCCATACCTGCGGCAAAACTCTTCTTATCCGCCCCGTTGATAAACAGCATGGTCATCACAATGATATAGAGACAGGTTACCGTCGCCCACAGATAAATGTTTTGGCCGGAAAGTACGGATGGCAAAAAAACGCAAAATACGGCCAGGCAGGTAAATGCCAGCGAAACAAGCGTATTGACGCCCTTGAAACGACCAAACAGCAGGATAACAAGGCAAAATGCCGCCAGCAGCCAAAGCAGATAATCAAACCGCACATATTCCAGCATGCCCCATTCCGTATCCACACCATAAGCCCCGCGGTAGATCAACACCTTGTCCCCAACGCTGACCGCATCCTGCCAGGGATAGTAATTCTCCTGCAATGTCTGCGAAACGAGGACGCTTTCCCCTTTTTGCGGTCCGTTGAGCAGGGTCGCGGAAAAAACAAGCACCTCGCCATGCTCAACTTCGGTCACGGAAACAATCTCCGTCACCCGCGCCTTGCTCGCTGCTTCATCCTGCTCACCCAGATCCGGATAGCCCTGCATGGCAATATAACGTCCCACCACGATATATACCACGGAAAAGATCACCGTGAAAACATATATCATGATCTGTTTCTTTTTCGGATTGCTGCGTTTTACCATAACATCCCTCCGTTTCCTTCTTTCCTTCCCTGCGCAGGGACAAGCCGCCAGATGTACTCCAGTTTCTCCTGCATACCCCCGCCGGCTTCCGCTGGCAGCGAACGCATCAGCCGCTGCCGGAAGCGGGCGCCGAGGAATTCGATCGTCCGGCGCGATGCCGCATTATCAGGATCACAGGTGATGGTCAGATAGTCCATTCCCCGTGCCAACGCGATATCCGCCAACAGGAAGCAGGCCAGCGCCGCATAATGATGTCCGCGATGAGCAGGCTTGATACAATAGCCGATATTGCCGATGAACGCCTGCTCCGGCTCATGTTGCGGGTGTAATTCGCAGCGACCGACCGTCTGGTCGTTCTCCGTCAGACGGATATGGTAATAGCGCGCCTCTGTTCTCTCCCCAGCCCCGCTGACCGCACGACAGACAAGATAGACAGGGAATCCTGCACGTCGGATCTCATCCTGCTGCATACGCCGTCTGTTTCGCCACATGCTTCCACCCCTGTTTCGTTCTGGCGAATAAAAGGCCTGCCGGCGTGGTGCCACATTCGCAGGCCTTTGCCTTCCTGCCGTTTATGCCTCCAGAGCGCGAATCGCGCGGCAAAGCGCTGTCACCGCCTCCTGCGTCGTCGCCCAGCTGGTCACAAAACGCACCGCTTTGTGCGTCGCATCCACGGTTTGCCAATCGGAAAAACGGAAATCCACTGCCAACCGGTCAAGCTGTGGCTGCGTAAAAATCGGAAACAACTGGTTCGTTACCGTCGGCGCCAACATGGAAATGCCCTTCTCGCGGCAAGCCGCGTCGATCTGCGCTGCCAGAAGGTCGCCATGACGGCCTAGCTCTGTATAGAGACCGCCGCGGAGCAGAGCGACAAACTGCAGGCCGAGCAACCTCCCTTTGGCCAACATGCCGCCGCGCTGCTTGATCAGATAACGGAAATCCTGCTGCAGGAGCGGATTGCCAATAACCACGGCTTCCCCAAACAGTGCGCCGCATTTGGTCCCGCCAAGATAAAAAACATCGGTTAGTGCAGCCAGATCCGCCAGGCTGACGTCATTGGTCTTTGCTGCCAGCGCATAGGCCAAACGAGCGCCGTCCACAAACAGCAGCAGCCCCAACTCGCGGCAGGCTGCCGAGATTTCACTCAGCTCTGCATGGCTATAAAGCGTGCCCAGCTCAGTTGGCTGCGAAAGGTAAACCATAGCCGGCTGCACAATATGTTCGAAAGAAGCGTCCCGCCGGTGCGCTGCGACAGCTTCCCGGATCTGCGCCGCATGAATCTTGCCTTCCTGGGCCGGCAGGGTCAGCACCTTATGCCCGGTTGCCTCAACCGCACCGGTTTCATGCGTAGCGATGTGCCCGCTTTCCGCCGCCAGCACGCCCTGATGCGGTCGCAGCGCCGCAGCAATCACCGTCATGTTCGTCTGCGTGCCGCCGACGAGAAAATGTACGGCTGCATCCGGCGCAGCGCAGGCGGCACGGATCATTTCCCGCGCCTGCTCGCAGTACTCATCTTCCCCATAACCCACCGTCTGCTCCAGGTTCGTCTGCTGCATCAGCTCCAGCACACGTGCATGCGCACCTTCCAGATAGTCACAGTTAAAGCCGATCAATCCTTCCACCTGCTTTCTTTGTCTTGAATCGCTCTTGGCAGTAGGTTTCCCTCTGTCGCCAATCAGAGATGGTATGATCATCAACCACTTATTTTATCACTGCCAGCGCTGTTTTGCTATAGCCACGGCCGAAAACGCGCTTGCCTACAACTGATTTCTGTCATTTTGTATGGAAACGGCGCTGTAGTTCCCGTAAAAAATCGCGGCGCAAAACAGCTGCACAGGCAATCAACGAAGCCAAACCGACCACACCCAGGGCCAGCCAGGGCCAGGTACGTGCAAGGCTTCCCACGGAAAGCGCGATACCGGCGCCAGCGATTGCCAACACGATCAGCAAAAGCAGCGGACGCATATTCTGTTTCTGCCGTTCCAAATCCGTAAAGAGCAGAACTTCTGCAGCCAGCAGGCCGCTGCAGCAAACGATCGGTACCACGGTTCCAGCCCATCCCGGAACCAGCAAAAGATCGATCAGCCACAGCAACAGGCAGCAGCAGGCAACCGTACGCACCAACTGGCTGATGCGGTTATATTCAACCATATCCGGCGACAGCGCCAGTGTCCAGAACGTATATAAAGCCGCCAGCACGACCACACTCCATGCCTTGCCGCCGGTGCAGAGATTGACGAACAGGCAGACTGGTGCTGCAGCCAGACAGACCCATTTCACGATACGCTGCCAGCCGATACGCCGCAGATACCGCTTATCGACAGGCGGATAGATGATCTCAATCTCCATAAAAAGCGCTCCCTTCCACCCGAACCTGTACCCCGTCTGCCTGCAGCAGACGATACATCATCTCTTCGAAAGACGGGTCCACCGTCATTTTGGTGATCGAAAAAGTTGCCGTGTCCGCAAACGTGACCATCGCACAGCTGGCACGGTTGCTGATCTCAGGCCCCAACACAAAATCCATGCTTTCAATCTCTGCCGCATATGCTGGCGGCAGGCTCACCACGCCAAGGTTGGAAAGCGTATTGCTGAAAATCGTATCCCCCAGAAAGCCATATACCAGGCTGGCCACCGGTTGCTTGATCTCCAGCGGCACATATTTCAACATGCCGACAAGCTGCTCCGTCGCAGCCAGCATCTCCCCCATCGCCGCCTGCGAAGCCTTTTCCGCCATCTGTTGCGTAATATTTTCGACCAACGCCGGAATATCCGCCTCCATGCTCAGCGGCTGACGGATGCCGCAATAAAGCGCAAAATTACGCACAGTTGGCGAAGGATAAAATTTCCGCATATTTACCGGCACCTGAATGCTGGCCTCGCCTGTGGTTTCATCTGTAGCTGCCCGCCCAGACAGGAACATCAACGCCAGCAGATAGACGGTCACCGTACCATGATATCTGGCCGCCGCCGCCTTCAGCGCAGCTGCATCCATTTTGAAATGCAGAATACGGCAAGGCTTTTGTTTGGCCAGTTGGCCGCTCATCTGCACAGCAGGCTTATCGACAAAACCGGAAGTTTTTTCGCTATGCGGCACGCGTGCAAATTCATTGGCATATTCCGCAGGCAGCGGCAGATCATCACTGTCCCAGAGCGTATCGTCCGCCTCAGCCTGCACGCCGGTCAAACGCAGATATTCCGCTGCCAGCGTTTTCAGAAAAACCATGCCGCCCGTACCATCGGTCAGCACATGGAAAAATTCCACGCTAATCCTGTTACGATAATACAGCACGCGAAAAGACTGCGAGCCGCTGTGCGAAATTTTCAACGGACGGCAGGGAATTTCATGCTCTTCTTCCACGCAATAACGGCGTTTTGCCGTATCAAGATAATGCCAGAAAAACCCCTTTTTCAGCGTGGTGGCAAAGCTGGGGAACCGCTTGATGGTAAAAGTCAACGCCATTTGCAGCAGGATGGGGACGACCGGCTGCCGCAAATAAACAGAAAGGCGGAAAACTGCCATCCGATTCTGTTTCATGGAAAGTGGGTAGATCTTTGCTGCATCATCCAGAGCAAACCATAATACGGCCGGCCTGGCATAAAAACCGCCCAACCGTTCTGGTGCTACGCGTTCCAATGCCTGCTCCAATGCCACCCCGTTGTCAAGATAATAGAGGATCGCCGCCTCAAAATCTTCGCGCAGCCGCTGCTTTTCCCATTTACCCAGCCGGCAGTGGCAGTCAAAACCCGCCCAAAAAGCGTCGATGCGTGCCTGCGCAGCATGCGTCAACCCAGCATAGAACTTATCAAAACGGCTTTGTATCTTTTCCTTCATCGCATCTCTCCATCTGTTATTCTTCCAGCAGAATCCGCCTGCCCATGCGGTAATAGAACGCCACAAATCATGTAAATCAAGGGCTGAACCAAAGCCTTAATAAATTATTTTATCATGATCCCCGGCTGGGGTAAAGGGGAAACCTGACAACAGCTCCCGCACTATACATCTTCCCTGCCACGATCATCATCGTTTTGCCGGTAGCCCCAGATGCCAGCCAAATGGATACTGAACCGCGCACTAAACCACACCAAAAAACAGCCGCCTTTCCCTTGGTAAAGGCAAAAGCGGCAGCTTTTCTCTATAACGTCGCCTGGTTGCAAATCATGCCAATCCGCTTCCACTGCTTAAATGCGTTCCAGCAGCTTCATGCTGGCACGGGAAAAATCCATCCCACCGCCGCCCTGCGCGGCAATACGCATGGCCGCCGCCGCGTCGGTAACCCGTGTACCTGCCAGCACAGTCACGCCAGCATCGCGCAGAATCTCTGGACACATCGGCGTGCTTGCGCCGACGACGATCACCTCCCGCGCCCGGCTGCAGCAGGACAGGATCGCATCTGCAGTCTGATTGACAAATGAAGTGCCGGTCATTACTACGATATCGCATTGCGGCAGCAAAGCGGCCTCCTCTTCTTCCGGCAGAATCTCCGCATGCCCAGCACTGCCGGCCTTACGGCCGCGTTCAAAAATATAAAGATGCTTTGCCTTCTGGAATTTCCAGACCAACGGGCAAAAATAGCCGACCATACCCACCACTTCTTCCGCCTGACAGTCAAGCGCTTCCGCAATATTCGGCCCGGCAGAAAAACGCCGGTTCAATACCGCATTGATCGTCGCCATACCCACCGCCGCCGCGGCAAGGTTCCGGCTTCCTGCCCAGCCGATTGCCTCAGCAGCCTGCATGCCGGTCAAAGAACCTGCCTTCTGCAGCACGCCGCAGCTCGCGCCCAAGTCATGACGAAAAGTATAGCTCAGACCGCCACTGTCGTCGGAAAGCCGAACACAGGTATAGCCCACGCCTACGCATAAATCCTCCACCTGCAACCCGTCTGCCATTGCTGCGGCAAAATCTGCGATCCGCTCCGTTAGACTCATCTTCAAATCCCCTCTCCCAACCATAAAACGCCACTTTTTACCTGTATGTAGTATATGGCATATGCCATTTATCTTAATTGTACACTCCTGCGGTAAAAAGTCAAGCGGCTGCACAGTCAACAGCAACAGAAAAGCGAGCGTACAACTACCGCCCGCCTTTCACCAATGAATTTTTTACCGGGCAGCATTCCCTTGTCCTGCCCGCATCCTGCTCGGCTTCCTTCTTCCCGGCTATACCCGGCCGACCAGCGCGCCAGGCAAAAACCGTTCATCAAGAAAATCCGCCGGGTTGGTAGAAAGCAATGCCTCCACCCGGCCCTGCCGCACCATCACCTGCCGGTTCAGATAACGAATCAAAAGTGCGGCAGGTGGCTGGCCGCGCTGCGCTGGCTGCGAAAAGATCAATTCTTCCGGTATCACACTCCAGATCATGCCGGACCACCACCCTTTGCACGGCGGCGTACATGTCCCCGAGCGCTCCCTGCTGGTGCGGGCTTGGCCGCCTCTGCTGCCGGCACGTCATTAGCGATCTGCTGCCGCAGCCAGGCCAGGGCATCACCCAGGCCGCCCAATTCATCGATCAGACCGCATTCCACTGCGCCACGGCCGACCACGACTGTGCCAACATCACGCGCCAGCTCACCGACGGTCGTCATCATCCGCTTGAATTCTTCCGACGAAATCGCAGAATGCGCAGTAACAAAGTTGATCACCCGATCCTGCATCCGTTCCAGATAATCAAAAGATTGCTGCACACCAACGACCATGCCGGTCAGGCGGATCGGATGAATGGTCATCGTCGCTGTGGAAGCGATAAATGAACGATCTGCCGCAACTGCGATCGGTACACCAATCGAATGCCCGCCACCCAGCACCAGCGAAACCGTAGGCTTTGACATCGAAGCAACCAACTCCGCGATAGCAAGGCCGGCCTCCACATCGCCGCCTACCGTATTAAGGATGACGATTAGCCCCTTGATATCCGGACTTTCCTCCACTGCCACCAGCTGTGGGATGATATGCTCATATTTCGTCGTCTTATTTTGCGGCGGCATAACCAGGTGCCCCTCAACCTGTCCGATAATACTGATGACGTGGATATCGCTGTTAATCCGCGGCAGATTGAGCTGGCCAAAATCATTGATATTCTCACGCTCCTGCTCAACAGGTGCGTCGTTTTCCGGCGCCGATTCCGGTTCCGGCAGTTCCGGCAAGTCATCCGGATTCACTTCGTTACGCAGGCAAGGGTAAGCAGAAAGCATGTTCCTGCCCTGCGCAGCATCATGCAAACGATCCAAGCTGTAGCCTCCTTTTCAGAGGCGCCGCCTACATCACCGAGACCGCCACCATGATCACAGGCCTGCGCCCGGTACGCTCGATTACGAACTTACTGAGCTGCGAACGAATCTGGTTACGCAGATCATTGATATTGCTGTCGGCAAGACGTTCCGGCGTAGACAACGCCACCACTTTCTCCTTCATCTCACCGATAATATGCTCATATTCCTTCTCAAATATGAATCCGCGCGTTAGAATATCCGGGCCGGCGACCAGCTTCGGCACTGGGGAACGGCCACGGCCGCGTTCATGGGAATAGGTCATGGAAACGACGATTACGCCGCCCTCTGAAAGCTGGCGCCGTTCACGCAGCACGGTGGCGCCGACATCGCCCACGCCCAAGCCATCGACAAAAACACGTCCGCTTTCCACACTGCGCGTTGCACGATAGCTGCGGCGCGCCAATTCCAAAACCTGACCGTTTTCCATCACAATCGTATTTTCTGCTGCCATACCCACCTGCTGCGCCAGCATCGCATGCTTTTGCAGCATATGATGTTCACCATGGATCGGCATAAAATAGCGCGGTTTAGCCAGGTTGAGCAACAGCTTCAGCTCCTCCTGGCTGGCATGCCCGGAAACATGGATATGCTGCGCACGTTCATAATATACATAAGCACCGCGACGGAAAAGGTTGTCTACCGTCCGGCTGACCATACGGTCGTTGCCTGGAATCGGCGTAGCGGAAATCACGACGGTGTCGCCCTCACGAATCTGCACCTGCTTATGCTCGCCGGCAGCCATCCGCGTTAGGCCGGCCATCATCTCGCCCTGCGAACCGGTGGTCAGGATGACCGTCTGATCTGCCGGCATGTCCTGAATGCGCTCAATATCTACCAACGTTTTGTCCGGCACTTCCAGATAGCCCATCGCTGCAGCGATCGCCGTCATATTCTGCATACCACGACCACAGACCGCAACTTTGCGCCCGGCCTTGAATGCAGCCTGCATCACCTGCTGCACACGATGCACATGCGAAGCGAATGTGGTGACGATGATCCTGCCCGGTGCATTGAAAAAAATGCGCTCCAGATTCGCACCCACGCTGCGCTCGCTGCCGGTAAATCCTTCCCGCTCCGCATTCGTACTGTCGCTCATCAGCAGCAGCACGCCTTTTTCTCCCAGAGCGGATATCCGTCCAAAATCCATCTGCTTGCCATCGATCGGGGAAAGATCCATCTTAAAATCGCTGATCAGCAGAATAACGCCGACCGGCGTCGTCACTGCCAGCCCCATCGTATCCGGAATACTGTGCGTCAGACGAACGAACTCCACACGAAACAGTCCGGCCGTGACTTCCTCCCGTGGCGCAACCTGTCGCAAATCGGCATTGATGCGATGCTCATTGAGCTTGCCGCGCAGCAGACCCAGGGTCAACGGAGCGCTGTAGACCGGTGCCTGAATATCATTCAAAATATATGGCATGGCTCCGATATGGTCTTCATGGCCATGCGTAAGGAAAAAGGCGCGAACCTTATCCTTGTTCTCGATCAAATAACTATAGTCCGGGATCACCAGATCCACGCCAAACATATCGTTTTCTGGAAAGGAAACGCCGCCATCAACCACGATAATATCATCCGCATACTGGATCAGGGTCATATTTTTGCCGACTTCGCCCAAGCCGCCCAGCGGAATGATCTTCAGCTTATATTCGCGGTCTCCTTTTTTGCTTGCAGCGGCAGCAGCATGTGGCTTGCTGGGCGCCGCATCATGATGCAAGGCCAGAAAATTGCTGTGAAAAGACTGTGTCGGCAACTGCTCGTCCGCAGGTTTGCCGCTGTAGGCGCGCACATTTGCTTTGCGCGATACGGCGCGTGCCGGCTGTACAGCAGCAGAAGCCATGCTGGTGGCAGCTGTTGCATTTTTCTTCGGCCGACCGCGTTTTTTCCCGGCGGGCGGCTGTGTTTTCGCGGCAGCTACGGTTTTCGCCTCAGGCGCAACCACCTCTGTAGGCGCAACTACCGGACTGCCTGCCGTCTCTTTACTCTCTGCCGCCTTTGGTTTTCGCTGGCGTGGCTTGCGGGATTGCTGTCTAACCGGCTCTGCCGTCGAAGCAGCTGCAGTCTTTGTCCGCCTGCCCGCTGCAGCCGGCACCGCACCGGCTGATGCCATAGCCGCTGCATCCTGCTCGGCACTGACCAAGCGGTCAATGGCGCTGCGGACAACTAAATCAATCCCCTTTTTCTTTTCCCCTTCATTTTTTTTGTTCTCTGTCATAAATCTCCCCTATTCTTTTCCTCTCTTTTCCGCGCGCAGGCACGCCAAAACAGGCCTCCTGTTTTGGCGCCGACGCGATCGCATGTACTTACTTTCATATATGATCCGCCGGACAGGCGGAAATGTCCCCTTTGATTTTACCCATCACCGCGACAGGATAAACCTGCCCGGATAGCGTGCAGGTAAATTCTGTTCGATTCTGCAGATTGCCTGCCGCTGGCAGATAAAAAACACGTCCGCCCGCATATCCCAAGCTGCGGGCAGCAGACAGCTGCCGGCGAACTACAGCAGGCCGATCTCCCGCAACATCGAATCAATCTGCGCTTTTCCTGTATCGTCCATCTCGCATAACGGCAAACGATAGCCGCCAGCTGGCAGGCCAATCCGGTTCAACGCATACTTGAGCGGAACCGGGTTTGCACAGAGGAACAGCTTTTTGAATACATGGAAATAACGATCATGCAGTTCCAATGCACGGGTGGTGTCGCCTTTCTGATAAGCGGCTGCCATTTCCTGCAACTGCGGGCCGATCAAATGCGAAGCCACGCTGATCACACCGCAGGCGCCCAGGCTGAGCATGGGCAGAAAAACGCTGTCCTCGCCACAATAGATCAGAAAATCAGGCGGCGTAACCGCACGCAGACGAGTCATCTGCTCCATATCCCCCGTCGCTTCTTTCAGCGCAACAATATTCTCTACATCCGCAGCCAGACGGCCGACGGTCGCGGGTTCCAGATTGAGCGCAGTGCGGCCTGGTACATTATACAGCGTTACCGGTAAAGATATCGCCTCCGCAATCGCACGGAAATGACGATATAACCCTTCCTGTGGCGGCTTATTGTAGGGCGGTGTGACGGCCAATACCGCATCCGCACCCATCGCTTCAGCTTTCTTCGACAATTCCACTGAATCCGCTGTATCATTGGAACCGGTGCCGGCGATCAGCATCTTTTTCTTTTCCTTCGTCACTTCACGTACAGCAGAAAACAGCTTCAGTTTTTCCTCTTTGTGTACGGTAGCACTTTCGCCAGTCGTACCGCAGACGACGAGACCGTCTGAGCCATGCTCCAGCAAATAAGCGGCCAACTGCTGTGCGCCGCTGTAATCGATCGAGCCATCCGCGTGCATCGGCGTGATCATCGCAGTAAGTACGGTCCCAAAATCCATAATATCCTCCCTGTTTCCTTCACTGGTCAGATTAAATTTTCCCGCAGTAGAAGCTCTGCGATCTGAATCGCATTTGTCGCCGCGCCTTTGCGGATTTGGTCAGCAACCACCCAAAGATGCAGGCTATTTTCTGCCGAAAGGTCACGGCGAATACGGCCGACATAAACTTCATCCGTATCGCTGGTATAAAATGGCATCGGGTATTTCTGGGCGGCGGGGTCATCCACCACCACAACGCCAGGCGCACGGCGCAGGCATTCGCGCGCCTCCTCTGGCGAAAGCGGACGTTCCAACTCCACAGTAACCGCCTCGCTGTGGCTGCGGAAAACCGGCACGCGCACGCAGGTCGCAGCCACACGGATGTTTTCATCGTGGAAGATCTTTTGCGTCTCCCACACCATTTTCATCTCTTCTTTATAGTAGCCATCCTCCAACAGCACATCAATCTGCGGGATCAGATTAAAGGCGATCTGATAGGGGAAAGCCTGCGGCGGGTCGATCTCCTCACCACGCATCAAATGCGCTGCCTGAGATTCCAGCTCATGCAGGCCGGGTAGGCCAGCTCCGGATACCGCCTGATAAGTCGATACGAGGATCCGACGGATACGCGCTGCATCATGCAGCGGTTTCAGGGCGACCAGCATCTGGATCGTCGAGCAATTCGGGTTGGCAATAATCCCTTTGTGCCAG
Source organism: uncultured Clostridia bacterium (assembly GCA_944390945.1). Lineage (GTDB taxonomy): Bacteria > Bacillota > Dehalobacteriia > UBA4068 > UBA4068 > CALXSV01. The sequence continues at coordinate 104,497 of CALXRV010000011.1, forward strand.
CGTACATCTTCCGGATTTACTTCAGGAATGACCAACGGCACAGCCGGATCATACCGGAAGCTGCTGCTGTTATCGATGACCACGGCGCCGGCTGCAACCGCGTCCGCCGCATAGGTCTTGCTGGCGGATCCGCCGGCAAACAAAGCAATATCCATACCGGCAAACGAATCCGGCGTGGTACGCGCCACCATATATTCACGACCACGGAAGGCAAGCTGCTTACCTTCCGAGCGTTCCGTGGCCAACAAGCGCAATTCCCCAACTGGGAAATCCCGCTCTGCCAGTATTTTCAGGAATTCCTGCCCAACCGCGCCACTTGCGCCGACGATGGCAATATTGCAAGCCTTCACCATAGCGAATACCTCGTCTTATCAATAATATGTCATTCTACTGCCGCCAATTCCTATCGAAATATTATAGCA